>NC_008268.1:3070000-3374000 GCF_000014565.1 Rhodococcus jostii RHA1 | reverse complement strand
TTGTGCGGCAACAACCCGTCGCGCCGTGGCCGACGATGCCCCAGCTTCCTCTCCCAGGCCCAGGAGAGGGTCTCGACCCGGCACCGTACACGGCCGCCGACGATCAGCAACCGATCTGTGTGCCACCGGACTGTTCCCCGGATCCTGGCGGTGTCGCTCCCTGGGTCCCACCCGAGCAGCAGCCGTGGACGCCACCCGAGCAGCAGCCGTGGACGCCACCGGAACAGCAGCCGTGGACGCCACCCGAGCAGCAGCCGTGGACGCCACCCGAGCAGCAGCCGTGGACGCCACCGGAACAGCAGCCGTGGACGCCACCCGAGCAGCAGCCGTGGACGCCACCCGAGCAGCAGCCGTGGACGCCACCGGAACAGCAGCCGTGGACGCCACCCGAGCAGCAGCCGTGGACGCCACCGGAACAGCAGCCGTGGACGCCACCCGAGGAGGTCATTCCGGAGGAGTTCCCGGGTGAGATCGGGCGTGGCTGCTATCCGGCTGGCACACACTGCGAGCGCAACACCGACATTCCACCGATACGCGGCGGCGAGATCTGCGAGCCGCCCGAGTTCCCCTGCAAGGGCGTCGACATTCCCCGCGAGCCTCTGACCCGGGAGGGTGGCGAGGTCTGCGAGCCGCCCGAGTTCCCCTGCAAGGGCGTCGACATTCCCCGCGAGCCTCTGACCCGGACCGGTGAGGGACCCTGCATCATCCCGCCGTGTACACCGCCGACGATTCGATGGCCGGAGGGATGCACCGACCCTGCGCGATGTACTCCGGTGCGAGAGGTTCCGGGGCTATCCAGGCCGGGGCCAGGAGAAGAGTTGATGGTTCCAGGGCCCTTTGTGCTACTACCGGAGGTGCCGAGCTTGATCGCTCCTGCTGATGTCGTCCCCGACGCGGTTCCACCACCACAAGAGCCCGGTCTGGTATTCGCCGCGGCGGCCGTGGAACCTGGCGAAGCGGTGACCATGGCCGGAGCAGGATGCCCACCTGACGCCGAGGTACTGCTCTCGGTCGATGGTGCGCAAGTCGGCGGAGTTCGCGCCGACGACACCGGCGTCTTCCGAGCACCGCTACGCGCAGTGGGCGCCGATGTCGGACGTCACGATGTCTCAGCCGACTGTGGTCCCACGTTCGCCGCGCCACTGGATATCGTGCTGGTCAGCCAAGCGACGGGGTCCACCGCCACCGCCGTGGTGATCGTGTTCTTCCTGCTCGTAGGTTTGTCGATCTATCGTCGACGCCTTCTCACTCCACAGCCGGGTCGCGAGGAGGAATCATGATCATGCGGTGGTTGATTGCGCTCGTAATTGCCCTCGGGACAGTGCTACTCGGCGCTCCAGGCGCCGGTGCAGCAGAGTCGGTGGGGATGACGGTGACCGTCAACGGTCAGGACATCGCCACCGCCAGCCCGACCTATCCGGTCCGTCTCGACCCGCACAGCCCTGCGCAGGTGACGGTGAATCTCGACAACGCCACCGCGGCCCCGGTCACCGTCGCTGCGGTCGACCTGTCCGGGCACGTCCTCGGGTTGACCTTCTTCTCCTATCACACCGCGGTCGGGTTGACCGTCGCGCCGGGACAGACCCAGTCTCTCGATTTCGAGCTCGACCTCTCCGGGCTCGACGGGCAGGCCACCGGCCTGATCAATGGGACGGTTACCGTCCGCGGCGATGATGGGACCGTTCTGGCCGACATCTCGACCGTGACCGATGTGCGCGGCTCACTGATGTCGGTGTACGGGCTGTTCGGGCTGGCGCTGGCGCTGCTCACCGCACTCGCGGTGCTCGACGCAGTCCTCGGCATCGCCCGGCGCCGACTGCACGAGAACCGGTGGCGACGCGGCCTGCGGATGCTCACCCCGGGCGTCGGGATCGGGCTGGTGCTCGCGTTCACCCTGTCCGCCACCCGGGTGTGGGCGCCGACCCTGGATCGGTGGCTGCTTCTCGCCGGCGGATTCGCCGTCGGTTTCTTCATCCTCGGCTACCTCACCCCCACCCCGGACACGGCCGAGGATGAGGACGAGGACGACATGGTCGATGACGAACTCGAAGACGGTGACGGCGTGGACGACGACCGGACCGGGCGGATCGGTGAAGGTCCCACCGACCGGTGGCCGTCGGACACCGGCCCACCGCACACTCGTCCCCTCGGCACCAACCGACCCCGTTGATCGGACCGGCACATGGATACCGACATCGATCGTGTGACCGCCGCCCTCCCCGCGTACGAGGTGGGCGGCGAACTCGGCCATGGCGGATGGGGAATCGTGCTCGCCGGCCGTCACCGCGCCCTCGGTCGCCCGGTCGCGATCAAACAGCTCCCGCCCGCCTTCGCCACCGACCCGGGCATCCGGCGCCGATTCACCGCCGAGGGCCAGCTACTCGCCTCCCTCGACCACCCGCACGTGGTGCCGGTCTACGACTTCGTCGAACACGACGGCCTGTGCCTGCTGGTGATGGAACTGCTGCCCGGCGGCACGGTGTGGAACAGGTTCACCTGCACCGGATTCAACGCCCACTCCGCCGTCGCGGTGGCACTGGCCTGCGCGGCCGGGTTGACCGCCGCCCACAACCGGTCCATCCTGCACCGCGACATCAAACCCGAAAATCTGCTGTTCGCGGCCTCCGGGGCGATCAAGGTGACCGACTTCGGCATCGCCAAAGTCATCGGCGGCGACCAAACCCTGGCCACCAAGGCTGGCGACGTCCTCGGCACCCCGTCCTACATCGCACCGGAACAGGCCCGCGGCGGCGAACTCACTCCCGCCACCGACGTCTACGCGCTGGCCACCATGCTCTACGAACTCCTCGCCGGGGAACTGCCGTTCCCGCCAGCTGACGACGCCATGGCCCTGCTGTTCATGCACGCCTTCGACGACCCCACCCCGCTGCAGGAGACCGCGCCCGCGGTCCCCGACTCGATCGCCGACGTGGTCATGCGCGGATTGGCCACCGACCCCACCCTGCGTTACCCCTCCGCAGAGGCCTTCGGGATCGCGCTGGCCGCCGCCTCCACCGGTCGCTGGGGCCCGGGGTGGCTGACCACCGAGGGCATCCCGGTGATGGGAGCCGACACCATCGTCTCGGCCACCGGTCTCGGACCCCCGCACACCCCGACTCTGACCGACAGCGACGACCATCCACCGTTGCCGCTGACCCGGCCACACGCCGCACCCCGACGACCCATCCCGGGCCCTCCCGGCACCGACTCGCACCGGGCCGACCCGGCAGCAACCACTGACCCGACGGCACCGACCGGATCCATCGACCCGACCGCATCACCCACCGCGACAGCGCCCGGGTCCCGTGCCACCGAACCGCCGCCGACGGTGCGCCCGTCGATCACCGTCCACGCCCCCGGCGCCCGCCTCGCCGACGTATCGGGCGCCGACCTCGTCAACGTCCGCACCGTCGTCAATCTCCCCTCCCCTCGTGTTCCGCTGGTCATCGCCGCCGCCCTGACGGCCATCACCGTTCTGGTGGCCTTGCTCGGTCTCGGTTCGCCTCCGGTCGATGTGCCGCCGGTCGGCGTTGTCACCGTCGCCGGCGTGGACCCAGCCGGCGGTGCGCCCGTCCCCCTCGATCTGACCGTGCCGGTGTCGGTGACGGTGGCCGGTGCCGGTCTCGCCGACACTGCGACCCTGGCCCTCGACGTGCTCGACATCCCGGTCAAGAACACCGGCGCCGCGCCACTGATCAACCAGGGTGGTGCCGCGGTCGCGACACTGCCCCCACCCGGCGGACAGTACTTCGTGGCCGGAACGCTCACCGGAACCCTGACCCTGCTCCAGGCCGGTCAGGTGATCGACACGTGGACGTTTCCGGTCCGCACCACCCAGCCGGCGACCACCACCGCCGCCGCCGTCGGACTCGCCGCTCTGACCCTGTTCGCCGTTGCCTACCTCGAATCGTTCCTGCGCTCGCTGCGCCGGGGGCGGAGCCGGATCACCGGAATCACCGGCGCCACCGTCACCGCCGGCGTGCTCGGCGCCGCGGTCGTGGGCGCCCTCTGGATTCTCACCGCTCGTCTACCCACCACCACCACCGTGGTGGCCTGTGCGGCAGTCGCGGCGGCGGCCGGGGCCGCCGCCGCCGTCGGCGCCGCCCGCATCGGCCGTCGACGCCGCTACCGTCGAACCCACCGCAGCACCAGATCCACTAGCACCACCACCGACCAGCGGTAAAACTCGTACCTCGAGCGACAGCGCCGCCCGGGAACGCCCCGACCCCGCGGGCCGGGCCCAGCCGTGGCGCGAGTCACGAGCCCAATACTGCCCGGAGACCGAGTGCCCGATGCCGCACCATCGGGTCTTCGTCCGCAACACCGAGCCGACGGTGGAAAGAGGGACTGCCGCCGCGTACCGCGGTATCCGCTGAGGATGAAAGAAGTTGTCGTACAGCGGATGGAGAGAGCGGTTACGGCAGCGCAGCCGGCCCGGGCAGGCCGATGGTGGGGCCCGGGAAGGCGATACCGTCGGTGCCGACACCGACACCGCCGACGGTGATCCCGGGCAGTGAAACACCGGGGATATGGACGGAGACGGTCGGTGCGGGTGGCGCGGCCGAGGAATCGCGCGAGGTAGTGTCTTGCGGCCCTTCCCAGCTGTAGTCCCCCGGCCAGCCGCTGTCATTGGTTTCCGCGCTGGCGATTCCCCCACTGACGGACAGGGCAACTGCGGTGAAGGCGATCAGGGGAACAGCAAATTTCATAGTGTTCGACATGGTCAAACTCCTTGCGTGATGAAGTCGAGAGAGGTCTAGGGCGCCCCGAAACGGTTGGATGTCGCCGAGATCGGCTGACGGTCTTTGGACTCACCGCCGATCCCGAGGAATTGCTTCGACTGGACACCCCGGCGCGAAGGGAAAACCGGTGGTCTGCGGCGACGGATAGCAGTAGTGACCCGCCTGCCTCTTACCGTCCAGTCGCGAATCGTGCGCGTTGACGCGGGCTGGATGAATGAGGACGAAGGACCCCCGGTTGGGTGATTGCCGCAGGAGTGGTCGATGCCCCCGGAAGCGCAGCTTCGAAGCAGCGTGTTCAGGGGCGGGTACGCCGCCGTGCCATGCTCGGGGTGATCGTCGGGGGCGGAGACAGACCGCCCAGCGCACCATTCTCCCGATAGCTCGATGCCCTGGCGTTCTCGGGCTGAAGGGCACGCCGCAGGTCCCCTGGCGTGCATGTGGACCCCCACAGGGCCGACCGGCCCCGTGTCGCCGTGGGTGAGCCGGCCCTGTGGGAATCCGCGATCCTATGAGCAGGAAATCGCAATCAGCAGACGATCGGAATCGGGACGATGCCGCAGATCTTGCCGCCGCCGCCCTGGTTGGAGGGTGCAGGTGCCTGCTTGATGGTGCCGCCGTCACCTCCAGGGGCCGCTCCACCGTTGCCACCCGCGCCGCTGCCGCCGACACCCCAGCCGCCGAAGCCGTCGCCGCCGGTGGTCGGGCCCGTGGTGGCGTCGCCGGAACGTGCATTGCCGCCGTCGCCGCCGCTGCCCACCTCACTGTTGCCGTTGCCGCCGCCGTTGTTCAGTCCGATGGTCGGGCCGCCGAAGGAAATTCCGGGGGCGCCGGCGCCGCCGTCACCGGCATTGGCGTTGCCGGTCTCGGCGTTGCTCTGCGCGTCACCGCCCGTACCGGGGGCGCCGAAACCCGGTGCGCCGACCCCGGGTGCGCCTGGGGCGCTGCCCCCCGCGCCCCCGGGCGCCCCCGGTTCGGCGGACGCAATTCCCGCACCTGCCGACAGCGCGAAAGCTGCAATGGCAATCGCCGTAACAGTGCGCTTCTTGATGTTCGACATGTGAAACTCCTTGTGTTGCTTGTCGGTTTAGCTGTCCCGACAAGATTCCCGCGAAATGAAGCGGATTGATATCCTCGGCAGGTCTGAAGTTCCTCACCCCTGCATCGTCGGGACAAATTGATGCGGCGCTCTCCGCCCTGTTGTCTGGAGTAGCCAAACTCAGTGTCGCACCACATTTTTCCTGGCATGCGGTGGTCTTCCAGAGAATTGATGTAGAGCGCATTTCAGTCGAAGGCACTGGAAACGTGATCGCTCGGGATATCCGGCGCGCAGACGCCCCACCGCAGGCACGTCGGGTGCGCCGCCTTGCTGCGAGATCGGCAGGGAAAATCGGGTAGGGAGATCGATCGGCACGCGCTCGACAGGTGACCGCGCCGACAGGGACCTGGCGCTGGCCCTGAGCTGAGCGGAGGTAGAGATCAGCGTCCTGTTCGAAGAGGTCGAACTGCTCCTCGCTCAAGGTCGTGTTCGACCGGGGGCGTTCGTCGATGTCGGGCTCGGTCGTGGATGCGCAGGGAGCGGGTGCACGAACAGCATCGGGGGTGAGGAACTTCCACCCCGCTGTCGAAGATATCCCGTGCCTGTCCGCGAGAAGCTAGGAAGCGTTGATCGGCACGGAAACGCTGCCCCCCGCCAAAGAAAGATTCGCTATGTGGCCCAAGTCCCTTCGCTCGACTCTTCTGATCAGTGCTGTTGTACCCGCAGCTCTCCTGCTCCCCGCACTAGCCTCGGCCGCTGAACCCACGTCGGAAGGTAGCCAGTCGGCATTCGAGCGCGAGATCGACAAGATCGGCTGGCACGATGGCTTCGAGATCACCGTCGACAAGGTGACCGCGAACTCGGACGATGCGTCGACGACACTCGATTTCGACCTGAACTACAAGAACCTGGTCGGAGTCAGCCACACTCCTACCGACAAGGCATACCTCGAGGTCGATGGCGCAGTGGTCAAGCTGTCATTCGACAGTCCCGAGATCGCTGGCGGCGGGGAAGCGTTCGGCACGGCCACGGCATCTGTGAAGACTTCGTCGGACGCACCCGACGTCATCGACAGCGTCGTCCTCGTTTACGGCCAGGCCGACGAGAACCAGACACGAATCCCGCTAGCCGAACAAGACAGCGTCGAGAGCATCGAGCCGAGGGGCCTCCCGGTCGGGATGACATTCGGCACGGACATGGAGATCACCCTGGACGAGGCATTTCTCTGGCCGAGCTACCAGCCCGGCGAGAAGGGCAAGCATGAGGTCTGGGTCAAGATCAACGCAAACTGCGGCCGTTGCTCGACCGGTGGGTTCTCTGATGTCAACCCCGGCGACTTCGAACTGTCAGGTCCGGACGGCCAGTCCGCCCGCGGCGACAAGCGCGGCGGATTCATCTCTGAGAACGTCTCCTCGATAAACAAGATCGAAGGCGAGTGGATTGTCTTCGTCATGGACGAACCCGTCCCCGGCGCATACACATTCCTGTGGGAGAACAGCAACCCGGCAAAGCCCGCCCAGGCCTCGACGCAAATCACCCTCTGAGTGCCGAACCGCCCGAGGCGCAACATCCGGCATCCAGCACTGGCACGGCCCGATCGGTCATGGCCACCTCAGAGGCAGGGTGCGAAAACATCCTCCATCTCGGCGTTGAGTTGTTCGAGCACCGGGTAAGACAGCAGCGATGGCATCCCTCGGGGGCTTCCGAAGAGCAGAGCACCCGCACACACCGCCGCATCGCTGGACAACATATCCAACCGAACCGTTTCTGACGCGATCGGGCAGGAGGCGAGGCTGATCCCCGCCGAAAGAGAAAGTACCCGTCATGAGCGAACAAGTAGCCGTCACGACCAACACATGCATATCAATTAGTGCGAACCAGCAGAAACTTCTTGATAAACACGTTGAGGCCCTTTGGGATTGGCGGGACGCATATCACCGCATGGAAGATGCTGAGAGAGGGTGGAGGGAGGCTCGCGACCGGCGCGACGAGTACGAGAAAAACTATGCTGAACAGTGGAGTTCCGGTGCGGATCCATCGCGTGAGCAGACCACCTCCCGGGAAGAGCTAGACAGACTCCGACAGGAGGAGGAAAGGCTCTACCAGGAGTGGCAAGACCGCATTGCTGAGTGGGAAGTGACTCGCACCGCCCTCAAGGAGGCTTGGCACAACGCGTTAGAAGGTGGACTAACGACAGATATTCTGAGGGAATCTCACTCCTACCCTAGGCCGCCCTCGGAGTCGACGCCGAAGTCGAAACCCAAGCCGAAACTAAGCATTCTTGCTGCTATTGCTGCTATTGCTGCTATCGCCGTTCTCGCGATTGCAGCGTCAGTTGCACTAAGCCTCCGTGCAGTGGAGATGCCAAAACAAACACCCCGATCCGAACCTGCAACCGCGAGGTGCTGGGAAAAGGATGGGAAGCTGGTATGCGAAGCGGCAGAGTCCTTCACGCCGCCGACGCCACATCCCGCCGACCGGGGAACCTTCCCGGCCGAGCAGGCCCCGGTCGCTGGTGGGCTCGGTGGGGACCCTGAGCAACCCACCGTGCCCAATTTCGGTAGCGAGGCCGCCAGCAGCGCCGGTGGAGGGTTCCAGATGCCCGAGACGCCCGGCCTGTCGGGTGAGACCGGTGGAGGGTTCGAGATGCCCGAGACGCCCGGCCTGTCGGGTGAGACCGGTGGAGGGTTCGAGATGCCCGAGACGCCCGGCCTGTCGGGTGAGACCGGTGGAGGGTTCGAGATGCCCGAGACGCCCGGCCTGTCGGGTGAGACCGGTGGAGGGTTCGAGATGCCCGAGACGCCCGGCCTGTCGGGTGAGACCGGTGGAGGGTTCGAGATGCCCGAGACGCCCGGCCTGTCGGGTGAGACCGGTGGAGGGTTCCAGATGCCCGAGACGCCCGGCCTCGACGCCGACGGACTCACGGGATAACCGTCATACCAGTCGAGCCGCGGGCGGCAACATCCCGACGAGATCGGCTCCCAGCTGATCCACGATTCGGCCGCGGCAACGGGGTCCGACGGATAGCCCACCCCCTGCAGGGCATCCCGTTCCCTCCCGAAACTTGACAGGGATCGACAGCCACAGGTGTCCGGTGGGACGATCGAGCTTGGATGTGAATGCCGGTAGCGGATAGTCGACCTGAGCAAAGCCAGTTGTGCGGCTAGGGCGAGGACGGTGCCGGGCCTTTATGACCCAAGCCCGGTGTGATTGCGCGTCGGACACGGAGAAGGGGAGTCGCGTGAGCCTTCCACGCTTGGCCCGAGGGCACATGTACTGGGAGCAGCAGGTGTCCGCCGAGCGACACACCCATGGGAGTCCCGAAACACCTGCCCCGGCAGCGGAAGGACCTCCGGCTTCTCTCGTCGAGCAATACCCCCGGTCCTGCCAATGCCGAACCGACCCGGTCGCATCCGACGACTGACCGACCATAGTTTCCAAGCACTGCCGCGGCTATGCCGCGGCACCCCCATTTGGGTTCTTTCCGGCGGTCTTCACGGCGCAGGAGTGGGACTGCATGATCCGGGCATTTCAACCTTCATCTACGGGCCGGAACGCCCTCATGGGCCAGGTTGCTTCCCGCATGCGAGCCGAACGATCGAGAGGTCCATGTCCTGGGCTTGTCCAGAAGATTGACCAACGTGAAATGTCCACATAATCGAAGCGGAAGGAGACACCGAGGCCGTCGACAAGCTGATGACCGCTGGCCGGTACCAGTTCCGATACATCGCGCAACGGCTGCTCGACGACCGTGCGGAGAGGGCCGAACGCGCCGCCGCCGCCCAGTCCTACCTCGACAAGGGATACACGATCCTCGCCGAAGAACCCCAGTACGGAACCGATATCCTGCTCGCCGACCTGGTCGCCGCCGACGGCAGCGAGGTCACCACCGCCCACACCGAGACCGACCCGGCCCGGTGGGCGGTGTGGCTAAGCAAGGACGAACGCTACTTCGACACCGAGAGCGGCGAGGAAGTCGACGGCGAGGAGGTGGACTGGTCCACCGAGAACCACCCCGACGCCACCCCGTATGAGGGGCACCGGCACGCGAACACGGTGCAAACCCGCCAGGTCTGGACACCGGAGTACGTGTGCCTCGACCTCGACGGTGCCGGAGTAGCGCTCTCACCGGTACTCGCAGCCGCCCGAACCGCAACCGAGGGTGAAGGCACCGAGGACGACGCGGCCGCAGCCCTCCGGATGGAAGCCGAGTCCAAGGAACGCCAGCGTAAGGAACGCCGCCAGGTGCGGGAGCTGAACAAGCAGGCCGCCGCAGCCACCACCGTCCGCCGCGACTTCCTGCGCACCACACTGCTGGCACGCAAGACCGCCCCGAAGGGCACCGCCACATTCATCGCGGCAACCCTCGCCGCCGACTCCGGACTGCTCTCCGAGTACAACGCCAGCACCCTGGTTCCCGAGCTGCTCGGCTTCACCGACTTCAACATCGGCAGCGGCCTGCTCAAACTGCTCGACACCGCCACCGACAACCGCGCCCAGGTGATCACCCTCGCGCTGGTCGCCGCCGCACTGGAAGCCCGGATGGTCAACGACGCGTGGCGCTCGCGCCCCCGAAGCACCGACCGCTACCTGACCTTCCTGACCGAGCACGGCCACACCCTGACCCCGGTCGAGGAAGTCATCGGAGGACACCGCACCCCCGACGACGTCGAGATCGACTGACCAAACCCCCTGGCCGGGGCGAGAACCCACCTCGCCCCGGCCAGGGGCCAGCCGGGTTACCGCGAACACGCGGTCGGCCGCAGCGCCGAAGACCCAGCCCCACCCCACCAGCCCACACGCGGCGCGGGCTACGGCCGAAGGCGGACCACTCGCTACCGCGGCCGACCCGCGGACCCGGCGCACCAACGGCAGGTGACCCGATAAAACGAAAAAGCGCCGAGAAGCGAAAAGAAAAACAAATCGGGCACCTTTTCCCTTTTCTCTTTCAGTTTTCTATCGCCACGCCTCCGCATCAAGTCCGCTCCTCGGAAACTTTTCCACGCGGTCGTCCACTCCCTTATTTCGCGGAAAACTTTCCCGCTCACCTTGACGCTCCGGCGACGCGCCAGAACCTCCGCCAGTGCAAGGGTTAGGCGGAAGTATGGGCAGGTGGGAGTGCTTAAGTGGCCCGCTCGCGGGGGTTGATCGCGGGACGCCATATTGCGGAAGAATGGCACGTCAACCATTTATGTATTGCCCGTAAATTACTCGTCGAATAACTGGGAAAGGCTTGGAAATGGCGCAATTATTCGATAAAATGGACACAATCGGAAATGCAACGGAGGGGGAAATTATGACGGTCACCGTATACACCAAACCGGACTGCGTTCAGTGCAATTCCACCTACCGCGCCCTCGACAAAAAGGGGATCGACTATTCGATCGTCGACCTCACCGAGAACCTCTCCGCCCGCGACCGGGTGATGGGACTCGGCTACCTCCAAGCGCCCGTCGTCGTGGCCGGCGACCAACACTGGTCCGGCTTTCGCCCCGACCGCATCGCGGCACTCGCCAACTGGGAATTATTGCAGCCGATACAACAAATCGTCCCGTGAAAAACGGTGCGATTGCCGGCTCGACTCCCTGCCGCTTGAGGCCATTTGTTCCTACCGACACGAAAGGGCTGACCGACATGGCCGCAGCACTCGAGCTGATACCCACCACTGAGACCGCCGACGCCACGCCAGCAGACTCCATCGAGGCCTCCGACCTCGGCATCGACGCCCACACCGACATCGAGGTCCTGTGCTTGTGCGCACTGCTGTGGGCGCCAGCGGAAGCCGCGGCCCGGACTGTCGCCGCCCTCGAGACCGCGGACTTCGAACGACCTATCCACCGCGAACTGTTCGCCGTGATCGCCAGGCTCGTAAGTTCCGGAGTCCCACACGATCCCACCATGGTCGCCGCCGAACTCGAACGCACCGGCGAGCTCGCCGGCCACCACGGTGCCGAGCGTTCCCGGTACCTGGCGAACATCACCACCCGGGGTGCCGACCACATCGCCGTTGACCACTACGCCCGCACAGTCGTCAGCCAGGCCTACCGGCGCAGCTTCCGCGCCGTCGCCGAATCCCTCGCTCAGGCCGCCGAGAAGCTGCCCGAAGACCAACTCTACGAACACATGTGCGTCCTCGGCCGTCGGCAACGCGCCGCCACCCAGCGTCTCAACCACCTCCGAGGAGCAGGCCAGTGACCATCCACGCCGCCCACCCGACCACCGACGACGAACGCGACGCCTGGCAACTGCACGAGAGCGGACTGTCCTGGAGTCAGGTCGGCCGCGAGATCGGCTGCACCGAATCCGCCGCACGCGCCTTCGCCGCCGCCTACCAGCAGCGCACCGACACCGACGCGGCGCGCAATCAGATCGGCCTGTTCTGACGACACAGAGCCATCCTCGAACCAGAACATCGCGGGCATTCACGCGCTGAAGTGGATGCATCAATGTTGTGTCTGATACAACATTGAGGTGGACAACGAGGCGCCCGGCGCGGCGCGGCTGATGCTCGCCGACAATGTGGTGCATCTTGACCCAGCCCCGGCCATGGCGGAGGCGATGATCGAGGGGTGGACACGGCAGCAGCGGAGTCGGTTCTTGAAGGAGCCCACGATCGCGGGACGGGTCCGGATGATCAGGCGGTTCACCGAGTTCACGAACCAGTATCCGTGGCAGTGGTCCCCGGCGGAGGCCGAGGAGTGGATCAGTTAGTTGCGGTCCGGTGAGCGTCCGCTCGCGCTGTCGACCGTGCGCAGCTACGAGATCACGATCCGGCTGTTCTGCGAGTACCTCACCGACCGTCGTTACGGGTGGACGCAGGTGTGCCTCGACCGATTCGGTCGCGCACCGGAATTGGTGTTTCACGAGGGAAATTCGGTTCTCCACGTGGCGGACTACGAGGGCACCCCGCGTCGCAGGCCCCTGAGTTACGACGAGGTGCAGGCACTGTTCGACACACTGGACAGCCGCGTCGATACCATCCGAGCCAGCGGGCGAAAGGGGGCGCTGGCCGCGATGCGGGACTCGGCCCTGCTGAAGTTCTGTTACGCATTCGGGCTCCGACGCGCGGAAGTCTGCCGGATCGACCTGGTCGACCTGCGCCGCAATCCCCAGGCCCCGCAACATCGGCAGGTCGGCTCGGTCGCGGTCCGGTACGGCAAGGCCTCGAAAGGCGGGCCCGCCAAGCGCCGGACCGTGTTGACCGTGCCGGAGTTCGATTGGATCGTCGAAGTGATCGAGCAGTACCTGTCCGAGGTGCGTCCCGCGCTGGCACCGGGCGCACATCCAGCGTTGTGGGTGACCGAGCGGGCCGGCCGGATTTCCCCACGTTCGGTGAACCTCGCGTTCGCCGGCGCCCGCCGCGAATGCGGTCTCGACAGTGCGCTGGACTTGCACTGCCTGCGGCACTCCTACGTCACACATCTCATCGAATTCGACTATCCCGTCCGCTTCGTGCAGGAACAGGTCGGACACGCGCATGCCTCGACGACCGCGATCTACACCGGAGTGTCCAATGAGTACCGCAATCAACTGCTGACCCGCGCCCTGCGCACCCGACTCGGCGAACTGTGGAGCGAACAATGATCAAAAAGATGGGCTACGAGTGGCACCTGCGTCACAAGATGGCCGAGCACGACATCTTCCACACCTCCGACCTGGTTCCGCTGCTCGCCGAACGCGGCATCACCCTCTCCCGTGAGCAGGTCTACCGCCTGGTCACCCAGCCGCCCCAGCGGTTGAGCATGGACACCCTCGTTGCCCTGTGCGACATCCTCGACTGCACCCCGAACGACCTGATCGAGCCGACGATCGTCAACCAGTCCGTCCGCAAAGCGGCGAACGCCGGCTCCTCCGACCGTCCGGCGGTCCAGCGCACCACGATTCGACGCCCGGCCACCGAGCAGTGACATCGCCCCGACCACCCCACGACTCGATCGACGACGTGCGCCACCGACTGGTCAGCACGATTATGTCCGTGGCCCCGGCCATCACCGCCCAGCACGCCCAACACATCCTCACCGACGTCGGATCGTGGAATGGGCGCGGGGCACGCGCCCTCGACCGTCACCTCGCCGCTCACCCCGACGCCCTCACCGCCCCCGACCCGCACGCGCCGATCGGCTTGGTCCGCCTCGCCTACGCCCTGGACGCGGCCGGACATCGCGTCACCCTTCCCGGCTGCGTCCGCTGCGGGAAACAGTGGCCCCGGCTGATCCGCCTCGCCCCGGAGGGACGCTGCTGCGAGTGGTGCGTCACCCGCGAGAAGACCGCCATCTGCGCCCGCTGCGGCCGCCGGGGCAACCCCACCGCCGTTCGACCCGAAGGCCCGATCTGCCGCCAGTGCTACCAGGTCGATCCAGAGCGCGTCGAAACCTGCACCCGCTGCGGACGCTCGCGAATACCCTCGCGCCGCGACCCTGAAGGGCGCCCACTGTGCGGCACCTGCGCGCGCCCGGTTCATACCTGCGGATCCTGCGGGCGCAACGCCGCCGCGAAAGCCCACGACTCGAACGGCCCACTGTGCGCGCACTGCTACCAACGCCCCCGACGCGAATGCGGTGGCTGCGGCCGGATCACACCGATCGCGCTCCGCGGCCGCGACGGCGCCGCCGACCTGTGCAGCCGATGTCGACCCGAAGTCCACCACCACTGCGTCGACTGCACACACTTTCGGCCGGCGAAGGCGTTGTGGCCGCGAGGCCCGGTCTGTGCACGCTGTTACCGCCAGGCGGTGGCGGCACCGAAGCACTGTGCCAACTGCGGCAACACCCGAGTCCTCACCGGCACCAACTCAGCCGGCCTGGCCATCTGCAGTCCCTGCGCCGGGCGAGCAGTCGACCATCTCTGCACCACCTGCGGAGAAGCAGGACCCCAGCACTACGTTCGCACCTGCCGGCGGTGTGCGATACGCCGGCGCCTCACCGAACTGCTGGCCGACGAACACGGCGGTGTGCGGGCCCAACTGCAACCGCTGGTCGACCATCTCGCCGGGAAAGAACGGGCGGACTCCACGCTGCGCTGGCTCGACCGGGCCAAGCCCGCCGCGCTGCTGCGCCACCTCGGCGCACTGGCGAAGCCGATCAGCCACAACGATCTGGACGACCTAGCCCCATCCACGGCCCTGCACTACCTCCGCGCCGTCCTGGTGCACCTCGAAATTCTGCCCGACCGGCTCGAACCCCTCGGACGGCTCGAACCGTGGCTCGACACGGTGCTCGAAACCCTGCCGCCGCATCAGGTATTGCTGATCAGACCCTACGCACAATGGAGTGTGCTGCGCCGGGCCCGCCGACGCGCCATCCGCCGCCGATACACCGACCACAGCGCCGCCTCCGACCGCAACAAGATCCGAATCGCGATCCGGCTGCTGCGCTGGCTCGACGACCAACACCTCACCATCGACAACCTCGATCAACCCCACCTCGAACACTGGCTCGCCGGCAGCCGCGACAGAACCTGCGCCATCACCGGCTTCATCATCTGGCTGAGCCAACGCGGTCTCATCGACGACGACATCACCCTGCCCGCGAAACCCGCCACGCTTCCCACCGAAGTCCTCGACACCGCCAACCACACCGACCGCATCCGCCGCCTCCTCGCCGACACCACCATCCCGGTAACAGTCCGCGTCGCAGGGCTGATCGTGCTGCTCTACGGCATTCCGCTCACCCGCATCCGGCTGCTCACCACCGACGCGGTCACCCAACGCGGCGGCGCAACCTTCCTCACCTTCTCGCGGAATCCGCTACAGCTACCCCCGGCAATTGCCGCGCTCGTCACCGACCTGCTCGTGTCGGCCCAGGACACCGCCACCGCCGCACCACCAGGCCGCGCCCCCTACCTGTTTCCCAGCCCCACCACACCGGGCGTGCCCCTCACCGCCCACACGCTCAGCATCTACCTCACCAAACTCGGCATCCCCACCAGGGTCGGCCGAAACACCGCCCTCTTCACCCTCACCGCCGAGCTGCCCGCACCCGTGGTGGCCGACCTGCTCGGAATGCATATCAACACCACCACCCAATGGGCGGACTACACCCGCCGCGACTGGACCCACTACCTCGCAGCCCGCAGCGAACCGGACGATATCTCGATCACCATCGGCAGCTAGCCTTTCTCGCTTCGAGTTGAGAGTGCTACGTCGGGCCTCGTCAGATGATCACTGCCGGTGGTGATTCCACGAACGCCGGAACGTGCCGGATGACGATCCTTCTCCGGGGCTCAGGCTCGTACCCAGTGATCGTCACACCATCGCCACAAGGCGGGCTCGTCGTCGACGTGAGCGACGTCGTTGTTCAGCCACCACGTCGCGTCCGGGTTCCACCCGGCCAGGACAGTTGCACCGTTGTTGTCTGCCAATGGGATTGCGAGGCCGGGTGTGGTCAGGTAGCCATGCAAAGTGAGGTGCACGGCGTCGTAGTCGTCGGCCACCGCAGTCCAGTCGGGAATGAACCAGTCGTGATACTCACCGGTGGTGTGGAACCAATCGGAGCGCTTGGACTCGACGACGGCCAAGGGATACGCGTCGACCAAACGCGCCCAGTCCGTCGGATTCGTGATCTCGTAGACCCGGGGTGTGCGGCGGACAGTGACCGGCCAGACCCGCGCTTCGTCCCCGCCGAACGAGTCTTCCTCCAGGAGCAATTCCAGTGCGCCCACGTCATCCCGTGCCCGGCTGGTTTCCAAGGCGGCACTGGGTAACGGTGTCGACCACCATTCCCCACTGATGGCGTTGTCTGGACGTTCTGCGCGCCAAGTGCGAAACCGCGCTTCCATCGCGAGGACGTGGTCGCGCCATTGATCGAGGCCGACAGCAGTACTGCGGTAGGGCAGCGTCGATTCCGGCCACTCCTCGTCGTTCGAATGCAGTTGGCCGATCATCCGCTGGTTGTCGAGGTCGACTGGCTCCGCCCACCACCGGGTGAGCGGGGAGTCCAGAACGGTGGCAGCTACTGGATGTAAAGCCGCCACGGTGTCCTGCATGGCGAACATGAGATCGTCCTCGTCCGGCGGTTGCCAGTACCGTGCCCAGTCTGTCGCGAACGCGAGAGCGTTGAGTAGGTCCCGTTCGGACAGCCCCGAGATGGCTTGAACATCGACTGCCTCGATCACCTCGAGCACGTCCGCAGGCGTTCGTGGACGGTACGGGTCGGCGGCTCGCTCGTCCGTACTGCACATGTACGCGACGTTCGCGCAGAAAAATCGTCCGCGTGGTGACGCGAGAACGAGAGTGACCAGGTCCATCAATGAACGCTACCGAACCCGTGCTGTCCGTCGCACGCAGTTCCCCGCGATGGAGTTCTGCCCGTTCATACTCGAACGGTGTCGCAGCCGTAAGCGGATCCTTATCCGGGCGCCTCCGCGGTCCAACCCTCACCCGAGACCGCGGTACCGGGGATCAGGGTCATGCCGTCATCGGCGGTCTGCGAGTCAGGTTGTGAGTCGCGGACGTAGTCCTCTGCTGTCAGAGGCGGGTCACCGTCGATAATCGGTTCTTCCGGGTCGATCTCGTCCCAGTCGTCTTCCGGTGCGCTCTGGTCGTCAGTCACGGAACTGTGGTCCTTGTCAGAGGGAGGGGCAGGAGCGGGCGAGGTGGTGTTGATGAGCACGCCTATCGCAACGCCAGCGACCACGACCGTTCCAGCGGCAAACAACAGCGGCTTGCGCATGGCGCTCCTTGCGATCGGCGGCTACTTGTAGTTCACGCTATCTGGTTCGATTACGCCAGAGCGCCCGGTGCGGGGAACCTGCAGCGAGACGAATCGGAACCCAACACGGCTCGGAGCTGGCCGGTGCCCACCGGAAGCGGATCGCTGACCGGTGACGTGCTTTCGTCGGGCATCATGTGAACAAAAGGTTCGACAGCGCGCGATAATTCGATGATGAGGAGGTCGGATTCCGAAGAGAACCGGTCAGACCCGGGGCTGGTTCAGCTCGGCTCCCTCGAAGTCGATCCGGCGGCGCTCGAAGGACCCGGTTCGTCGCTGTGGGACCTGATCGGTGGCCGCAAGCTCACCCTTCGCTCTCCTGATGACCTGCTCGATCTCCCCCGCCAGGGTTGGCGACCGATCTTCCCCAGCTGGGAGTTCATCGACAACCCACGAGACGTCTTCGCCGCGCCACACCCCCACCAGCGAAATGGGTGGGTACTGGTGTTCCTGCACTGGATCGGAGAAGCCTGGACCGTCAGCACCGATCCCGGCCCGGTCCCGCTGCGGCGGCCCTGCGCGGCCCGGCGGGCGGGTCTGGAACTGCGGTGGCCAGCCGAGCAGACCGCCACGGTTGGCACACTGCCGGAATTGTCGATCGATGTACTCAATACCTCAGACCACGTTTGGAGGAACGACGTCGGCGATCACATGACCGTCCGCGGGTGGGTGCTCGGACCGGACGGCGAACGGCTGGGATCCGGCGTGACGCTCTTCGCCCACGCACCTCCGCTGCCCGACCTCGAGCCGGGCGGCCGCATGTCCCTCCAGGTCAACCTGGGATCGGACATCGAGGAGCTTGCGGCTGGGCGCTACCGGGTCGTCGCCGAACTGCTCGACCTGCAGTTGCAGTCACCTCCGGGCACGCTCGTCCTGACGGAGCCCGACGACACCAGATGACCCGCTTAGTTCGGCATGGGGATGATGTGGCGACGCAGATCATCCGGGTCAGGGAGCGTGAGTTCGACTGTGGTGGCGGAAAGCCCGACCTGCGGCCATGCGACGAGGTACCGCAGGAGGGTCGAGCGAGGAAGTTCACTCGTGGTGTACAAGAATTCGCGCCGGAACATGCCGGGTTTCGATCGTGCGGCGGTGCTGCGGCGGGGAAATGGTTGCTCGGTCGAGTCGTCGGCAGCACTGAACCGGAAGGCCACCCCCAGGACCGGGTGGGGGTTCGGGCGTCCGGTGACCGGGTCGATCTCGGCCGGCGCCCTTATACTGGCGTTCGGCGACGTCGGCATGCGCGCCGGTCGCGACGACCATCACGGCGATTTCGAGCCCACCCTTGTAGGCGATGATCGTGCGAAGCCCGACCTGCAAGCCTTGGCTGCGCGCCAGAATGGCAGGCCCGTGCGCGATGGCGCCGAGGTCGGGTGTTTCCGGCGGAAGCATCCCTATGTGCCACGACATAGCTCTCCCGATGCGGACGTAGCTCGACGGCGGTACATACCCGAAAACCAGCTCAGAGACGCGACACCGACCCGGATAGGCATGGTCAGGACGTTAGCCTCATCGACGCCATCACCGCCGTGAAACACGGCAGACGAGTGTCCCTCGACAAGGCGACCGGGTCCCATTGACGGATCCCTTTCCGGTGACAAGTCCACCATGCATCGGCCGTTATACCCGTTGATCGCCCCGATCCGGACGTCTTCACCTGGCAGGACCTCCGGCCAGCTCGTTCCGGCATGGGTTTCTGGACGTGCGGTCGACATCGTGGATTCCGCATTCCACCCGCAGGCGGTCCGCCTCGCCTACGGGTGGATGACCGGGTGCCGATCGTCCGAGCTGATCGGCACTTTCGGTGGATTGGCGGTGGTGGATGTCAGAGATTGCCGCGTTTGTCCTGCTCGCGTTCGATGGATTCGAAGAGGGCCTTGAAGTTGCCCTTGCCGAAGCCGAGGGAGCCGTGGCGTTCGATGATCTCGAAGAACACCGTCGGCCGGTCACCGAGGGGGCGGGTGAAGATCTGCAGCAGGTACCCGTCCTCGTCACGGTCGACGAGGATGCCCCGCTTCTGCAGTTCCTCGACGGGGACACGGACCTCACCGATCCGGGCCCGCAGTTCCGGATCTTCGTAGTAGGCATCGGGGGTGGAGAGGAACTCGACGCCTTCCTTGCGGAGTTCGTCGACGGTGCGCAGGATGTCGCCGGTGGCCAGGGCGAGGTGCTGGGCGCCGGGGCCTTGGTAGAAGTCGAGGTATTCGTCGATCTGGGAGCGCTTCTTGGCGATCGCGGGCTCGTTGAGGGGGAACTTTACCCGGTGGTTGCCGTTGGCGACGACCTTCGACATCAGGGCGGAGTAGTCGGTGGCGATATCGTCGCCGATGAACTCGGCCATGTTCACAAAGCCCATGACTCGGTTGTAGAAGCCGACCCATTCGTCCATCTTGCCGAGCTCGACGTTGCCGACGATGTGGTCGAGCGCCTGGAACAGTCGCGTGGGTGCTCCGTCGCGTTTGACGTAGGTGCTCTGCGCGGCGGTGTACCCGGGCAGGTACGGCCCTTGGTAGCGGTGGCCGTCGACGACCCGTTGGACGAGGGTGTGCCGAGTCTGCCCGTAGGTGGCGATCGCGGCGATGCGCACCTGCCCATGCTCGTCCGCGACCGTGCGGGGTTCGTCGACGATGGTGGCGCCGGCCCGATTGGCCTGAGCGATGCACTTGTCGACGTCGGGGACTTCGAGGGCGATGTCGATCACGCCGTCACCGTGAGCGGCGTGATGGGCCACCAACGAACTGGTGGGGTCTACGGCGCCCTTGACGACGAAGCGAATCGACCCCGATTTGAGCACGAACGCCTTGTGGTCGCGGTTGCCGTTCTCCGGTCCGGAGTAGCCGACAAGCTCCATGCCCCACACGGATTGGTAGTAGTGCGCGGTCTGGGTGGCGTTGCCGACGACGAAGACGATGGCGTCCCAGCCGCTGACCGGGAACGGATCGGTGCTCTCGTCGTACTCGACCAGGCCGACGAGCTGCTTGAGCTGGTCGAGGTCGAGCGCGGCCTCGGTCTCCTGGGCGGTGAGGGCGTAGTTGGGCATGGGTGTTCTCCGATTCTGTTGCTGTGCAGTGGTTTGCGTGCCTGATCAGGGCGAGACCGGTCGCGGACCGTCCCGCGAGGCTGTCGGGACGGTCCGCGCCGGTCGGCGGAGCGGTCAGGTGGGGGTGTGGTCGATCAGCGGCCGTCCGGCCTCCGCGGCGGTGTCGGCGGAGGCGTGGTCCCTGTTACGGCGGATTCTCCGGTAGAGCAGGGCGGCGGCGAGTAGGCCGGCGAGCCAGAGGGGCAGGGCGATGGCGCCGGCCCGAAAGTCCGGTAGCTGGGTCATCAGGACCACCACACCGGCGAGGTAGGCCAGCACGAGGTAGTTGGTGTACGGGTACAGCGGGGACCGGAACACGCCGGCTCCGACGGTCCGCCGGAACCTCAGGTGGCTGATCGCGATGGTGCTCCAGGTGATGATTTCCGCGGAGAGAATGATCGCCACCAGGATCATCAGCAGCTGACCGGGGAAGAGGTAGTTGAGCAGCACCACGATCGCGGTGATGGCGGAGTTGATGACGATCCCGGTGACCGGCACACCGCGGTGGTTGGTCTTGGCGAGCAGGGCCGGTGCCTGCTTCTTCGCGGCCATCCCGTGCAGGACACGGGCGTTGCTGTAGACCATGGTGTTGTACACCGACAGGGCGGCGACGAGCACCACGATGTTGAGCAGGGTCGCGGCGCCGCCGACGCCGAGTCCGTCGAGCATCAGCACGAACGGGCTGCCGTCGACTCCGACCCGGGCCCAGGGCCAGATCATCAGCATGACGCCGATCGCGCCGACGTAGAAGATCAGGATGCGGACGATGACGCCGTTGACAGCCTTGGGGATGCTGCGGGCGGGGTCCTTGGCCTCGCCGGCGGTGGTGCCGAGCGATTCGATGCCGCCGAAGGTGAAGGTGACCGCGACCAGGGACAGCAGGATGCCGGTGATTCCGTGTGGGGCGAATCCGCCGCTGTTCCACAGGTTGCTCAGGGCGGCCGTGTCGTAGTGGCCGGCGCCGAAGACGATGGCGACACCGAAGACGATCATCGCGACCACAGCGGCGACCTTGATCAGGGTGAACCAGAATTCGAACTCCCCGAATGCGCTGACGTGGATGAGGTTGACGCCGGTGATCAAGACCAGGGCGACGGCGGCGGTCACCCAGTGCGGGATCCCGGGGAACCAGAAGTCCATGAAGGTGCCGACCGCGGTCAGCTCGAGCATGCTGACGACGATGCAGGTCATCCACCAGTTCCAGCCGGCGATGAACCCGACTAGGGGTCCGCAGTGCTCGCGGGCGTATTCGCTGAAGGATCCGGCGACCGGGCTGTGCACGGCCATCTCGCCGAGCATCCGCATGATCAGGAAGATCACCGCACCGGCGAGCACATAGGCGAGCAGGACGGCGGGGCCGGCGGTCTGGATGGTGGACCCGGACACCAGGAACAGTCCGGTGCCGATCGCCGACCCGAGGCCGATCATCCGGATGTGGCGGTTCTGCAGCCCGCGGTGCATCTGCGCGGGGACAGGAGTGGCGGTTTCGGACATGTCGGTCTCTTATCGCTGGTAGATGGTGTCGACGCAGGTGCGGTATGCGTTCTCGGTGGGGGTGATACCGAGTGCCTTCGCCTGGGTGAGGTTCGCCCAGGTCTTGGCCGGGACGATGCGTTCGACCTTCGCCATCAGGTCGGTGGTGTTCGCGTCGGCGCCGCGCAGGTATTCCTCGGCGCCGCACAACACGCCGGCGGTGTTGTGCCACCATTCGGTCTGGAAGAGGATGCCCCGTTCTGCCAGCAGGTTCGCCAGCCGGATCTCCTCGTCCTGGGTGGTGGCCTTGAGTTGGTTGTTGGCCGGCCCGAAGACGTACCGGAAGGTGATCCGCCGGATGGTGTCCTCGTCGAGGATGCCGCCGATCGCGCACGGGCAGAACACGTCCGCGTCGACGTCGATGATGGCCCCGACCGGCACCGATTCGACCGGGCGACCGGGGTGGGCGGCAAGGAAGTCCGCCGCCCGGGTCTGGTCGATGTCGGAGACGATCAGCCGTGCGCCGCCGTCGAGCAGGTATTCGGCCATCGACCAGCCGACCGCACCGAGGCCCATCACCGCTACGGTCTTGCCGGTCAGCGTGCCGGTGCCCTCTTGGAAGCGGATGGCCTCCTGCAGGGCGAGGTAGGTGCCGTACGCGGTCGGTTTGCCGGTCTCCCCGAGCGGGGAGGCGGGGCCGCTGGTGAACGACATTGAGAAGTGCTCGTTGATGACGTCGGACATCGCGGTGGGAAAGTTCATGTCCGGGCCGGTCATGGTGCGGCAGCGGTCGAGTGCGAAGGACAGAAAACCCAACGCCTCCAGGTCCTCGAGGTCGAGGGGGTCCATCTGCACGGTGGTCTTGCAGCCGCCGAAGTTGAGGTCGGCGGCGATGTTCTTGAAGCTCATCGCCCGGCCGAGGTTGAGGCCGTCGATGATCACGTCCAGCTCCCGCTCCTCGAGCGGGTGGCGGCGGATGCCGCCGGCCAGGGTGGCGTGCCGCTTGTTCCGCAGGCCCTGCCGACGACTGTGCTGATGACACATGAACCGGATGTTCCGGCCTGCGTGGTAGTAGACCTCGATGCCGAAATGTTTGCCACCACGCAGCAATTCGAGGACCTGGTTCAGGTAGTCGGTCAGGCCGTGCTCGGCGAAGAGGGCGAGGACCTGCTCATGACCCAGGTAGACGGCGTCCGCGGTCAGCAGGCTCTCCGCGTGGAAGCTGCGGTTGTAGTCCGCGAAGTCCAGATCGGCATCCCATTCCTTCGCCGCATACAGGCGGTGCCGGTCGGTCCGCCAGTCGTACTGCAGCTTCAACGACGTCAGGCCGGCGGCCTGCAGTGGGATGAAAATGCTCTGATCCACGATGCGCTCCTTCTCTGCTGCGTCTACCCGCAAATCTCCGATGTGATCCGGGTCGCAGTCCCAGTGGTTCCCATCGTGGTGCCGTGACCTGCACGTTGTCTCTAGCCGCCCGTCTCGAGTACCTTCGACATATGTCTAGGGTCGAGGGACAGGCGCCGAGCCGACTCAGCGAGATCCAGGTGTTCGTCGACGACCTGGCCGACACGCTGGGCCGGTCGGTGGCCGTCGACAACCCCCGCTTCGAGCTGCTGTGCGCGAGCGCCCAGACCGGTCCGATCGACCAGATCCGGGTGACCGCGATCATCGACCGCGCACCCCCACGCCCACCCCTGCCATGGATGCTCAGCCTCGGCGTGGCCACCTCCACCACACCGCTGCGGCTCCCCCGCAACGACGAGTACGGCATGCTCCCGCGGGTCTGTTTCCCCATCCGGTTCGAGGCCCTGCTGCTCGGTTACCTCTGGCTGTTCGACCAGCCACCGGTCAGCGACGCGGCCATGGCCGAGGCCGACCGCACCGTGATGGCGCTGGCGCCGCTACTGGCGTCCGACGACACCGAGATCCGTGAACGCGCCGACGACCTCGCCCGGATCCTGACCGCAGCGCTCACCCGAGAAACTGCGGACGCCGCCGTCCAGGAGGCGATCGACCGCGACTACCTCACCACCCGGGGCGGGCTGGTCGTGCACGTCGCCAGCCTCCGGCCACGCCGCAGCCGCACCCCGTCGGACCGTCACGGGCGAGACCTCCCGCTGGAGCTGGCCCGGCGCCAGTTCACCCGCCCCTTCCTGGCGCGTTACATCGACGACCAGCTGGTCACCGTCACCAAGATCGCCACCCCCGGTGAGAACGGGGAGTTCGAATCGACCCTGATCCGCACCGCCCGCTCCGCGGGCTACGAGGTCACCGCGGCGGGCACCGCCCCCGCCGACACCCCCACCGAGGTGGAAGAGTCCACCCGCCGCGCCGAATTCGCCGCCGCGTTCTCCTCACCGCATAAGGGGCGGAGAGGGTTTCGGCGCTGGGACGAACTCGGAACCTGGCGTCTGCTCTACGGCAGGCCCATACGAGCGGACACCGTGAAAGAGATCAGCGAGGACGCCGCGCTGATACTGCGCACCGGCAGTACCGAACACTGGCAGACGATCATCGCCTACCTCGACGCCGGACGCCGCGTCGACACCACCTGCGAGGCACTCTCGATCCACCGCGCGACCCTGTACTACCGCCTCAACCGAATCCGCGAACTACTCGGCGCAGAAGCCCTCGACGACGGCTGGCGCGCCACCGCACTCCACATCGCACTCAAACTGCACCACCACCTCACCGACACCCCGGACTGACCCCGAAAAGGTTGCTGGTGGGTGGAAGAACATTCGCCGCGAACCCCACGGCGTCGAGGCGGAGCGCCGAAATTTCGAGTCATGATTTCATCCGCATTGCCGTCCGTAAGCCGAACCCCCACCGGCTCGTCCCGAAAGCGGGTCCCTGACCGAAACTCGCTGACCAGCACGAACCCGATAGCCCCGTCCGGTGACATTCCCATTGCCGGGGCGCCAAACGGATCGGGTGCAAGTCTGTAGGTCGGACGCAGTCGCACTCCGCTTCACTCAAAGGTTGTCGAGAATCGAAGGTTATGCGACACCTGCTACGAACTGCGGAAATCGCCTGGAAAAGCGTCGGTAACCCGCGTCGAAAATCTATGTCGAAAAACCTCACGCCAGGGTATTTTCGACACATGCTGATCGGCTACGCGCGCGTCTCCAGCGCAGACCAGAACACAGACCACCAAGTCGACGCCCTGCGCAGGGCCGACGTCGACGCCAAGAACATTCACATCGAACATTCCGGCGGCGCCAAAGCATCACGGCCCCAGCTGGATCTGGTGCTTCAGCGGCTGCGCGAGGGCGACACCCTGGTGATCACGCGACTCGATCGACTCGGACGCTCGGTGCTGCACCTGATCACCCTCGGTGCCGAGCTACGCGAACGCGGTGTCGGTTTGAAGGTCCTCGAGCAGGGAATCGACACCGCAACCGCCGAAGGCCGCGCCATGTTCGGCATGCTGTCGGTCCTGGCCGAGTTCCAGCGCGAGCTGATCGTGGCCAATACCCGCGACGGACTCGCCGCCGCCCGCGCCCGTGGACGCAAGGGCGGCCGGCCCTCGAAGCTCAGCCCGGACCAGATCGAACTCGCTCAACGGCTATACGACGCCAAGGAACACACCGTCGCGCAGATCGCCGACATGCTGAAAGTGCCGCGCACCACGGTGTACGGGCACCTGAACAAACGGCCTGGTGTGAAGGCCATCAAGTCGACGACATCAGGGCCGGCCAATCCTGCCCCGAGGGCATCACGTTCATGCCCCACCTGCGGGAACGAACCGACAACCCGCGCGGAAGCCGCAAGCCAACGTGCCGACCTCGCCGTCGACTGGCTCCACCAAGATCCGGATAGCCCCGAGACGTTGATCGTTCGAAATCACTGCCGCCATTGCGAACCCGGGCAGCCTGCATTCGATATCGCCTGCACCATCTGCGGAGACGGGCCCATCCTCGCTGGCGCGCTCGCTGACCAGGCCATGAACGACACCCTGTCCGAGCCGGTTCAGAAATGGCTCACTACAGCCGGATGGATCCTGACGCCCCACCTGCTATGTCCGGACCACACATGAGAGCGATGGCGATTCCGCCTCAAGCATCGGCGAACTCGGGATCGTCGGAACGAATACTGCACGTTTCGAATACGACACCTCTACCAGTCGCGGCCTGAAACACCCTCCCGTGTCACCCAGAAGGGACCGACCCGCCATGACCGCAGCACTCGAACTGGTCCACACCCAGGCCACCGACGCCGGACCCGCAGAGCCCATCGACGCCGGACCCGCAGAGCCCATCGACGCCGGACCCGCAGAGCCCATCGACGCCACCGACCTCGGCATCGACGCCCACACCGACATCGAGGTCCTGTGCCTGTGCGCACTGCTGTGGGCGCCCACCGACGCCGCCCACCGTGCTGTCGCCGCACTCGACCCCGCCGACTTCCAACAGCCCGTCCACCGAGAGCTCTACACTGTCATCGCCGGCCTGGTCCGCTCCGGTGTTCCGCACGATCCCACCATGGTCGCCGCCGACCTCGAACGCACCGGCAAATTCGCCGGCCACCACGGACGACAACGATCCCGCCACCTCGCGAACATCACCACCCGCGGAGCAGACCACATCGCCCTCGACCACTACACCCGCGCCGTCATCTCGCAGGCCTACCGGCGCAGCTTCCGCGCCGCCGCCGAATCCCTCGCCCAAGCCGCCGAACAACTTCCTGAATACCAGCTCTTCGAGCACATGGTCGCTCTCGGTCGCCAACAACGCACCGCCACCCAGCGTCTCGACAACCTCCGAGGAGCAGCCCAGTGAACATCCACGCCGCCCACCTGACCACCGACGACGAACACGACGCCTGGCAACTGCGCGAGAGTGGACTGTCCTGGGCGCAAGTCGGCCACGAGATCGGCTGCACCGAATCAACCGCACGCGCCTTCGCCGCCGCCTACCAACAACGCACCGACGCCGCCGCCAACAAGGCCCAGATCAGCCTGTTTTGACAGCCCCCACAGCACTATCCACCACCACAACACAACCACACCGCAGAGTCAGCCTCGGTCGACATCGAGACGTGGTGTGCGACGAATCGCGACTAGCATCCACGGGCAGAACACCACCCTCGATCGCGACGAACTCTTTCATCCTCCTCGACTAGGTTCAAGACGAACTCCGCCCCCGAACTGAACCGCACGGAGGCGTCGATAATCGCTCTCACCCTCGGGAGAGCTATCGCCGCCTCGGATGGGGTCTAGGAAAGCTGCCAAAAGAGCGTCGCCAAGGGCGCCCTTGGAAGCTTATGATTCTAGTGGTGTTGGTCGTTCCTTGACCCCCGACCGAACTGTCTCATGTCGTGAACGGAGTTGTGCCCGCAATCGACTGAGAATAGGGGGTATGGAAATGGAACCAGTTGCACTGGTCCTCATCGTCTTTGCGGTTCTTCTTGTGATCGCGAAACGAGCGTAGGCAACACCAGGGGGCGGAGGCCACAGCTCCGCACCAACACAAGGGGCGGAGCTCATGGCTCCGCCCCTTGTGTTTATTGATTGCTCATCGAAACAAATAATGCCACGGGTTCGAGTCAACCTACCTGAGGTCGGTAGGATCCACTACATGTCACGCCCAGCGGATCTCACAAGCCAGCAAGAAGTGGAAGAATGGTTCGAAATCGAGGAAGAAGCCGAAGAGCTTCCATCCGCTGTCTCGCGCGATCCAGCCGAGAAATACGCCGCCAGTCAGCTACGTGTAGTGCGAGAAACCAAGGACTACCAGTTGGACTATCTTCGAGTAGCCCTGCAACCAGGACAGGGGATGATTGATACATCTCCTAAGTATCAACGGCGACTTCGCTGGAATAACAAAAAGAAATCACTTCTTATTGAATCATTTCTTCTAAATATTCCAGTTCCTCCTATATACTTGTTTGAACATGATTACAATGCATATGAAGTGATCGACGGGCGTCAGCGACTTGAAGCTCTTAGAACATTTTTGTCGAACGAAATGGCGCTAACCGGACTGGAGTATTGGCCGGAGTTAAACGGGAAGCGGTTTACTACGCTGCCTAATGTGCTCCAGAAGGGCCTAGTTCGACGTAGCCTTCCAGCCGTCGTGCTCTTGGCCGAGACTAGTAAACCGACAGCAGACGAGATCGATGTACGGCAAGTCCTCTTCGACCGCCTCAATACAGGCGGGGTTAAGCTAAATCCGCAGGAACTCCGAAACGCACTCTACAACGGGCCGCTAAACTCCCTGCTGATACGACTCGCTAGGACTGAGGCTTTCACCCAGGCATGGGGGATACCCGGCCCAACCGCCAATGAAGAGTCGGATCCACCGGAAGATCTGCTGCGAAATCCGCTTTACTCAACGCTCGCTGACGCTGAATTGGTTTTGCGATTCTTCGCCCTGCGTGATGCGATAATGAACGGCCACAAAGGATCTCTACGCCGAATTCTTGACCAATACATGAGCAACAATTCTCAAATATCAAGTGATGGATCTGACGACTTATCTTTATTGTTTACTTCTACACTTGAACGGCTGTCAACGATTTTCGAAGGTCGGCCGTTTATATTATCAACAGGAAAGCGAAGTCGACCGTTGTATGACGCCTTGATGGTAGCCCTCAGCCTTCATCCCGACATTGATGTAGAGGCCGATTCACAAGGCGTGCGCCAAAGACTAGCTGACAGTCTTCGGGACGAAAGGTCATACGACATTCTAGTCGGTCGCGGAAATACTATCCAAGCCGTTCGGGATCGCGTGGCTCTCGCCACCCAGATCCTCGGAGGGTCAATATGACGGGAGCGACAACCCGGCCCTTGCTCGACGACTTCTTGGCTGACCTGACTCGCGCTCGCCATTTGCTCGGCCTTATTGGTGATTTCCGATCGTTCGGTTCTAGTTCCCCGATCTCTGGAAACAAGCCAGAGGACGTGTGGCCGGAAGCGTCGCAACTCTTGGTGCGATCCACCACGGTGAGGACAGATTTGCCGATACTTTCCGGGTCTATGGTCTTGTATCTTGCAGGGCGGTACGAATTCTTTATTAGGCAAGTAGTGGAAGCGGCCGCGCAGGAAATGGCCTCTCGCGCTAGCACGTATGATGCGATGCCGACCAATCTTCGATCAGCTTTGCGAGCGAACACGCTAAATGTTTGTCAGAGTCCAAAGAAATTTGGGTATGATGATGCTCAGTCGATGTTTTTACTTAGGCAATTAGTCGATGCAGCTTCGGACACTAGTGGAAATTTCACAATAAATGCCGAGATGGCCTCCATCACAGATTCGAATATGAGGCCATCAGTGATGGCCGATGTCCTGAAGCGAGTTGGACTCTTAGATTTCTGGAAAGAAGTCGGAAAACAATCATCGATTAAGTTGTTCTATTCGGAGAAGGATGAAGGCCGGTGCGCTGCTCAGGCGCAGGCCTCGTTAAATTCGCTAATGGAACTTAGGAATCAAGTGGCTCACCCCACGGCTTCGACAACATTTCCCGATTATTCGGCAGTATTGTCAAATGTGGAATACTTGGAGCTGTTGGCGAAGGTTACCGCCGAGATCGTCAACGTTCACTTGGCGGTACAAGTTCCGTAGAGAAACGCCTTCCCATTAATCGTACTCAAGCTTGCCGTCGGCCGGTGACTCAGGGCGCAGGGCAGCGCATCACGCGCGAGGTGACGCTTGATCCTGGATGCGCCGAACGGTTCGATCGTCGCCACGACCTCACCCGATCGTCAGCTGGATGAGGGTTGTCCGATCGAGCGTTTCAAAATCGACCGTTCCTGAGCCTTTAGGGATGTTCGGATCGCCGGCGAGCGAGCTCGGCGCGTACCGCGTCATAGGTGAGGAACGGTTTCCCCGGTTCCGCATGTGGCACGGCCTCGCGCTCGAGGTCCTCCAGGAATTCTTCGAGCCGTTCCGTAGTCCACTTGTCCAATCCGGTGACGCGACGGTTGTCAGGCATGGCTTTCACTATGCGCCCCATGTCCGACATCCGTCATGTGGGGGACTGTCGGTCCAGCGAACGACCTACGGGTCTGAAAACTTGCCGGACCGCAATCGACCGATTGCGGTCTTCGAATCGGGCGCGTGTCAAAATCGAACGTTTTTGAAACATCCGCGACTCCCCGGCCCGACCAGCAGGCGGATATGTTCCGAAACCCGTGTCACAAACCGATGTTTCACAAGTTCTCCTGTCGGTGAGTTATGGAACACTCCAGGCTCGTGAACGAACTTTTGGGCTACGCGAGGGTCTCGACCGCCGAACAGACCGCAGACTCGCAGAGGGACGCTCTCACCTGACTTGCACAGGTCGATGGGGATTTCCCGCTTCGGCTGGCGTTTGTGCTGGTAGTGGATTCGCGGGTCGGGGATATGGGGCACTAATCGGTCGGTAGGATCGCCGGTTGTGGCTGCCTATATCCGCAAGGTTCGGACCGCGTCGGGGGCGACGGCGGTGCAGATCGCCGCGAAGGACGGGGGCCGCCACAAGATCCTTGAGCACCTCGGTTCCGCCCACACCGAGGGCGAGTTGGCGGCACTGTTGCAGGCGGCCCGGGAAAAGCTGCAGGCCGGCCAGCAGGAACTCGACCTCGACCTCGGCGGTGGTGGGGAACGCGGATCGGTGATCGCGACGAAACGGTCCCGCTGGCTGATCGAGGCGATCGAGACCGGATGGCGACGCCTGGGTCTCGACGCTGTCGACGACGACGCGTTCTTCCAGTTGGTCCTCGGCCGGCTCGTCGAGCCGACATCGATGAGCGACACCAGCCGGGTCGTCGCCGAGATCGGCCTGACCCCGGCCCACCGCAACACCTACGCCAACGCATTGAAGCGTTGCGCCACAAACGATTACCGAGACCGGGTCGCGAAGAAATGTTTCGAGCATGCCGCCGCGACCGGCGGATTGAGCTTGGTGCTCTACGACGTCACCACGCTGTACTTCGAGGCAGAGAAGGAAGACGACCTGCGCAAGGTCGGATATTCGAAGGAACGCAGGGTGGATCCGCAGATCGTGGTAGGCCTGCTCGTCGACCGTACCGGATTCCCCCTCGAGATCGGCTGCTTCGAAGGGAACAAGGCAGAAACCCATACCATCGTCCCGATCGTCCGGCAGTTCCAGGCCCGCCACGACATCGAGGGCGTCGAGATGGTTGTCGCCGCCGACGCAGGCATGCTCTCCGCCGGCAATCTCAAGGACCTCGACGAGGCCGGACTCAAGTTCATCGTCGGGTCCCGCGTCACCAAAGCCCCCGCCGATCTCGCAAACCATTTCCATTGGAACGGAAATAGTTTTGCTGACGGACAGATAATCGATACGGTCACTCCCCGGCACGCGAAGAGCACCGTCAACAACGTCAACAAGCGCACCGAACCGGTCTGGGACGCGGCCGGACATCCGAAGTCCTGGCGGGCGGTCTGGCAGTACTCGAAACGACGGGCGGTCCGCGACAATCAGACACTCAACGCCCAGGAGGCCCGGGCCAGGGAGGTCGTCGACGGCGGCACAGCTCCGAAGTCGACGCGGTTCGTCAAGACCACCGCGGGAGGCCGCACCCTCGACACCGCATCTCTCGATCGGGCCCGATCATTGGTCGGGTTGAAGGGCTACGTCGCCAACATCCCCGCCACACTGATGGACCCGGGCGAGGTGATCGGCAAGTATCACGACCTTTGGCATGTCGAGCAGTCGTTCCGCATGTCGAAAACCGACCTACGGGCGCGGCCGATGTTCCACCACACCCGCGACGCGATCGAAGCCCACCTCACGGTCGTGTTCACCGCGCTCGCGGTCGCCCGCTATCTGCAGGCCGAGACGGGAGTCTCGATCGGGCACATCGTGAAAACCCTGCGCCCGCTACAAGAAATCAGCCTGACCATCGCCGGCCACCCCCACACCGCCGCCGACCCGCTCACCGTCGAAGCCGCAGCCATCCTCACCTCGCTGGAACTACCGACACGTTGACCGGGGTACTAAAACTGTGCAAGTCAGGTGAACGAACTTTTGGGCTACGCGAGGGTCTCGACCGCCGAACAGACCGCAGACTCGCAGAGGGACGCTCTCAGCGCCGCCGGCTGTTCGCGCGTGTGGACAGACACCGCAAGCGGGGCGACAACATCACGCCCCCAGCTCAACGACATGCTCTCCCACCTGCGAGAAGGCGACACGCTCGTCGTGTGGCGGCTCGACCGACTCGGTCGATCGCTCCCACACTTGCTGCAGACGGTGGAGGACCTCGACGAGCGCGGCATTGGATTCCGGTCACTCACCGAGTCGATCGACACCACCACCTCCGGGGGCAAACTGATCTTCTCGATCTTCGGTGCCCTCGCCGAGTTCGAACGCAATCTCATTCGAGAGCGCACCGAGGTCGGTCTCGCGGCCGCCCGTGCCCGCGGGCGCATAGGTGGCCGGCCACCGAAGATGACCGCGAACAAGATTCGGCAAGCGCACAAGATGCGCGAGAACGGAATGCCCCTCGTCGACATCGCCGAGATCCTGGGGGTAGGTCGGACGACTCTCTACCGGCACCTAAAGTGAAATCCCTGCGGAAGGGCTGAGAAGTGGCGCGTGTCGAGTGGACTAGGTGCAGTGGCGAGGAAGTCGAAGCCGTTGTCGCGATGTTGCTGTGTCGGGAGAACCCTGAGGCGGTACGGATGCGACCGGGCCAAGGAGACGGAGGCATCGATGTCTTTGTCCCGAACACAGACGTGCCGAATGCGCGGGTTGTGTTCCAGGTCAAGCGATACGCCAGCAACCTTACGAGCAGCCAGATCGTCGACTGCCACGGGCAGGGTGAACTGGTCGGATGATCTTCACCGTAGCTACAGCTGCCTGTCGAAGGGTTCGACCCAGTAGACGATACGGTCGGCGACGACCGCCTCGTCGGCTGTGACGAGCATTCCCGCCGCTGGCATATAGCGGGCCGAGACAGTCGGCCAATTCGAGACCAGTCAGGTCGCTTGGCGCATCCGGCCGCACCACCTGTCCACTCCGAAGCATCCGCCCGAGCTGATCAGGGATACGGGGCCGGAGAGGAACGAAGACGACGACGGTGGGCCCGGGCGCTCCTGTTCCCCACCTTCCTGTGGACGGGAGGTGGGGAACAGGAGCGCCGCGGATGAGGGACGCGGCCGCATTCAGTTGGGTGGAGGATGAGCGCCGAACCGCGGTGTATCAGACGGTCTGGGTGGACGATCCGGTGAACCACTGGATGGACTGGATGATGGCGTCGAGAAGGCTGGTGGTGGGGGTCTTGACGACGAAGTGCAGGGCATCGAGCAGCATGGGAATCTCCTTGGTGTTCGTTGGGACCGGGCCGGGGTCGGCGGCTCGGGGACCGGGTCGGAGCCGAAGTTCCTAGAGGGTGATCGGGGGACCGTAGGCGGCGAAGGAGTCGTCGGTTTCCTTGGTGGAGGCGGTCCACTGCGAGTAGGTGCGCAGGGACACCGGGCCGCCGGCGCCGTTGATCTGGAAGTGGATGTTGTCGAGGTTGACGTTGCCGTTGCCCGTGGTCATCGTCTTCTTGTCGAGGGAGACGGCCACGATCTGCCCGGGACGGATCGGGACCACCCAGTTGCCCTCGAGCGGTGTCTGCACGGACATCGTCAAGGTGGGCAGGCCGCCGACCGGGAGGCCGAGCCCCTCCTGCGGGGTGATACCGACCTTCCCACCGAGCGAGAAGCCGTTGGAGACGTCGAGCATGTAGCCGACCTCGACCCCGACGTCGACGGTGCCCGCGGTGATCGGGGTACCGCCGCTGGACTTGATCGCGGTGTTGCCGCCGAAGAACACGTCCTTGTCGAACGGGGTGCCGTTGAGCGGGATCACGTCGTTGAGCCACTGCCCGGACTGCACGATCTCGAGGTTCGTGCCCAGTACGGTGGTCTTGGTGGCCGAGGAGTCGGCGATCGGGATCACCGCGGCGTTCGCGGTGCCGGTCCCCAGGCCGAGGGTGAGCGCGGCCAGACCGAGAAGGGTGACGGTACGGGCGGGGGAAAGGATCCGGCGCAGCCGGGATGCCATGTTGTCCTGGTTCATGTCGTGTCTCTCGTGAGGACGGTCACTGCGGTGCGCCGGGGGCGCATCCGAGCGGAACTGTGAGGAGGCTGGCGTGGGCCAGGACCGGTATTCCGATCCCGCGACAGCGTTACGGCCCCCGGGTAACACGCGATGAACGGAGAGCGTCGAGTACATGACCACCACGAACATAGCAATGCGAAAACGGACATCGAAATACCTTGTCGCACAAACTATTTGGTTCGTTTCACACTCTCAGTGAATTCTCAACGACCATCGGGTACCGTCGACCCGCCATCTCCGTGGGTACACGCGAAAATCCTTGCCCCGCAGCGTCGGAACCGAACCGCAGCGAATTCTCGGGCGGGTGACGTCCGGGTTGCCGACGGCCACCGCGGCGGCCATGCTGTCCGGGTGTCTGCACTGACCTACCCCCAGTCGATCGTCCTCGGCGCCCTCCAGGGCGTGACCGAGCTGTTCCCGATCTCGAGCCTGGGCCACTCGGTCCTGCTGCCCGCGTGGCTCGGCGGCTCGTGGGAGACCCTGGTCACCGAGGGCGACTCCGACTCCGGGACCCCGTTCCTCGCCTTCATCGTCGCCCTGCACGTCGCGACCGCCGTCGCACTGCTAATCTTCTACGCCCGCGACTGGGTGGCGATCATCGGCGCGTTCGTCACCACCGTGCGCAACCCGCCGCATCGAGACATCCACCGAGCGGCTGGCCTGGCTGATCATCGTGGCCACCATCCCGGTCGGGATCCTGGGCCTGCTCCTCGAACACCCGCTGCGCACCCTGTTCGCCACACCACTTGCTGCCGCCATCTTTCTGACGGTCAACGGCCTCGTCCTCGCGGCCGGCGAGGTCCTGCGACGGCGGTCGACCAGGGCGGTCGAGCCGGCCGTAGTCGGGGCACACGCACACGCGGTGTCGGACGAACCGCCCGAGCGGGCCCTGGCCGCCCTGACCTCTCGGGAAGCGGCGGGCATCGGGGTGATCCAGAGTCTGGCCCTCCTCGCCGGGATCAGCCGGTCGGGCGTGACGATGGTCGGCGGCCTGCTCCGCGGCCTGAGCCACGAGGACGCCGCCAAGTTCGCCTTCCTGCTGGCCACCCCGGTCATCCTCGCGGCCGGCGTCCTCAAACTGCCCACCCTTGCCGGCCCGCAGGGCGAAGGCATGCACGGGCAGATCCTGGTCGGGGCGCTCGTCGCGGGTGTCGCGGCGTATCTGTCGGTGAAGTTCCTCACCCGCTACTTCACAACCAGGACGTTGACCCCGTTCGCCGTCTACTGCCTGGTCGTCGGGGTCCTCTCGATCATCCGATTCGCCTGACTAAGCCAGCCTTTTGGGTCCATCGTCGCGATGATCGCCCAGGGGCACGTGTTCGACGAGATCGTCCGGATACGACCCCAAGCTAGATCCGCACCTAAGCAACTGGACGGTTCGGTGTTCGTCACTGACCGCCAGCTCGGAGTCGTCCAGGTGGTCGGCGACGGCACGATGAACATCGATCGCGGCCGAGAACGGGACCTCTGGATCGACGTGTACCGCGCCGAGTCGGTCACCGGCCCGGTCACCGGCCCGGTCACGGGCGCCGTCGGTGCAGACAGACCGCGAACCGATCGAATCCACGCGGGCCGTGATGGCGCAGCTGCTTGCCGCGGGGCGCACCGGTGCCTCGTCGGTCTGGTCGCGGTGGCGACGTATCGGCTGATCGGTGCCGCGTTGCGCCCCTCGTGATCGCCGACCGGAGCCACCTAGAGCATGGTGTGGTGCTCGGCCGGGACCGCAGCGGGCACGGTGGCGGGTGTTGCAGCCCCAGCGGCCAGGGCGGCGTCGAGAGACCTGATGGCGGCTCGTTCGACCAGCAGGGGGACGAAGTCCCGGATCCGGCATCCGTCGAACCGGTGATGAGCGGTGTCGACCATCTCGCCGACCAGGTCCGGATCGACGAACTGGTACCGGCGGACCAGCTGTGCGCGCACCGCGTCGAGATGCTGCTTTTCGGTGACGTCCATGACCAGAATTGTCCTCCCGCACATTCCGCGTCGGGCTGTTTTCTCACGGTCTTCAGGGTGGAACGCGGGCTCCGGCACCGCCGAGTGTCTGCGTCGTCGGGTTGACGTGTCGACCGGCGGGCTGCACGATCTTCGCCAGGCCGCAGCGCTGCCGTCTCGTGTGAATCCCGCGGCATGAATCCTGTCGCGTCGAGCAGGAGGTCACCGGATGACACCGATCGAGCACGACCCCGATATCGCCCAGGCGCAGGTCTTCATGGACCTGCTCAACACCGAGATCGACGTCCTGGCCGCCCGCATCGCGGAGACCGAAGCCGACGCACGCCGTCCCGGAGCCCCGGACCGGCCGGGTGCGCGCGTACGGCCGGAGGAGGACACCCTGCGTGCGCGACTTTCCGAGGCTCACCACCTGGTCGCCCGACTCACCGCACGCTATCCGGAGTCTGGGGCGTCGAACGGAACTGACCCAAGGCCTCATCGGGAAGTCACCCGCGGCGGGGTGTTGAGGAGCGTTCGGCTGGGAACAGTTGCCACGGTGCTCACGCTCGCGGGGAGGCCGATCTGTGGCCACTCGGCGGTCAGCGCCACCATCGATACCGGTGGCGATGCCGGCAGCCAGTACATCGGCTGGGTCCGGTACCGGCATGTCCCCGCTGCCGACTCCTGCCGATCGGGGCGGTGCAGGTATGGGTCGGCGACGGCAAGTTCGTCCGTTCCGGCCCACACCTCCAGATACGACCATTGCGCCGACGGGTCCGCTGGGTCGGTGAGCGGGCGGGTTTCATGCCGCGCTTGTTCGGCCCGCTGGCCGGTTGCGGTCAGGGTCAGGTGCACCGCGAGACCGGACGGATACGCCACGATCCGCAGCAAATCCAAGGTCAGGTGGGCGTCCGCGGACAGGAGTCGGCGGCCGTGCACCTGGACACCGCCACACGGTGGCGCTGCGGTCACGGGCCAGCGGAGTCTGCGCACGAACCCGATGTTGCCCGACGACCACGGCGGCCGCAAACACACTCGGTTGCCGGGTATCGCGGCGGTTCACGGCGCTCCTGGTCGAGCCCCGCCCCGCCCTCCAACTGTATAGTTTGTCCTGTCAAAAGGATTCGAGGAGGAGGAGGTGGTATCCGATGAAGAAGTTCAGCGAGGAAGCATCAGATGAGGGCGGCGGGGTCGTGTCGAACGGTGACCTGTCCTCGGACGATATGGCCGGAGTGGTGGAGGCCCTCACCGGAGAACGCGTGACTCCGCGACGCGCGTCCCGCAGACCCGCCGGGTCGACCCGGCGAGCAGGGACCAACTGAGCCACAGGGGCTGACGGCGTGCTGCCAGAGGTGGCGTCCACCCCGGTGCCCGACCGCCGGCCTCGTGTCGCCGGTACTCGTTAGCGTCGTCTTGGGCGGGCGTCTGGGGTAGACCGCGCCCACGCCGATGATTGACACCCCAAGAAGGCCCGCCCCTTCCGGGGCGGGGTCAGTGAGCGAGACGCGCGGCGTCCGCCCGCGCCCGCTGGGCGGCCTGTTGTTCGAGTGCGTACAGCAGCCCGAATGCGAATCCGTTCTCGCCCGGCGTGGCTCCGGCGCGGGCGCCGAGCGTGCGGAGGGTCTGCGCGGCCACGACGCTGTCCTGGTGCTCGCCGAGGATCTTCTGGATCTTCTTGTATTTCTTGGCCTTCTTTGTCGCCTTCTTCTTCCCGAGGATGGGGGCGGCGAGTTCGGCGGCGTAGCGGGCCCGCTTGGCGGCCTTGCGCGCCCGATGGAGCGCCGCGTCGTCGGGGTCGGCGACCGCGGCGGTCAGCCTCTTGTTCGCTTTCCGCCCGGCCTTGCGGGTCGCCTTCGTCACCGCAGAATCGGTGGCGGCGGTAGCCCAGGGTGGGGCGGTGCGCCACCGGCCCACCGCGGCGATCAGGTCCCGGTAGCGGTCACTGCCGAGGGCGTCCATCGCGTGGCCGCGGTAACGGTGTTGCTCGGCGAGCAGATCAGTTTCGATGCGGGCGGCGACCGGCCCCATCACCAGCTCGGTCGGCAGGCCCGCGACCGCGTCCGCGAACCGTGTCCGTTGCACCTGCCGGTCCCGCACCTCGCCGAGTATCCCCGCGTACCAGGACAATTCGGCGTCGAGGTGAGTTGCGGCCTCGGCATCGAACAATGTCTTGAACACGCGCAGGGTGCTGCGGAACCGTCGGATCCCCACCCGGGTGGAATGGATCGGGTCCAGCCCGCGGCGCAGCCACACATCGCCGGCCACGATCGCCTGGACCTGGGTGTCGAGGTACACGGTGAGTGCCTCCTGCGCCGGGGAATCGAAGTCGACGCCCGTGGGGGTGTGGTCGCCGGCGAACGCGTGGTCGAGCGTCGATGTGTGCGTCGACGGCGAGGCACCGGCCCGGGTGAACCGTGTGCCGACCGTGGTGAGCAGGGACCGTCCGACGCCGTCGCCGAGCTCGACGTCGATTTCCCGCCATTCGCTGACCAGGGCGGCGTCCCCGGCGACGGTGGCGTGCACCAGGTCGTCGGCGACTTCCGCGAGGAGGTGCTCGTCGCGGTCGAGGAGGCGGTGGGTGCGCCGAGTGGTGGACAACGTTGCCACCCGGTGGAGGGGTTCGCCCAGTGCGATCCCGGTAACCAGGGTGGTCAACTCGTCGGGGACCGCATCCCTGTCGGCGGACGGCATCCGGATGTCGGTGCGGGCCTTGTCGGCGGGGACCGTCAACTGCCACCCGGTGTCGGTGCCGTCGGTGTGATGAGCCAGCGTGATGTGGTGACGGAGCAGGTCGCGGTCGGCGGTGTCGTAATAGACCGCCGACGGGTTCGCGTCGGCGCTCTCGATGCGTCCCCCGGCCGGGATCAGACCACCGAGATCCGGCAGCAGGACATCGAGGCCCAGATCGTATTTGACGGCCCGCTCACGCTGCGAGGACACCATGAGTCCAGTCTGCACCCCACAGCAAGACCGCCAGTGGCTTTCGCGGGGCAAGGCTCGCGGACGGACTCGCCCGGTGGTACCGACACAGGCGCATCGTCGTGCCTTTCATCAGGCGGACGCGATCTGTCCACTCGAGAGGGGGGCGAACGTCGTGGCTCACGTCGTCTCGTGTGGTGTCGGGGCGTTGCCGGTGGAGCGGCGGCCGACCAGTGCCGGAAGGATCCAGAAACCGAAGAACATCAGCAGGGCCACTGCGGCCGCGATCACCCCGGCGAGCATGTTGACAACGAAGCTGAAGATCAGCAGGACGACACCGACGAGGGCGAAGCCCAACACGGTGATGCCGCCGATCGCCAGTCGCTGTCCGGTCGCGACGAGGGTGGGAAGAGCATGCTGGCGGAACAGCAGTCGGTGTAATCCGACTGGGGCGACCAGCATCATCGTGGCGGTGACCGAGCAGGTGACGGTGACGAGGTAAATCACCTCCTGTGTGTCGGACAAATCCTGGAAACGTTGCTGGAACGGCAGGGTCAGCAGGAAGCCGGTCAGCAGCTGGACGCCGGTCTGCACCACCCGTAGCTCCTGCAGCAGATTGCTCCAGTTGCGGTCGAGTCGCTGGGTTTCGGTTTCGTGCCGAACCTGGCGATTCCAAGCGGCGTCGTCCCGGTCGTCTGTGCTGTCCATCCCCACCAAGTACCCGCTTTTCGGGCACGCTCACGACTGGCCGGTGCGGATGGCGGTGGCGATGGCGCGGGTGCTGCCACCACGGGCCGCGGAATTCGCCAGGGGCTGGGTATCGGCGAACCCGGTGGAGGTCAGGTAGGCCCGCGATGGTGACGACGTTCGTTGAACCGCCGCCGCGATGGTGATTGCGCCGCCCTCATCGCCGCGCCCGACCCCTCCTGCAGTGTTAGGCAGATTCCAGGGCGTCGCCGATCTCGTGCAGGGCGCGGTGGTGTTTCTCGGCGGCCATGACGTGCCCGGCGGCGATGATCGCGGCGACGGGCCATTCGATGATTTCCAGCGCCGCGAGGGCGCCGAGGGCGGCGTAGAACGCGAGGTGCTCGGGTCGGGGGATGCCGACGCTCCCGACGATCGGCAGGTTCACCGCGAAGCTGTCGGCGTGCCGGACACGTTCGACGGTGTCCCGGTGCGACCGGGTGGTGGGTGACTTGTCGGTCATTGCTTGCCTCCGCACTGTGTGGGGTTTACCGGGGGTTCGTTTCGGGTGCGCAGGGTGGCAGCGTGGCGAATTCTGTGGTCGATGTGGGTGGAGATCCGGTGGTGTCCGTGGTGGCGCGGGTGTTCACGCCGCCGTTGCGGGAGCTGTACGCGCTGCTGGCGCGGGTGGGTGTGGTCGAGATCATCGACTGAATCATCCGCGGCTGGTTACTGTCTCGGTGCCAGTGGTTGTGGAGTGGCTCCATTCTTCCGCCTCTCGAGGACGTCGACGGCACTGTCCGGGTAGGACAGGGTGCGGTCGTGGTTGCCGACGGGGTGGAGTAGTTCGCGGATCGTGGAGCCGATCCCGGGTGTGCGGGTGAGCAGGTCGGGGGCGATCGCCGCGGCCGCGGTCGCCGCGGCGGCGGATCCGAACCCTTGGGCCCAGCCGAGCGGGCCGAGGGGCACGCAGCCGAGGAATTGGCTCACTCCCGGGGTGCTGATCAGTGCCACCATGACGGCGATCGAGCCGACCGAGGTGGTGACGACCAGCGGGCTGCGGGAGTCCAGCAGAATCTGTCCGAGCTGGGTTCCGATCAGTGCGACCAGGGCAACGGTGGAGGCACGCCGGGGACCGCCTGTCACGCTGGCCATGGCCCAGGCTGCGGTGGCACCGGCGGCGGTGGTGGCGCCGCGGAAGGCGACGGTGCGCAGCAGCGCCGCCTCGTCCGGCCCGTGGGTGACATCGGCCCCGTTGTGATTCGTTGCGCTGACCGCCAGGGCCGCGGCGGGAAGCGCGTCGGTCAGCATGTTCACCAATAACAATTGGCGCGCGTTCAACGGTGAGCGCCCGGTGGCCGCGCTGCCGATCAGCGCGAACGCCACTTCTCCGGCGTTGCCGCCGACGAGGACCGCGACCGCGGCCTGCACCCGCCGCCACAGTTGGCGCCCTTCGTCCAAGGCGTCGAGCAATGCCCCGACCTTGCCGTCGAGGAGGACGACGTCGGCGGCGCCGCGGGCGGGAGCGCTGCCGTGCGAGGCCACGGCGATGCCGACGCTGGCGGCGCGGATGGCGGCGGCGTCGTTGGCGCCGTCGCCGACCATGGCACACACCCGGCCGATCCGTTCCAGGGTCTGCACGATCTGCACCTTGTGTTCCGGGGACATCCGGGCGAAGACCAGACAGTTCTCGACGGCGAGCTCCTGCTCGCGGTGCGGCAGCGTATCCCAGTCGGTACCGCTGATCACCTGGTCCGGGGTGACGGGCATGCCCAGTTCGTCGGCGATGGCGACGGCGGTGACCGGGTGGTCCCCGGTGATCAGCCGGACGGCAACATCCTGCTCGATCAGGGCCGGCAGCAAGTTGGTTGCGTCGGCGCGGGGAGTGTCGGACAGTCCGAGGAGCCCGACCGGGTGCAGCTTCCCCGCGGACAGCTTTTCGAGCACCGCGGGATCGTCGGTGGCCCCAGCCACTTCGGTTGGAGTGAGCTCGCGCCCTCCGACGGCGATCACCCGCAGCCCGGCCGCCGCCATCGACTGCACCCGCTCCTCGAGCGCGGAGTCGGCGTCGCCGAACGCCTCGAGCATCACTTCCGGTGCGCCCTTCACCGCCAGATGAGTGCCGGACACCGCGGCGGCGTAGGAGCGGCCCGAGCGGAACGGTAGGTACGCGGCCCGTCGCGTACGGTCCTCATCGGCGGATTCGGTGTGGGCGGCGTCCACGATCGCGACGTCGGTGGCGTGGTCGGGTGGCCCGCCGTTCGACGACCACCCGGTCCGCGCGGCGAAGGACAGCACCTGCTGCCGGGAGCAGCCGGGTGCCGGCTCCACGGCGGACACACGTAGCCGGTTCTCGCTGAGGGTGCCGGTCTTGTCGAAACAGACCACGTCCACCCGCCCGAGGGCCTCGACCGATCGCGGGACCCGGACCAGCGCCGCGGACCGGGTGAGCCGGCGGGCGGCGGACATCTGCGCGAGGGTCGCCACCAGCGGCAGTCCCTCGGGGACGGCCGCAACGATCACCGCGACACCGCTGGTCACCGCGGACCGGACCCCGGCACCACGGAGCAGACCGAGCCCGGTCACGACGGCGCCGCCCCCGAAACTGATCGGCATCGCCCGCCGGGTCAACCGGCTCAGCTGGGCCTGCAACCCGACCTCCCGGCTCTTCGCGGGCGCGAGGGCGGTGGCGCGCCGGGTCTCGGTGCCCCGGCCGGTCGCGGTCACCAGTAAGACCGCGGTTCCGGTCAGCACGGTGGTGCCGGCATAGAGCATGCAGCTCCGCTCGGCCAACGGCACACCCGGTGTCGGGAGTGTTTGTTTGGCCACCGGCAGCGATTCCCCGGTCAGCGCCGACTCGTCGACCTCGACGCCCGCGGCCCCCAGCAGCCGCCCGTCCACCGGGACCACCTCACCGGGACGGACCTCGATCACCTCGCCCGGCCGGAGCCGGTCCGCGGTGACCTCGATGTAGCCGACGTCACCGCCGATGTTTGTCTCGCGATAGGGGATCTTCCGTGCTGTCGGATCCTGCACCGCGAGAAGACGATTCAAAACCTCTTCCGCCCGCAGTCGCTGGGTTGCCGAGATGCCGGCGTTGAGCACGACCACGGACCCGACCAGGACGGCGTCGATCGGCGAGCCCAGCACCGCACTCGCCGCGGAACAGGTCGCCAGCACCGGGGTCAGTGGATCGTCCAGCTCCTCGCGCACCGCGCGGACAAAGCGCCACCCCGCGGTGAGGGGCTGGATCATTCGGAGGAGCGGTGCGCTCCACGACCGGCTCGGGACTGATTGGGGTTCCTGCCCCGATGAGTCTGCTGCCGGTGGGGGTAGGAGCCGGCGCACTTCCTCGGTGGGCATTGCGTGCCACTCGTGTCCCGGCCGCGGTGCGGGCAGGGGCGCGGTGAGTACTCCGCGGGCGTGCGCGCGTCCGATCCACAGTCCGGCGGCCGCGCCGGCGGTGACCGACTCGGGTCCGCTGCCGGGGATACCGGGCAGCATCAGCAGGGTGCCGAGCGCGGACGCCTGCACGCTGATCTGCACACCGCGGCGGCTGGCGGTGCGCGCCGCGGGCAACGCGTGCAGGATGCGCCATACCCCGGTCAGGTCGGCGGCCCACAGGTGCGCGCCCCACGGCGGTGGGTTACCCGCGCGGGTGACGCCGATGCCGACGTCGGCCAGTGCGAGGGCCTGCGGCGCCTGCGCCGTGACCACCGCGACCGTCGTGCCGTCTCGCTGAAGGTGTGCCACGGTTTCGCGCAGGGTGTCATCGATCGACCCGGTGATCGGGTCGAGGCGATCGAATCCGTTGCGCAGCGAGCGGAGTCCGTCGTCGTCGATCGAGATCACCTGGGCTTGGGCGCGGCGGGCTTCGGCGACGATCGCGGAGGCGTACGGGTCGTGGACCGGGCTGACCAGCACCCGGGCATCATCGTCGGCAGAAGGGTCGTCCGGGGTGGTGTCCGCGACGCCGGGCACGGCGGTCACGGGATGCCACCCCGCGGCGAGCCGGCCCTGATTGACCGCGGCGCGGCCTGCCTCCCACACCCGGGTCCGGTCGCGGTCCCGGACGCCGCGGACGCGGCTGACGGTCAAAATCGGGGTGTAGAGGACGCGGGGATCGATCACCACCGCGTCGACCCGGTCCAGGCGGCGCAGCGCCTCGGGGCGTAGGGGCAGTACGTCGTGTCGGTCGGCCAGCCCCCGGTCAAGGGTGCCGGCGAACAGCTCCCGCGCCGTCCGGGTGGCCTTGGGGGCGGACACCAGGGTGGCGGTGCCGATGTCGGCCGGGTTGCGGGTCATTACCCCGATCGCGACGTCGCCGGCCAGTCCCACCAGGCCGGCGCGCTCGCAATAGCGCTCGACCGGACCGGTGGTGCGGTCGGGCCGCCACCCGGCCTGCGGCTCGCCGTCGACGGCGGCGGTCAGGGTCGGCTCGATCCGCTGCCACGCCCGCCGTCCCGACCAGGCCTCCGCGACCAGCGCGCCGCGCCTGGCGGCCTCGATGGCCAGCGAATCCGGGGACAGCGTCACCGTGTATGCGGTCGCGGTCGCGGCCGCGAACAGCAGGTCGGTGGCGTCGGGGCCCACCGCACTTTCCACGAGTCGTCGCAGCCGGGGCTGATAGTCGACCGAGATCACCCCGGACGCCAGGGCTGCGGGTAGCCGGGGCAGCCGCAGGAATCGCCCCACCAACGCGACACCCAATCCCAGGGTCGATACCGCGGCGCCGACCACCCGGGCGACCAGGACCGCGTCGTCGCCGGGCAGGTCGATGGGGCATCTACCCGAAGCCTCTGTGTCCACTGCAGTTTCGGCCTCGTCGACAACCCGGCACAGCGTCTGCGAGCTGGGGCCGTCCGGCCCGACGGTTACCACGAGCCGCGACCACGGACGATGCAGTTCCGCCCTCTCGACACCCGGCACCGCGCGCACCGCGGACAGCGCCCGCTCCGCCACCGCCGGGCCGTGCGGGCCGTCGAGACCGCGCACCTCGATCCAGGTGCGCCCGGAACCCGAGCCGAATCGCCGTACCGGTGTCCCCCCGGTGGCCTCCCGGGCCAGGCCGGCAACGGATCTTGCGACGGCACCCGGAGACGGCGTGGGCACCGCGACCGGGGCCTTGAGCAACACCGACCCGACCCCGAGCGCGGTGGCCGTACCGACCAGGGTGGCGTCGAGGGCTGCCGCGGCGCCGGCGGCGGCCGCGTGCGTTCCGGTGCGCACGCACCGGCCGGGGAAGGACACGAGGTCCTTCACCCATCCGGCACTCACGGGTGCGGCTGCGCCGGGACGGTCGACGGCGTTGCCCCGGAAGTCTTTCCGGAAGCCGTACGTTTGGCGCGGGGACTCGGAGAGGATACCGCGGTGGGCCCATTCGGGGGCGACACGACTTTCGGTCCACTCGGGGAGGACACACCTTCCGGTTTCGATTTCACGCTCCGGTCGGAGGGCTCGGGCTTGAACTGGCGCAACACCAGCGCCGTCCCGCCGGCGGCGAGGACGATCGGCCACTCCACCAACCCAGCCGCGCCGACCGCGCCCAAAGTCGCCAACGCCACCGGTGTCGAACGGCGACCATATTGGGCGCCGTCATAGGCGCCCTCGACGGCGCCTCGGATACTTCCCCCGAAGCTTCCCACCGCGGCGCCGCCCACCGCACCGACCGCGGCTGTGGCGGCCTCCCCCGCCCCGGTGACAACCCGCGCAGTGCTCTTCAGAATGTTCATCACATTCACCCGATTTCGCGAAACGCACGCCCACAACGAAGTTGCGCAATGGGCTCGATTACCCCCACCCGCAACCCTAATCCTCGGTGAATGGGAAATGAACAGGTAGCGCCTATCAGGCGGACGAATATGCCATGCCCTTCGGCGTGTCTTTATGAAGCGAAGGGCGGCGCCATACGTTCCGTTGAATATCGACCACCCGCGCACGGATCGGACGCTGGAAAGGTGAACGGCACCGACGAGGAACGCCAGCTCATCGAGAGGCTGACCCGCAGACACCCGGACATCCCGGGAGGTGAAGGGTGAAGTGAGCGCCGTGGTGATGTCTGTGTACGACCGTTTCCGCGGCCGAAAGGTTCGGGACTTCGTGCCCCTGCTCGTCGAACGCTTCGATGACCGACCCGGTGTCCTGAACTGTCACCGTGACTGGCGGCGATCTGAACTTCAGTGTGAAATGGCGGGACTTCAAGGTCGTCATGAAGTCCCAGAAGTTCTCGACCGACCGAGTGGGGACTGTGAACCGGTCCACCAAGATCCGGATGGTTAGGTTTGCCAATCCTGTATGTAGCATCATTTTCTGGAGACGGCTGGGACAGGTCCCGCTGCGGTAGAGGACGGACAATCGATGAGGATGCGGATCGGACTGATGTCGGGGCTGGCACTGGCCACCGCCGCGGTGATGACGGTGTCGGGATGCTCGAACTCCGGTTCGGATGGTGGGACGGACTCCGGCGGAGCCAACCAGATCACCGTCTACAACGCCCAGCACGAGTCGCTCACCCAGGAATGGGCCGACGCCTTCACCGCGGAGACCGGCATCGAGGTGGAACTGCGCAACGGCAGCGACACCGAGCTCGGCAACCAGCTCGTGGCCGAGGGGGACCAGTCGCCGGCCGATGTGTTCCTCACCGAGAACTCCCCCGCGATGACGCTGGTCGAGAACGCCGGGCTGTTCGCCGACGTGAACCAGGACGTCCTCGATCAGGTTCCGAGCCAGTACCGGCCGTCGAGCGGCAAGTGGACCGGCATCGCGGCCCGGTCCACCGTCTTCGCATACAACAAGGACAAGTTGCCCCAGGACCAGCTGCCGAAGTCGCTGCTCGACCTGCAGGACCCCGCCTGGAAGGACCGCTGGGCCGCCTCCCCGTCGGGCGCCGACTTCCAGGCCATCGTCAGCGCACTGCTCGAGCTGAAGGGTGAGGACGCCACAGGTGAGTGGCTGGCCGGGATGAAGGACAACGTCCGCACCTACAAGGGCAACGGCGCGGTGATGAAGGCCGTCAACGCCGGGGAGATCCCGGGCGGCGTCATCTATCACTACTACTGGTTCGGCGATCAGGCCAAGACCGGTGAGAACAGCAACAACGTCGCGCTGCACTACTTCAAGAACGAGGACCCCGGTGCGTTCGTCAGCGTATCCGGTGGCGGCGTCCTGAAGTCCAGCACGAAACAGGACGCGGCGCAGCAGTTCCTGAAGTTCGTCACCGGCCAGAAGGGGCAGGAGGTCCTGCAGACCGGGACGTCGTTCGAATACACCGTCGGCAGTGGCGTGCCGGCGAACCCGAAGCTCGTTCCCCTGGCCGAACTCCAGGCCCCGCAGGTCGACCCCGCGAAGCTCAACAGCCCGCAGGTCACCGAACTGATGACGGAAGCCGGTTTGCTCTGAATCTCGCACTGATCGGCCGCGTGCGGTCGGGGGACGCGGACACGACGCGTCGCCCGACCGCCCGGCCTGGCATGCCACTGCCCTTGGCCGTTGCCGCGGTGATCGTGGTCGCCGCATCGTTCATCCCGCTCGGGTACGTGATCGCCGCGAGCGTCGACACGGGCTGGGACACCGCGTCGGCACTGCTGTTCCGGCCCCGGGTCCGCGAATTGCTCACCAACACCGTGATGCTGGTCGTGGTCACGGTGCCGATCTGCGTCGTCGTCGGTGTCACGGCCGCCTGGCTCGTCGAGCGCACCCGGGTGTTCGGGGCGAAGGTGTGGGCGGTGCTCCTCGCGGCGCCCCTGGCCGTGCCGGCGTTCGTGAACAGCTATTCGTGGGTGACGGCGATTCCCTCCCTCGGCGGGCTGCACGGCGGTGTCCTCATCGCGACCCTGTCGTATTTCCCGCTCGTCTACATACCCGCGGCGGCGACGCTGCGCCGGCTGGACCCGGCCGTCGAGGAATCGGCGCGGGCCCTCGGCGTGGGCCCGTGGGCGGTGTTCTTCCGCGTCGTGGTGCCGCAGCTGCGGCTCGCCATCGCCGGTGGAGCGCTGTTGGTTTCGCTGCACCTTCTCGCCGAATACGGCGCCTTCGTGTTCATCCGGTTCGACACGTTCACGACGGCGATCTTCGAGCAGTACCAGTCCACCTTCAACGGAGCCGCGGCGACCATGCTCGCCGGGGTCCTGGTGCTGCTCTGCCTGACCCTGCTGGTGACCGAATCGGTCGTCCGCGGCAGCGCCCGGTACGCCCGGATCGGATCGGGTGCCGCCCGCCGCGCCGTCCCCGCCGAACTCGGCCGGCGGTATTCGCCGATCGTGCTGCTGTTCCTCGGGGTGCTGATCGCCGCGTCCGTCGGTGTCCCGGTGATCAGTGTCCTGCGCTGGCTCGTCATCGGCGGGAGCACGGTCTGGGAACTGGATACCGTTGCCGCCGCGCTGGTCCAGACCCTCGGATTCGGCATCGCCGGCGCCGTCGTGACGTGTGTACTCGCGTTCCCGATCGCCTGGATCTCGATCCGCCACCGCGGACGATTCAGCCGGTTCCTCGAGGGCGGCACATACGTCTCGAGTTCGCTGCCCGGCATCGTCGTGGCGCTGGCGTTGGTCACCGTCTCCATCCGCTACCTGCATCCGCTCTACCAGACGGTCACCGTCGTGATCGCGGCCTACGCGCTGCTCTTCCTGCCGCGCGCGCTGATCAATCTGCGGGCCGGGCTCGCGCAGGCGCCCGTCGGGCTGGAGGAGGCGGCGCAGTCGCTGGGGGTCTCTCCGCTGTCGGCCTTCTTCCGGGTGACGCTGCCACTGGCCGCCCCGGCGACGGCGGCGGGCGGGGCACTGGTGTTCCTGGGGATCGTGAACGAACTGACCGCCACCCTCCTGCTGGCCCCGACCGGCACCCGCACCCTGTCCATGCAGTTCTGGTCGCGCAGCAGCGAGATCGACTACGCCGGTGCCGCACCGTACGCGTTCATCATGATCGTGCTGTCGCTGCCGATGACGTACGTGCTCTTCTCCCAGTCGAAAAAGGTAGCGGGACTATGACATACGCACTCGAAGTGGACGGCGTCGACAAGTCGTTCGGCGGGGCGACGATCCTCCGCGGGGTCGCGTTCGCGGTCGAGTCGGGTTCGACCACGGCGATCGTCGGACCGTCCGGCTGCGGCAAGACCACCCTGCTCCGCCTGATCGCGGGTTTCGAGAAGCCGGACGCCGGCACCATCGCACTGGCCGGCCGGGTCGTTGCGGGTGGTGGATGGGCGCCCGCGCACCGGCGGTCGGTGGGGTACGTCGCCCAGGACGGTGCGCTGTTCCCGCACGCCACGGTCGGCGCGAACGTCGGGTTCGGGCTGCCCCGCCGCGCCCGCACCCCGGCGAGGATCGCCGAGCTACTCGAGATGGTCTCGCTCGACCCGTCCTACGCGGCACGGCGACCCGACCAGCTCTCAGGTGGGCAGCAGCAGCGGGTGGCACTTGCGCGGGCGCTGGCCCGGGAACCCGAACTGATGCTGCTCGACGAACCGTTCTCCGCACTCGACGCCGGGCTGCGGGCAAACACCCGCAGGATCGTCGCCGACGTCCTCGCGAAGGCGGCGATCACCACCATCCTCGTCACCCACGACCAGCCCGAGGCCTTGTCGTTCGCCGACCGGGTCGCGGTGATGCGCGCGGGCCGACTCGCCCAGATCGGCACCCCGCGCGAAATCTATTCCACCCCCATCGACGTCCCCACTGCGGAATTCATCGGCGACGCCGTCGTGCTGTCGGCACACGTCGACGGCAGCCGCGCCCGCTGCGCCCTCGGCGATGTCGCCGTCGCCGCGAACGGCGTCCACGGAAACGCCCGAGTCATGGTGCGGCCAGAGCAGATCGAACTCACCCCGGACGGCGCCGGCGTATCCGGGACGGTCGTCGACGTCGAGTACCTCGGATCGGAGATGCTGCTCGGCATCCGCCTCAACACCGCAGACGGCATGGTCCCCGAACGGGTCACCGTGCGCCGCTTCGGTGCCACCACACTCACACCCGGCGACCGTGTCGGCATCCGCGTCCTCGGGAAGGCCGTGGCATACCCCGCGTAAGTTCTGGGCGACACCCACGGTCGGGGTGAGGACTGCACACGGTGTGCGGTGGTCAGTGCGCGCACCGACGGCCTCGCCGCGCACTCAGGTCATCCGCGGTGATGCGAGCCATCCTCAACCCACCCCCGTCGTCACGTCGCCGACGTAGGCGTCGCACATGACGTTAAACTCCCAATCGGGGAGCTGTTCCTCTCCGGCGTACACATGACATCACAACTCCGAACGGCGGGCCGCCACATACTGGTAGCGCCATCGGCAGACGTCACCCCTTGGATCGGAAGGCGCCTGATGAGAGTGCTGGTCGTCGAGGACGAAGCTCGGTTGGCGAATGTGGTTCGCCGCGGCCTCGAACTCGAGGGGTTCGTGGTGGTCACCGCCGCTACCGGTGAGGACGGTCTCTGGCACGCCACCGAGGACACCTTCGATGCGATCGTCCTCAACATCATGCTGCCCGGACTCAACGGATACGAAATTGTCCGTGCACTTCGCGCCAAGCAGATCTGGACCCCGATTTTGATGCTGACCGCCAAGGACGGCGAGTACGACCAGGCCGACGCGTTCGATCTCGGTGCCGATGACTACCTGGTCAAACCGTTCTCTTTCGTGGTCCTTGTCGCCCGCTTGCGCGCATTGGTGCGCCGCGCCGCGCCGGCGCGCCCGGTGTTGCTCACCGCGGGTGATCTGAGCCTCGACCCGGCGCGGCGCCGCGTCATGCGCGGTAACGAAGAGCTGGCCCTGACTCCTCGCGAATTCGGGGTCCTCGAGTTCCTGTTGCGGAATCCGGACACTGCCCTGACGAAGGGCGAAATTCTGCGCAACGTGTGGGACGCGCACTACGACGGCGACGAAAATATCGTCGAGGTGTACGTCGGGTATCTCCGCCGGAAGATCGACGCACCCTTCGGCGCGCACACCATCGACACGGTCCGCGGCGTCGGATATCGGCTCACGACTCGGCCGGAGACACCGGAGTCACCGGAGTCGCCGGAAGGGTGACCACGACCTGCACCCCGCCCTGCGCACTCTCACCGATCCGCACCGAACCGCGGTGGGCGGACACGATTTCCGCGACGATGGCCAAGCCGAGGCCGGAACCGCCGCGGTCGCGTTCACGGGCGTTGTCCAGTCGCACGAACCGTTCGAAGACCCGGGCCCGGTCGGGCTGCGGGATGCCCGGCCCGTCGTCGGACACCGTGATCTGCGCGGTGTTCCCGCGCAGCGAGACCTCCACGTGCACAGCATGTGCGGCGAACCGGACGGCGTTGTCGATGAGGTTGCGCATCACACGCTCGAGTTGAGTGCGGTCGCCGCCGATCCGCACGGCGGCCAGTGATGCGGTGACCGTCTTACCGGTTTCGCCTCGGGCGCGGTGGACTTCGGTGTCCACCACGTCGTCGAGATCCACGTCGCCGAGCCGCAGCGGCAGACCGCGCTCGTCCGCGCGGGCGAGTAGCAGCAGATCGTCGACCAGCAGATGCATCCGGGTGACCTCGGGCAGCAACGTGTCCCGGACGAGTTCGCGGTCGAGCATCTCCGGCCGGGCGTCGGCCAGCTCCAGGGCCATCGTGACGGTGGCCAGTGGGCTGCGCAGCTCGTGTGATGCGTCGCCGACGAATCGGCGTTGCGCGGTGTGGCCGGCCTCGAGACGGGCGAGCATGTCGTTCATCGTCCGCGTCAGCGCCGCGATCTCGTCCCGGGGTGCGGGCACCGGAATCCGTTCACCGAGGTCGGTGCTCGAGATCGTGGCGACCTGGGTGCGGATGTGTTCGACCGACCGCAGGGAGCGCCGAACCAGTTTGTAGGTCACCACCGCGGCGACGAGGGCGATGACCGGACCACCGAGGGCGAGAAGCCCACCCACCGTGGCGAGGGTGGCTTCCACCGGTTCCTCGCTCGCTCCGACCAGGACGGTGTACTCGCCGTCGACGCCGCGGGCGCCCTGCGCGGTGATCCGCAGATCCGCCCCACGTTCGGTCCGCCCGATCAGTCCCGGCACCGGCGGACCACCGGCAGGTGGCCGCACATCGGTCGCCGGGGTGCCGGGGTCGGTGTCCGATGTCCGCACCACCTGTCCGGCCCGGTCGATGACCTGAACGAGCGTGATGCGTTGATTGGTGTCGAGGAGCTGAGCGTCGAGGTCGGCGGGTGGGTCCGACCGCAGGCTGGTGGTGATGTCCTGGGCCCGGGCGGTCGCGGCGTCATCGAGTCCCGAGAGCAGGGACCGGTCCAGTACGAACAGCAGCGCCGTCGCCCCGAGCGCCAGGGCGATGGTCACGACCACGCCGGCGGCCAGCGCGGATCGGATCGCCAGCCCCCACAGCGACGGTCTGAGCCACTCGGGTACCGATCTCATACGGGTCATCATCCGCTATCCGATCCTCTGGGACGCCGAGGACAACCGCCGCAGCGGCGGACACCGGACGGGTCGGCGCTCTTCTCAGCGTTCTCACGGCGGCGCGGGCAGACACTGACGGTGTGGGAAAGCCGCCACGTCAGGATTGGACGCTGATTTTCGAGCGGACCATGCGGACGGCTCTGGTGGGGGGCATGGCCGCGCTCGCCGTCCTGTGGTCCGACCCGGCGATGGCCGACCCGGTGCCGGATTCGACGATCCGCTACGTCGCCATGGGCGATTCCCGCGCCGCGGGTCCCTACCTGGCGCCGATCTTGCTGCACGACGGGTGCTTCCGGTCGGTCGAGGGATATCCGGGGGTTGTGGCCGGGGCGCTGCACGCCGCCTCTTTCACCAACGTGGCCTGTTCGGGTGCGACAACCGAGAATCTCACCACCGCGTCCCAATCCACCGCCACCGGTGCGGTACGACCGCAGATCGATGCCCTGCGACCTGACACCACGCTCGTCACGGTCAGTATCGGCGGCAACGACATCGCGTGGCAGTCCCTGGTGGCCCCGTGTTACACCACCGTCCCGGGCACCGATGCGCACTGTCGCACCGACCCGGAGACCCTGAGTCGAATGAACTCCGCACTCACCGCGCTGGAGCCGAAGGTGTCCGCGGCACTGGCCGCCATCGAGCAACGTGCGCCGACGGCCCGGGTGCTGCTCGTCGGTCACGGCGGTATCTTCGGTGCCCACGGTTGCTGGCCGAACATTCCCATCAGCGACGCCGACGCAGCCTGGATCTCGGGCTTCTTCGCGAGGATGAATCAAATTCTCGCCGCCGCGGCCACTGCCACCGGCGCCCGGTTCGTGGACGTTGCGACCGCCGCCATCGGACACGATGCCTGCGCCGGACCCGATCAGCGATGGTTCGAAGGCCTGCTCCCGCAGTCTTTCGCCGAGTCGTTGCACCCCACCACCGCCGGAATGCGGGCGATCGCCGCCCGCGTCCTCACCGCCTGGGGTGCATCCCCCGAGTAGGCAGGCCATTGAGCAGTGCTCACGTTGTCACCTTCCATCTCGTGCTGTCACCTCCCGCTCCCCGGTCCGGCCGGTGCACCGAGATCGACCGCCGATCGAGGCGAGTTCTCGGAGGTGGATTCTCATTCCGGCCGGGGTTCTCTGGTGTTCCCCGTTGACGGTGAGGTGGACGACATCGCGGAACCCCTCACACTCGGATGGGCGCTCAGGCGGTCAGGAACGTTGGTGCACGGGTTCCCGCTCGGCTGCGGTCTGCTGGTGACGCAGGTGGGTGTAGACGATCAGGGCCAGCAGGATCGCAGCCAGGACCGCCGACGATCCGACGGTGCCGAGCTCGAGACCGCCCTTGTCGTGCGGCTTGCTGAACAGGTCTCCCACTGTGGCCCCCAGCGGGCGGGTGAGCACGAACGCAGCCCAGAACAACACGGTGCCCGAGATCCGGGTGAAGTAGTGCGCCACCAGGATCAGGGCCATTAGCACACCGATCAGTGCGGCCCCGCCGGCGAAGCCGAGACCGGAACTGTCGGCGAGAAAATCCCCGAGCGAGGTACCGAGGGTGTTGGAGAACAAGATCGCGATCCAGTAGAGCAGCTCACCGCGGAAGGTGGTGATCTGTTCGACGTCGAACGTTTCTCCGCACCGGCTCCAGATCACGAACACACAGGCCAAGCAGGTGATCAGCAGGAGGGCGCCCTTGGCGTAGCCGAGGCCGGCGGACCGGTTGAGGAAGTCGGACATGGTGGTGCCCGCAGTGCTGGTGGAGACGATCACGGTCCAGTAGAGCGCGGGATGGAATTTCTTCGCTTTCATCTGCGTGATCAGGCTGACGAAGAACAGAGCGATGAACAGCACCGAGGAGACGGCGTACCCGACGTTGAGGGTTTGGGCGAGCAGGTCGCCGCCGGTCTCGCCCAGGGTGGTGGCGGCAACCTTCATGATCCAGAAGACCGCGGTCACCTGTGGCAGCTTCTTCATAGGTCTCCAATCCGTGCGGAGCGCACCCGCCGACACTTGTCTCCGGGCAGGGCAGGGCAGGCCGAGGACGGGTCGGCGGGGAACGAGGTGGTCGGGAATGTCGTTGTGACCGTCAAGGTCATCGGGTGGTCAAGGTCATCGGGTGAATGGTGCGCCGGGACGGGCGCACTGGCCCGGATCGCCAGTGGGCGTCGGGATGCTGTCCGGTTGGAGGTCCCCGCCCTGTCCTTGACGCCGGGCCCGCAGTCCGTTGACCACCAGCGGCAGAATCGACACCAGGACGACGGCGATCAGAATCACCTCGATGTGACCGCGTACGAATGCGATTCCGCCGAGCAGATAGCCCAGGACCGGCACCCCGACACCCCAGGCAACGCCGCCGATGACGTTGTAGACGGCGAAGGTGCGGTACCGCATCCCGGACGCGCCGGCCATCACCGGCGCGATCGTGCGGGCAACGGGAACGAAACGGGCCAACAGGATCGTGCGCGGCCCGTAGCGGTCGAAGAACCGCCGCGACTGCTCGAGTTGTTTCGGGCCGATCCGGCTGGCGCCGGGCCGATGAAACACCGTGTCCCCGGCCCGCCTGCCGATCAGAAACCCGAGTTGGTCACCGACGATCGCCGCGGCCGGGACGGTGAGCAGCAGCACCCACAACGGCGCGAACGGATGCGACTGGGCGGCGAAGACACCGGCCGTGAACAGCAACGAGTCCCCCGGCAGAAAGAACCCGACGAGCAGACCGGTTTCGATGACCACGGCACCGAGGACGCCGAGCAACCCCAGGGTGCCGAGCAGCGTCGACGCGTCCAGTAAGCCCAGTCCCAGTGCCACATTCATGCCGCATATCCCATCGTCGTCGGGTCGCTGCGACCCGAGTGCGTGTAGTTCTCGGCCGGACCTGCGGCCCCCCGGGCGCGGGTCCGGTCCATCCAGGTCGTGTAGAGCGCCCCGCCGATCACCGCGGCGAGGCCACCGAGGAGCACACCGCCGACCACATCACTGAGCCAGTGTTCACCGAGGTACAGGCGCGTCACCGACACCACCACGGTCACCGCCGCAGCCAAGCTCAGCAACAGCGCACGACGGGTCGGCGACAGGGCGTACCCGAACATCACGGCGGCCATCGTGAACAACGCCATCGCCCCGGTGGCATGCCCGGACGGAAACGAATGGTCCGTCTCGAGCAACACCTGGGACACGATCGGGGGGCGAGCACGCCCGACAACGGATTTCGTCACGGTAGAGGCCAGTGCCGCCGCACCGACGGTCCCGATGAGAATCAGCGCGGGGATCGGTGAGCGGGCCCGCCGGGAGCACACCGCGCCGATCGCGACCGCGAGGATGATGGTGCCCGCCGGCCCGCCGGCGTCGGTCACCGCGATGGCCGGCCCGGTCACCCAGTCCGATCGGTGCCCGGTGAACCAGCCCAGGACTGCCGGGTCCGCACCGGTCAACCAGCCCCCAGCCTTGACCTGATAGGCCAGCGCGGCGAATGCCGCCGCCAATCCGGTGCACTCCATGGCGATCGCTGCCGCGGCCGGGCCCCGGCGATCACGTTGTAGGCTCCGCCAGACCGACGCACCCAGGAAGATCGTCGCACCCCCGGCCACCACGACCAGCATGAGCGTCGCGGCTCCGCCCTGATGTAGGTCCGCAACCACCTCGTGGGCCCGCCCGAGCAGGTTGGTGTGGACCGGTGCATCGTGCACCGATGCCAATGACACCGGGGGTTGTACTGCTTCTCTCACACCCGCAGTATCAGTGTCGGCTGCTGTGGAGCCGCTGAGAGCGGGACGGCGATCACACCCGGCCGGCCCGGGAGGGTGAATTTTCGGCCACGAGAGGCGCATGGTCCCCGGCGTTCCTCGGCCGCAGAAAGACAACGCCGGACGCCACTGAGCGCGCGATCGTCGTCCCGCCGGACGGGCCGGCGGACCCAGGGACAGCGGGGTCCGTCTCCACAAGGTCTCCCTCTGAGCATGCCGTTACCTCATCCGGAGGGTCGCCACGAGGGTGCCGCGGATGCCGGGATCAGATATGCGTCCGGTGCCGATCGCATGCACTGCGGCCTGCGGACTCGTCCAGGTCAGCTCTCAGCCAATCCTCAGCGTGGCAGACGTACCGTCGAAGCGGGTTTCCTTATGACGGATGCCCTTATGACGGATACGGAGTCACCATGGTCAATCCAGCATCCGAGCCCGCACCGGACGATCGGCCCACCCGAAGCGGGCCCGCCGCCGACGCAGCCGCGGTCCCATCGGTCCGGTCGCGACCCACCAGCAACGCCGGCTGGGCGGTGGCGTCATTGCTGTTCTTCTGGCCGCTGGCATTCTCGGCCTTCCACCACGCGTTCGAGGTCTACCCCAGATGGGTGGACGGTGATATCGACGGCGCCGAATACGCCTCCCGCCGGGTACGCAAGCTCGGGCAACTGTCCCTGTGGATCTTCGGTGGCTTGCTGCTGCTGGTTATCGTCCTCTACGCGATCGCCGCGATTGTTCTGATCGCGCACGGCGGCGACGGAGGCGACTGGCACGACCACATGCGCGACTGACCCCGGGAAATACTCTGCTGTGAGCGATGGACTTTCGTGCATCCTTCGAGCCGAGGGAGCGAGGGTGCCCACGCTCCCCCGACGACACCAGAGCAGAACACAGAAAGTCCGTCTGCGCTACCCGCTCTCAGCGTTTCCACAGCACTCGCGCACCAGACTGGAAGGGTGTCCGGCACTGTGCCCCTCGTTCGGGAGATGGTCACCGAGGTCGTGACCGAGGCCGCGACGATGGAGATCGCTCTCACGGTCCTCGGGATCGCCTTGGCGGTGTTCGTCGCCGGTATGGTCGTCGCCGGGTCCGGGCAGGCGAGCGGGTTGCGCACCGCGGGGTTGGCCTTGGCGCTGGGCATTGTCTGCGTTCACATCCGCGACGGTGGTTGGCTGACCGGCGCCGACCGTTCCATCACCTCCGTGCTGGCAGCACACCGCAGTGCAGGACTCGATCACCTTGCGACCGTGGGCATCGCGCTCGGCGCCCCGGCGGGCGCGGTCGCCGTGGCCGCGGTGGCCGGGATGGTCCTGATCCGGCACGGCTGGCCCGTGCCGGTGGCGTCGATCATGCTGGGTGCGGTGATGGGCGCCGTGTTCGCGGGCGCGGCCCTCGGCACCGTGCTCGGGCCGGGCCGGGCAGTTGCCGGGGTGTGGCAGCCGGTCGACACCGACAACGCGGTGCTGGCGAATCTCGCCGGGGCCGCCGCGGTGCTGGGTATGGCGGCGGTGATTGCCGGTATCGGCCGCAGTCGCACCCTCCGGGCGGTGCTGGCCGCAGCCGTGGTGATCGCGGTCGTGGCCCTCGCCGGTGCACAACTGTATGTCGGAATGCCCCTGACCGAGGTGGTGGCGGGAGTGCTGGTCGCGGCGACCTGTGTGACCGTGGGGCACGCACTGCTGGCGGCGTTCGCCTCTTCGGTGCCACCCGGCCCTCGCGGAGCGGCTTCCGAGCCTGGGTTCGTACCGGCGCCTGGATGATTCACCGGAAGGGGTTCGCGCTCACCACACTCGGCCCGAGTTGCGGCAACCGACTGTGGGCAGGTGATGATGGTGCCATGCCGATCGTCGCTCGGCTCGCGAGGGATTCCGAGCCGATGACGGCCTCCGGATCCGCCGGGCGGTGTCAGATGCCGGAGGTGAAACATGAGGTTCTCCGGCCTCGCCACACCGGGGTGGCTGATCTTCGCCGCCGTGGTCGGCGCGCTGTCGATCGGCTACCTGTGGGTACTGCGCCTGCGACGTAAACACACACTGCGGTTCACCAATCTGGAACTACTCGAGACCGTCGCTCCCACCCGGCCCAAGTGGTCGCGGCACATCCCACCGGCATTGCTTCTGGCGGGGCTGCTACTGCTGACCGTCGCCATGGCCGGACCGTTGGCGCAGACCCGAGTTCCACGCAACCGTGCCACAGTGATCCTCGCGATCGACGTGTCACTGTCGATGCGCGCAACCGACGTGCCACCCTCGCGCCTGGCCGCAGCCCAGGCCGGCGCCAAAACGTTCGCGGACAACCTCACCCCCGGCATCAACCTCGGACTGGAGGCGTTCGCGGGGACGGCGTCAATGCTGGTCTCACCGATCACCGATCACACCGCAACCGACAACGCCCTCGACCATCTGCAACTCGCCGAACGGACCGCGACCGGAGAAGCGATCTTCACCGCCCTCCAGGCGATCGACACCCTCGCCGGTGTACTCGGCGGAGGCAGCACGCCGCCGCCAGCCCGGATCGTCCTCGAATCGGACGGCAAACAGACCGTGCCCGCCGACCTGAACGATCCGCGCGGCGCGTTCACCGCAGCCCGCCTGGCAAAGGAGCAAGGCGTCCCCATCTCCACCATCTCCTTCGGCACCACTCACGGTGCGATCGACCTCAACGGCAGCCACATCCCCGTCCCCGTCGACGACGAGTCACTGCGACGGATCGCGGAGTTGTCCGGTGGCTCGTTCTTCACCGCGACCAGCGCGGACGAACTGCAAGCCAGCTACCAGAATCTGCAACAGCAGATCGGCTACGAAACCCACCTCGGCGACGCCAGCCGACCATGGCTGATCCTCGGATCCATCCTGATCGCGGCAGCGGCCGGCACCGCACTCGTTCTCCACCAACGCATACCCTGAACACACGGACCGCGGCGATGCACACACCCACGGCACCGTTGTCGGCGACCGGATGCCCGGGCGCGCCCGCGCCGACACGGCAATCCGCTCGGACGCGGCGATTTATCCGGGTTCACGAGACCGCCCTCCTTCTCCGGACACGGCGGACCGCCTCGACCGGGGACCATGTGCCCCTGTGTGAGCGGACCAGCGGATAGCACCCCAGACCGAGAAGTGCCGCGGTGAAGTGTCCGATCGCCGTGAAGTTCAGGTCTATGAAAAGCGGGACGGCGAAGAACGCCAGCACAGCTGCGACGTAGAGGTAACGCCAGGGCGAGGCAATGCGGTAGGTCAGCACCGCGATCACCCCGGCCAATCCGTAGCTGACCCCGATATCGAGGGTGTCGACCGCCGACGCGGGGGCGTGGCCGTGGCGAATGGCCCAGTACAGCACCCCCTCACTGATGTAGGTCGCGCCGACGTGCGCGATCACCACCACACACAACCACCGCAGTGTCCCCAGCCAACGCTCCGCCGGGACGTGGAAGATGTTGAACGAAATGAAGTAGGTGATCCATCCGCCGCCGGCGAGCCAGAAGGCACTCGAGATCAGTACCCGAACGGGATCCTCGGCAAGATGATGCAAGTTGGTCGATCGATCGCCCAACACCCGGGCGAGGTCGTCCGGCAGCAGGTTTTTCATCACCACCGATGTCACCAGCAGTATCGCCAGCCAGATGTAGGTCCCGGGTGCCCGCCGAACGTACGTCCACGCTGCCCGCGGAAGGGATCGCAGGCGTGAGGAGATGGCGATGTCCATCGACTCAGTGTGCACCGGATCGCCCGTCTCGGAGGCCGCAGCGATCATCACGTCCGACGCATCGGCATCTCGGGTGTCCTCGCCGGCTCGATCACGAACTTCGGCATCAGTAGCGCGTAGAGGGCGATCCCCACCTCGGCCACCCGGTTAGGAATCGCCAGAGCATCAAACAGGGCGACCGCGGGTCCGATAGTGCACGTCCGCAACGGTATCCGATTCTTGATCCGCAGGTGGTTCGTCAGCGTTGCGGTGAGCCTGGCTGTGGTCGGACAAGGGCGGGCGCTTCTCGGGCGGTGCAGCTCTCTCACTGCGATACCTGCACGGCTGCGCGCCTGGCCTAGGATTTGCTGGCTCCGATATCGTCGAATAAGGCCTATTCAACGATCAACCGATCAATATCGCCCGACCCGCTCTTGGTCGACCCCTCGCCGCGAAGAAATCCATGCCCCAACCTCGCTGACGGTATCTCGGTTCAATGCGGATCGGGCGCAGGGCGAACTGCGACGCCTTCGACCCACGTCTCCTTCTGGCCACCGCAGCGCATGACAACCGTGTAGGAGCTGCCTGCAGGAATGCTCGTGAGCGTCACAGTGTGAGTCCTATTCGGCGCCAGACTGACCTCTTGCGAAGCGATCGACCTTTTCGCTTGATCCAGCACCCCGACATCACAGTCTCGCGCGGTGTTGTCGCCCTTGGCGGTCACAGTCACCTTGCCCGGTCCGCCGACTGCGGTCATCGTCGCGTCAGCCGATGCCGCTCCCGCTGCCAGCGCGGCAAGCGCGGCGGCCACCACGAGTGTTGCGAGGAGGTGCCGTGAGCCCCTCCTGACGGTCGTGTTCGTGTTCGTGTTCATGATGGTCAGTCCCCATACTTCGGGACGGCCATGAAACCGTCACAGAGGACACCTCTCGACCGATGTCGTCCTGGCGTAATCGTGACCGTCGCGTGGATGTCCGGGATCCGCTGTGGCGGTTCGAGGACAGATCGAGGCTCGGTCCACCTTCATCGTAGGCCGGGCCCTCACAGCCGAATCCGAATTCTCAGGAACGCCACAGGTCGACGGGGCACCCCCGCGACCGTCCCGGATGTCCTCACATTATTGGCGGAAAAGCGGTCCGGGCCGGTGCGGTCTACGCCCCCGAGTAGAACGGTTGGTAGCAAGATCTCAGGAATTTCAGACATTCTGCAGGGGCACACATTGGTCGATCTGTCGTTGCTGTCGGGGCCGATCCCACTCCTGGTCGCCGCCACCGGCGCGGCGGGCGGTGTGTGGCTACTGACCGGGCACGCGGGGTGGTTCCGGCGCCGGGCGATACCACTGTGCGCCGCGACAGCGGCAATTCTCACCGGTTGCCTCTGGTTCTGGGTGGAGCGCGTGTGGCGTCCACTTCCCGACCCGATACCCCTCACCGTCTACCTGTGGACGGCCCTCGCCCTGTGGGCGGTGGCATTGCTGGTCCCCCGCGTTCTCATCGCTCCCCGCCGTGCGTGGGCGGCAGCGGTGTCGGTGGTGGCCGCCGCCGCAGTGGTCGCGGCCTGCGCAGTACAGGTCAACCTGTTCTTCGCGGCCTACCCCACGGTCGGCGCAGCCCTGGGGTTCGAGCATGTGACCCGCATCGACTTCCGGTCAGTTCCCCCTCCCACACCGACACCGATCACGGGCCGACCCCTCGAATCCATCTGGACGCCACCGGCGGACATGCCACGATCGGGCGCGGTGACCTCAGTGAACATCCCCGGGGACCGTTCCGGGTTCCACGCTCGCCGCGCCGACATCTATCTTCCGCCCGCCTATTTCACCGACCCGCGACCACAGCTACCGGTCCTCGTCCTGCTGGCCGGTCAACCCGGCCAACCGAAAGACTGGCTCACCGGAGGCCGGCTCGGTACCACCATGGACAACTTCGCTCACCACCACGGCGGGCTCGGACCCGTCGTCGTGGTCGCCGACGCAACCGGATCGACCTGGGACAACCCGCTCTGCGTCGATTCCCCACTCGGCCATGCCGCAACCTACCTCGCCGAGGACGTGCCCACCTGGACCAAGGCGCATCTTCAGGTCGACCCCGATCCCGGCGGATGGGCGATCGGCGGCCTGTCGCTGGGCGGAACCTGCGCGCTGCAGATGGCCACCAACTACCCCCAGACGTATCCGACGTTCCTGGACCTCTCCGGAGACCCCGAACCCACCCTCGGTGATCATCAACGCACCCTGGACGCCGCGTTCGGCGGCAACCAGGCCGCGTTCACTCGGGTCAATCCCCTCGACCTGCTCGCCGAACACCGTTATCCCGACTCGGCCGGTGTCTTCGTCGTCGGCAGTCACGACGACGAACTCAAACCGTCGATCCGCAAAGCCTGTGACGCCGCCCGGCAGGCGGGGATGGACGTGACCTACGTGGAGGTTCGCGGCGGCCACACCTTCGCCGTCTGGTCCGTCGCACTCGCCACCGAGATGAACTGGCTGGCCACCCGGCTAGGGCTCACGCCGTCTTGACGGTCCCCGCATCGGACGCCGGGCGCACCCCGGACGAGTACTGCAACGCGCAGGTGCCGGTGAGTTGGCGCCGGCCCCGGTGCGGGGAGAGCGGTGTCCGCCGCGGTGTCGGGATCCCGGTCCTGGATCGCGGAACGGGGCCGGATCCCCGGGCTTACGGCTTGATGAACACGTCGTTGAGGGTGACAGTGCGCAGGTTCCGGTTCCGGATGATCTCGACGAGTTGCGGGTAGACGTGGGTGACCGGCAGATAGTTGAGATGCCCGATGACGATGGCCTGCTGGGTGAAGTACTGGGTGGCCATCTTCACGATGTAGTCCTCGGTGATCAGCGAGGAATCCGACAACGAGCCGTACCACAGCGTCGGCACCGTGTAGCCGAGGTCGGCGGCCACGGAATCAACGGCGGCATTGTGTTTGCCATACGGCGGCCGGAAGTACGGTGCGGCGTCGACGCCGTACCTCGTTTTCAGGAACTTGTGGTTCTTGCTGAGTTCGTCGGCGATCCGACTCTTCGACACGGTCGTCAGGTCCGGGTGGGACCAGGTGTGGTTGCCCAGCTGGATCTGACCGCTCTCGACCAGGGGCCGCAGGAGTGCGGCGTTGTCGGTCCACGAGTCGTACTGGCCGTTGACGAAGTAGGTCAAGCGGACCCCGGTGTCCTTCGCGAACTGGGTGTAGAGCCGGACCACGTCGCTGCTGACGCCGTCGTCGACGGTGAGCGCGAGAAGATCACCCGTGCCGGGCAACGCCGTCAAGGTGCCCCCGCCAGGCAGCTGGATGCGGGACGCCGGGGGCGGTGGCGGAAGCACCGCCGGCGGCGCGGATGCTGCCGGCGTCGCCGGAACGCCCGGAACGTCGGGGTCGGGCACGGCGGTACCCGGGGTTTCGGCGCTGCTGATGCTGCACCCGGCCGCGCCGGCAACGGTTGCCGCGGCGAGAATGAGAAATTGGCGTCGATCCACGGCCGCATTGTAGGGGTGTGCGATGAACCGTTGATGGTGTGCGGCGCGGGCGCCACGAGTGGCGCCGAGGGTCCCGCGCGTGCCGCCGTATCGGTTACCGCGGAACACGCAAGAGTCGAGTCCCATCGGGCGCCTTTCACGCTGAGATGCAATTTTCACCCCAGCCCGATTCTCAGCGTTCTTTCAGCAACAAAGACCTACACTTCTTCAGCTCGCGTGGACACCTACACCAGCCGCGCTGTCCTTCGCCGCACCCTGGGGTGCGAGCGGTTGAGGTGAGTCGGATCCGCGTGCGCCCGGACCATGCACACTGCGCCCTTGCGGGGGCGGTTGCCGCCGATGTCCGATATCGGGCATTGCTCCGATAGGACCGAATTCCGTTGCCTATCAACATCTTATTCGACCAACGAGCCGCACACCGTGCCACCATCGGGCGCAGGAAACTAGGTCGTGAACTTCTGATCAATACTGAGATTCTCTGCGCCCCTGTGGTTACGCTTCGCACACTTCTTCATCTCTGATTTTGAAGCACTCTGAATGGGGTCGGTATGACGGACATCAGCACATCTCGCTCTGGATACAGAGCCTTCACCCGCGCAGCCGCAGTCGCAGGAATTGCCGTGCTCGCCATAGTCATGGGGAACGGAACCGCCTCGGCCGGCGTCGACAATTCCAGCTCCGTCGTCGACGCGCGAGGCAACCGGGTCGAAGTCCTGCAAGGTGATACCCAGTATCAAGTGGTCCCGCCGCTGGACGGTGTTCCCACCAGTGTCGAGTTCTTCCACAACGGTTACGCCGGGGTGAATATCACCGGCCCGAACGCGGCAGAGTTCACGGGCACCAAACTGACCGTCGGCTACCAAATCGGCTACCCGATCGCATTGTCCGGCGCGACCATCGTCCTCAATTCACCCGGGCTGGGGTTTGTGATCGGTTCGAGCAACGGGATCAACCTGGGGATCCTCCCCGATCCATCACTGAGCCTGAACGCGGGCACCAACGTCGGACTCGCCGGCGACATCATCCCGTCGCAGGAACTCGACATCGACCTGGCACCGGGCGGCATCACCACCGTCCCACTGCTCGAAAACCAGTCGTTCGACGGACCGGCGGCGTCGGTGCGGATGCAGGGAGTTCACGGCTCCATTTCCGGTGCGCTCGGTGCGGTCACCATCCGGCCGTACGCCACCGCCGTGACTTCACGTGGTGACACCGTCACCACGTACGGTGTGCCGCAGAAGCTCAATTAGGTCCGACAACACGAGAACGACAAACAGCCGGCCGACGCGACTGAGGTCGCGTCGGCCCGTTTGTGTGTGGGGCGGCCCAAGCGGGGCGTGAAATCACTCAAAAGGGTCGAGCCGCCAGTGGGAGCGCTGATTTCACCGGTTGTTGGAGCGGCGTTGAACGACAGCCGTTCCTCCGACGCTCACTACCAAGAGAAGCAACATCATCAGCACATTGATCATCGGCATCTCCGTTAACAGTTTGCCCGAGCAGGGTTGGTTGGGCGACGGGTAACCTACACCGCTGCAGCGCTTAACCTTTCGTGTTCTACCCGGCTCCCTGATGACGATTACGTCGACGGGGCGATCCCGCGCAATCGTATGACGGGAGTGCTGTGAAATCGCTGAGAGAAGAGCCGATTGTCCGCTGTAAGGCATAGGAACGACGGCGCATTTCACCTGTTCGTCCGTTGTGACGGCAGATGAATCGGATCCGCACAGCCCGTCAGGGCTGTTCACCATCGACGATCGACAGAACCCTGGTCAGTTACTGCACGACACCCGCAGCGACGGCGCAACGGTCGGCGCATCGCTTCGGGCCGGGCGAAGACATCGCGTCGGTTCGGTCGAATGGCTTGCGGACTATCACGTACCGGCAGGTAAGCGCGGCATGACCGGCCGCCCGCGTGGCCCGGCCATGTCCCAGAAAGGGGATGTTCGGCAGCCCGATCGCGGCGCGGGACGGTGAACCCCCGCGATGGCACAAGGGATTGCGAGAGCGCGGATTTCATCGGCATGCTGAATCCGAGATCAGCACTTGTGCGCGGAGTATGATCCGACCCCGCTGAGAGAATGCTGAGAACTGAGATGTGGCTGAGAAGAGGGGAATTCGTGACTGTCCGCCCATTGGACGTGCGTAGGATTGCGCGTGTGCTGCAGGTCGCTGCAACCGATACGGCGGCACGTCGGTCCCCGTTCACTGCCCCCATCGGTGGCGGGGGCCGTTTTGCGCCTCCCCCCGTACTGTGGCGGTGCACGCCAATTCCGCTGGTGCGGTGTATAGCCCGGATCCGGTCAACGACAGTCTCGGTCACCAGCGGCGCGGACCTCATTCGGCACAAGAACGGGCTGCGGTCAGTTCGGCTCGATGGTGGTGGGTGGAACCGGTACGAACGCGGCGGTGGCGCCACGACATGCCGGCATGGACCAGGGTTGGTCGGTGGCCGATGCCGGCGGGATGAGCGGCGGAGCCGTCGAGGAGGCGGATCGTGATGGTGCTGACGATGCGGACCACGGCGGCGGCTTCGGGTGTGGTGCAGCCCAGGTGTCCGGCGGATCAACCATTAACTGCCGGTGGAGAAGTCTTCGGCTCCGGTAGCGGGGGTCGGAACCCGGGGCTCGCCCTGGCAGGTGAGCGTCCGGTGGAACACGCCTCGATCAAGCGCGGGCGGGAAAAGCCCCGGTCGACCTTCGTTACCGGGTGCGGCGGTCCGGCACCGTGCACACCCTGAGACATCGCAGCCTGTCGCGCAGCCGGTCGGGTCGGCTATTCGCGGAGCACGCTGATCGGATACCGGGCGGCCGTGTGCGCGGCGGCGGCGGTGACGGCGGCGATGGCCGCGGCCGTCGCCGCGGCCACCAGGGTCAGATAGGCCCAGGGCACCGCGAGTGTCGCCGGGGGTGGGTCGAAGACCCCGGAGAGCACCGCGACGAGCAGATGGGACAGGACGACACCGCCGATCACCCCGAGTGCTGCCCCGCCGGCGGTGACGACGGCGGCCTCGGCGAGCACGATCGACGCGGTATGACGCCGGGTGCCGCCGAGCGCGGTGACAATCGCGAAGGTGCGCCGACGCTCCGCGAACCCCGACGCGAGCATCAATGCCGACCCGGCCGCGGCGAGGACCGCGGCGTAACCCAGTTCGAGTCGGGTCAACCCGCGCAGATCGACGGAGGTGAGAGTGGATCCGACAGTGCCGCGCACCGTGGTGATATCGGTGACGGTGGCCCCGGTACCGAGTGCATCGGACACCGCCTGGCGTACCGCCGGGGCGTCTGCCCCACCGGTGTCGATGAGGAACGCGCCGACCGCCGGGTTCGCGGTCACCTGGGCGAGGTAGGCGGCGTTGGCGACGAGGAAGCTGTCCTTCGGTGCCGTCGGGAACTCCTTGACCACCCCGAGGAAGCGGAACGGCACGGTCTCGAATGCCGTCGTGGCGGCGTCTTGGATCCGCAGCTTCACCGGGTCGCCGGGGGAAAGTTGGAAGTCCGCCACGGTTTCGGCGCTGACCAGAACCCCGTCCGGTTGGGCAGCGAGGCGGTCCATCAGTTGTGCGGCGGTACCGCCATCGAAGTAGCTGTCCTGCAGCAGCGCCGCTCCGGTGATGGTGGTGGGGTCGACGCCGTACAGGTCTTGCAGGTCCGCGCCGACATAGGCGAAGCGGTGTTGGAGCGGTTCGACATCTCGGACGCCGGGAATCCGGCGCAATTCGCCTGTGAGGTCCGGTCCGATGGTGGCGGTGGGAGGTTCGGTGACGGTGACGTCGGCGCCGTTGGTCAATCGGGCGTCGACCTCGGCCTGTTGCCGGTAGGTGCTGTTGAACACCGCGGTCGAGAGGGCGAACATCCCGGCCAACGCCACGACCGCGACCGACCGGGCGAGTGCGCGGCGATTGCGGGCGAGCATCGCCGCTACCGTGCTCGACAGCGGGCCCGCCAACGGCCGCAACAGGGCTGCGCCGAAGCGGCGGCCCCTACCGAGGGTGAGATCGGCCAGTCGCAGTGTCAGCAGGGCTGTCCCGATCCACAGCAGCGCCGGTCCGGCGAAGGTCCAATAGCTCACCGACAACGCGGTCACCCCCTCCGGCGCGAGCACCAGGGCGTACCCGGCGCGGCTGGTGACCCGGTAGACGGCGAACGCCGCGGCCAGCGCGAGGAAGTCGACCCCGGCCAGCCGCCACAGCGGACGCCGGGTGCGGCCGATCGCGGCGCGGGCAGCGGCCGCCGTCGAGAACCGCAGATCACGCAGGGCGGGAGTGAGAACGGTGACCGCCGTCAAGACCACACCCGCCGCGGCGGCCGAGAGCAACCAGGACAGGGACACCGGCGACCCCACCACCACGCGCTCGACGACGATGCCGGCCCCGGCGCCGACCACACCGCCGATCAGCCCCACCGCCACCGCCTCGGACCCGGCCACAGCGGCGAGCTGCCCGCCACCGGCACCGCGGGCGCGCAACAACCCCAACTCCTGGCGACGGCGCGGCGCCCCGCCGGCGGTGATCACCGCGGCAAGGACCGCGGACAACGCGACACCGGGCAGACCCAGGAACAGAAACAGCACCTGCGAATACAGGGCGTCCTGGCGGGCCGCGTCGAGGGTGGCGCCGAGGTTGTCCCCCACCAGTGCGGCGCCGGCGAGGGTTGCCTCGAGGTTGCGGGCGCCGCCGATGTCGGCAGCGTAGGCGGCGGCCGGATCCGGGGGCAGATTCCGGTCGCGGCCGAGGTGCACCTGCGCGCGCACCACCGCCGGATCGTCCCGCTGCCCGGGGGCGAAGAGGGCGTCGAACTCCGCGATAGGCAGCAGCAGCACATTGTCCGGGGGTGCCTGCGGCGGCGCGGCGGCCGGGGCGGCGACGGTCTGGAACAGTGAATCCGCCTGCGGCAGATCCACGACCCCGGTCACCGTCTCGGCGGCAGTGCCGCCGCCGGGCAACCGGACGGTGATCACCGACCCCACCGTCGCCCGCAGATTCGATGCGGTCTGCTGCGCCAGCAGCACCCCGGAGTCGGCTCCGCTGAGGGTGCGGATCGTGCCGGGAAAATGCTGCCGGTACTGATCCGGGATACCGACGATGACCGCCGGCCCGGTGCTCACGGCGGCGCCCCCACTGGTGGCGAAGAGCCCGGCGCTGTCACCGAAGCGGACCGGGTCCGCCACCCGAACCCCCGGATAGGACCGGATCTGATCGAGGACGGTGCCCGGATCGGCGCCAGGCTGCACCTGGATCTGCCAGTCGACGGCGACCGCCCGGGTGGCCCGGTCGGTCATGGTGGCCTTGGACGCGGCGAGGAACCCTCCGAGGGCGGCGAGGAGACTGACCGCGATCGCGAGACAGGCAGCGGCGCCGAGGAGTCGGCCGCGACGGCGGCGCAGCAAGCCGGTCAGCCACATCCACGCCGGGGCCGGACTTGTGCTCATGGCGTGGGAGGGACCGGGGTGGTCGGTGACCGGATCTGCAGGCGGCCGCCGCGCATCGACCACCGGACCGGGCAGCGCCCGGCGACCGTGTCGTCATGGGTGCTCACGACCAGGGCGGCGCCGAGCATGTCGACGGTCTCGAACAGCACGTCGAGGACCTCGGCGCCGGTGCCGTGGTCGAGTTGCCCGGTCAGCTCGTCCGCGAGGACGAGTCGCGCGGTGCCGGCCAGCACGCGGGCGAGCGCAACCCGGTGCGCCTGCCCACCGGACAGTTCCTCCGGAAGCCGCCCGGCCAGCGGTTCGAGCCCCAGCCGAGCCAGCGCGGCCCTCGCCCGCGCCCGCGCCGCGGTATCCGAGCGGCCGGCCAAAACCTGAGGGAGCGCCACGTTTTCGGTGACATCGAGGGCCGGAATCAGGCTCGGGGCCTGAAAGACCACCCCGATGCGGGTGCGGTCGCGGCGGGGATCGGCGCCCAGCCCCGGCCAGGAAATGTGCCCAGCGCTGGGGGCGTCGAGGGCCGCGAACAAGTGGATCAGGGACGATTTCCCCGAGCCGGACGGGCCGGTCAGGGCGATGCGGGCACCGCGGTCGATGTCGGCGCTCACCGAGTCGACCGCCACCCGCGCGGTGCGCCCGGACCCGAAGACCCGGCTCAGATCCCGGCACCGCAGCAACGGCCCGGCTGCGGCACTGCCCGGCAGGGTGCTCATCACAGCACCCGGCCGTCGACCAGTTCGATCACCCGGTCCGCCCTCGCCCGCACCGCCGGGCTGTGACTGGCGACCAGCACCGCCGCCCCGCGCCGGCACCACGCCCGCAGGAGTTCGAGCACCGCATGTTCGGAAGCGGGATCGAGCTCCCCGGTCGGTTCGTCGGCGAGGACCACGGCGGGATCGTTCGCCAGGGCTACCGCCAGCCCGGCGCGGGCCGTCTCGCCCCCGGACAGCGAGGACGGATACGAATCGGCCACGGCTGCGAGCCCGAGCCGCGACAGCAGATCAGGCACCGGCACCCGGCGGGCGGGAGCAATCAGTCGGCGTACCAGGCGCACGTTCTGGGCTACGGTCAGGTGCTCGAACAGGTTGTCCTGCTGAAACAGCACCCCGATGTGGTCGGCGCGGAGTCGGGCGCGGGCGGTCTCGGGTCGATGGCTGAGCGCCTCGCCGTGCACGCGCACCATGCCGCCGTCGGGCTCGTCCAGGCCCGCCAGACACGCCAGCAGCGTGGACTTGCCAGATCCCGAGGGGCCCGCGACGGCGACCATCTCACCCCCGCAGACTCGCAGCGACACTCCGCGCAGCGCCAAGGTTTCCTCGCCGGCGGCGCGGTAGAACCGGTAGAGCTCCACGGCGGTGATCACCCCACCCCCGGGGTCGGCGCTCACGAGGTCCACCGGAAGGAATCGGTGACCGTGCGCCACGGATCGACGTTGTCCGCCCCGACCGGAGCCGACAATGTCAAGGTCACCAGCTGGCCGTCGCGGAAGAACTCGTACCGCTCCACCTCGTCCGTGACGGACTTCCCCGAGACGGGATTGTTCGGCCCGGCGATCCGGTAGGTCGCCTCCACCGCAGTGCCGGCCGGCCGGGTCACCGACGTAACGGTGCCCGCCACATATCCGGCGGCAGAAGCGAACTGCTGATCGACGTCTTGGTGCACCGCGGTCTCGGACGGGGCCGTCGCCGCGAACCGTGAATCGACGGTAATCGCGTTCAATTTGTCGGTGAACGTCACCGCCGGCCCCGCCGCCGTCATCGCCCACCCCTCGGGCACCTTGACCGCGAACCCGGGAAACGGGTTCACCTCGACAAAGGCCTGATCGTCCGGAATATCGCCCGGCGAAGCCACATCCGGTCCGGGAGTGGCCGGGCCGCCCGCACCCGAGCAGCCGGTTACCAGGGTCGCCGTGACAACAAAGAGGGCGGCACCCACCGACAGTGTGGCCACGCAACGATCTCGTGCGCTGATCATCGATGCCTCCCATCTGCGGTGCATCCACCCATCAGGGTGCGCGGACGATGCTGTGGACACGCTGAGAACCATCCGCCGACGTCCCACCCAGTGGCAGCAGGCTGAGCAGCTGTGGAACCCGCCAGGCGCGATGTGTCGGGCATGTCAACCTGCGCCGACAGCACGACGGCGTTGCCGTGCTCGTCCCCCTTTCGTCCGGTCGCCGTCACCGACTCTCAGCGTGCCTTCAGCAAGATCCCCCTACGGTCAGGGGTCATGACCGAGTCAACGAAGTCTGCTTCCGCCACGACCCGGCGCGTGATGCTGAGCAAGGTGCCCGAGATCACGGTGTGGTTCTGGGTCATCAAGATCCTGTGCACGACCGTGGGTGAGAGCTTCGCCGACTGGATCAACATGACCTTGGGACTGGGTCTGAACACCACCGCGCTCATCTTCACGGTCGTCCTCGTCGCGGTGCTGGGATGGCAGCTGCGCCTGACCCGGTACGTGCCGTTCGTCTACTGGCTGGCGGTCGTCGTGCTCAGCGTGACCGGCACCCTCTACACCGACATCCTCACCGATTCCCTGGGCGTCCCGCTCGCGGTGAGCACCAGCGCCTTCGCGGCGGTCCTGGCCATCGTCTTCGGTGTGTGGTTCGCCCGCGAGCGGACCCTGTCGATCCACAGCATCGTCACCACCCCGCGTGAGGTGTTCTACTGGCTCGCCGTACTGGTCACCTTCGCCCTGGGCACAGCAATCGGTGACTGGGTACTCGAGCTCACCGGCTGGGGACCCGGCATCTCGGTGCTCCTGCCGGCCGGGTTGATCGTCTTGATCGCGATCGGCTGGCGACTCGGCGCGAACGCCGTGCTCTCCTTCTGGCTGGCGTACATCCTGACTCGCCCGCTGGGTGCGAACCTCGGCGACTGGCTCGCGTCCCCGTCCACCGATCACGGACTCGGCTGGGGTACCGCGCTGACCAGCGTGGTCTTCCTCATCGCGATCCTCGCCACCGTCGTGTACCTCACCCTCACCCACAGCGACGTCATCGAAGAGCACGAACGGACCTTCACCGCGACCGTGACCACCACACCGGGCCGCGAGCGGCTCATGCTCGGGTACTACGCCGTCATCGGCGTCGCCACCGGCGCCCTGCTCATCTGGGCCGCCGGGCAGCCGCACGAAACCATCGCGAGCGAGGAGGAAACCGGCACCGACTCCGTCACCACGACACTCACCCCCGGGCAGGTGACAGCACATTTTCCGGCGGCAGAGATCACGAAATTCCGCACCATCACCCAGGACACGCTCGCGAAAGTGCAGGCCGGCGACCAGACCGGCGCGACCGCCCGGATCAAGGACCTCGAAACCGCGTGGGACGACGACGAGGCGACCCTACGCCCCCTGGACGCCACCGCCTGGACCGTCCTCGACGGGCGGATCGACAACGTCCTCAAAGTCATGCGGGCGAGCACACCCGACCCCGCGGCCGAGAACCAGACTCTCACCGCACTGTTGACCGAACTTCAGTGAGCAACCGCCCAAAATCGGGCATGTAGGTCGCGGCTGTCATCATGCACGGACCTGGGGAAGCGAGCTCTGGCACGCGAAATTCGCATTCAGACTGTGCAGGGTCTCGATGTCCGTGGTCACTCATGGTTTGTGCGCACCCGGCCGACGCCATCGTCCGCCGCCGCCGCTGGCGGCGTGAATGCCCGTTTTCGCTGACAGCCGTTCGAATTCTGGGGCAAATAGACGCACGATTTCAGCGTCGGTACGAGGCCCAGGACATCGCAATTACTACATATGCGAGCAACATTGCCAGCGCTGCCGCAACAACCAGGATCACGTGACACAACGTCACTTTCCTTGACCCGCCCCGACCCCGGATCCGTTCTATCCTGTCCGCGTCGCCCGGGAGACGGATCATGCCCACGGCGCCGCTCTTGATCCTCATCGCTTCCCTACGACGGCGGCGAACCGGGTGGGCGCGGTCCGGTGTTCCATTCTGGCCCAGGCCGCCTCGGCGGAGAACGGCCCGAATGAGCAACACGCCCCATCGTGGCGGTCCACCTCGACCACCCAGTACTCGGTCACTTGGACGGATGCCACGGCGTCGACGGCGGTGTCAGTCATCGGTGCTCCTTTGCAAGAGTGAAGCCTCGCGATTGTGTCAAGGTCCAGTGTCCGCCGACCTGAGCGTGCAGGGCGAGCGTCGGCCTGCTCGGGGTTCCAGTAGTAATGGCGCAAAAAACAACGAAGTTCACGTAGTGCCTGGTCGGCGTCGATTTCTCGGTTCGGGCTGCGGGCCGGGGTGGTTGGTGCTCGGCTTGTCTGCCGATGAGGTTTCGGCGTGTTGGAGGCTGGGGTTCGTGCCGGACAAGGTACCGTCGGCGCCGCCGGTGGCGGTGGCCCGGCTGGCGGATCAGCTGAATATCGATGCGGAGCAGATTCGTTCGTAATCCGGGAGAAGACGCTGTGGCGGATGCTCTACGAAACCTGCGCCCGCACCGAGGAACTGCTCCAGGTCAACATCGAGGACCTCGATCTGGCCGGGCGGTGTTGCCCGGTGAAGTCCAAGGGCGCCAAGCCCCGCACCCGCCGCCGCGGTGCCACCTACCACGAGTACGCGCACGAGCTCGTGTACTGGGACGCGGGCACCGCCCGGCTCCTGCCACGCCTCACCAAGGGCCGCACCCGCGGACCGCTGTTCGTCACCCACCGCCGACCGGGCCCCGGCAAGGCCGCCGCCGACCGGGACATCTGCCCCGACACCGGGCTGGCACGGCTGTCCTACGGCCAGGCCCGCGCCGTGTTGGATGCCGCCACCGCGACGAATGGGCCCGGCACCGGTTGGGATCTGCATGAACTTCGGCATTCCGGCCTGACGCATCTCGGCGAGGCCGGTGCCAGCCTGGTGGAGATAATGGCAAAGTCCCGCCACCGCAAACCCGAGAACCTACGCCGCTACTTCAAACCCTCACCGGCAGCCATGCGCGGCATCACCAGCCTCATCGGCCCCGACCGCAGCCACCGATAACGGCCACCTGCCGCCCGGCGGTGGGCGCTCGAGGAGGGGGCTCAGTCCTGATCGCCGGCGCCCGGCCATCTGGACGCCCTCGAGATCAGCATCGATGCGGATGATGGCGCGACGCCGGGCCCGAACAGTCGGCCACGATCGATGGGCAAGATGCGGTCGGGGTCGAGATCGAGATCGAGATCGATGAAGGTCTCGGGCTGGTACGAAGGCCTCGCTGCAACGGATGCAGGTCCTTCATCGCTTGCAGCTCGTGCAGGGCGAGGTCCGAGACCACCGATTGCCAGCAGCGGGCGCGCCGGCCGCGCAAGATGGTGGGGGCGGTTCGATGTGGGCCGTGGTCATCCCGACCACCCCTGATCCGCGGACGACGGCCACCCGAGGGACCACGCCATGACAGAACGAGACCCATTCCCCGATCCCTCACCCGCCGGTGCGGGCGACCATCCGACCCGGGCGGCCCGCACCGAGCACGGCGACACGGTTCGGCGCCGGATCCCGTTCGACGCCATCGCCGAACACGCACCGGCCCCAGGCCGTGACCCGGTCGGCCTGCTCGAGTCCCAGGCGACCACCCGGGTCCCCGACCTCGTCCCCATCCGGTACGGGCGGATGGCCGAGTCACCTTTCGCGTTCTACCGCGGCGCCGCCCTGGTGATGGCCGACGACCTCTCCCACGTCGCGGCCACCGGCCTGCACACCCAATTGTGCGGGGACGCCCACCTGAGCAACTTCGGACTCTTCGCCACCCCCGAGCGCAAGCTCGCGTTCGATGTCAACGACTTCGACGAAACCTATCCCGGACCGTTCGAATGGGACGTCAAACGACTCGTCGCGAGTCTCGCCGTCGCCGGGCGCGTCAACGGGTTCAGCCGGAAACAGCGCAAACGGATCACCCGGGCCTGCGCGGCCGAATACCGCGAAACCATGACCTACCAGGCCGACCGCGGCGAGCTCGCGGTCTGGTACTCCCACATCGACGCCGCGACCGAGCTGGACGAGCTCCGCGACGTCCTGGACTCCTCGACCCGCAAACGGGTCCGCAAGACGATCGACAAATCCCGCGGCCGCGACAGCCTGCAGGCACTGTCCAAACTCACCACCCTGGTGGACGGACAGCTGCGGATCGTGAGCACACCGCCGCTGATCGTGCCGATCGAGGAGATCTTCACCGGCACCGAAGCCGACCACATCGACCAGGAGATGATCCGGCGACTACGCGACTACCGCGACACCCTGCAACCCGCCCGCCGTCTCCTGTTGGATCGATTCGAGTACGTGCAAACGGCACGGAAGGTCGTCGGGGTGGGCAGTGTCGGCACCCGGGCCTGGATCGTCCTGCTCCGCGGCCCCGGCGGCGACCCGTTGTTCCTGCAGGCCAAAGAGGCCGGGCCGTCGGTCCTCCAAAAGTACGTCGACGGCCCGGCCTTCACCAATCACGGCGAACGCGTCGTGACCGGGCAACGGCTGATGCAGGCCGCGAGCGACATCTTCCTCGGCTGGCAGCACGGACCCGACGCCGACGGCGTGGTCCGGGACTTCTATGTCCGCCAACTCCGCGACGGCAAGGGCTCCGCCGTCGTCGAGACCATGAATCCCGACGCCATGGCCCTCTACGGGCGGTTGTGTGCCCGGGTCCTCGCGTATGCGCACGCCCGCGGCGGTGACCGGTTCGCCATCGCCGGGTACCTCGGTTCGGACGACGACTTCGACAAGGCGCTGACCGCATTCGCCGAGACCTACGCCGACCAGAACGAACGCGATCACGCCGCGCTGCGGAAGGCGATCGACGCCGGCCGGATCACCGCACACCCGGGGACATGACGATGAGCGACCACCGGTCCGCCGCCCCCGACACCGCGACCGGAGCCCGCCGCTGGTGGGCGCGGGCGGCGTTCGCCCTGGCGATCCTCGCGGTGGCGGTGCCGCTGATCTCCGCCGGACTGCTCAGCACCGTCGGGAGCCTCCTCGTCGGAATCGGCGGCGTCACCGTCCTGGTCGCCGCCCTGTACTGGTTCCTCGCCAGTCGCGGTGTGCTGCGCTGGATCTCACTGACCATCGCGATGCTGTCACCGATCGTCGTCCTGGTCCTGTTCATCCGCGCCCACCTGCTCGCCGAGGTCGTCGCCTCCATCGTTCTCGCGCTCCTCACGGTGCCCTGCGCCCGCGCCGCCCTGCGCGGACGAATCTCGGACACCGCCGTCCGCGAGGTGCCCGCCCCACCGGTACGGCATCCGGTGCTGATCATGAACCCGCACTCCGGTGGCGGCAAGGTCGCGAAATTCGACCTCCGGCGCAAGGCCGAGGAACTCGGCGCCGAAGTGGTCCTGCTCGAAGGACCCGGCACCGTCGACGTCACCAACCTGGCCCGGCATGCGGTCGAGGCCGGAGCCGACCTGCTCGGCGTGGCCGGCGGCGACGGGACCCAGGCCCTCGTCGCCGGGGTCGCGGCAGAAAACAACCTGCCGTTCCTGGTGATCAGCGCCGGTACCCGCAACCACTTCGCGATGGACCTCGGACTCGACCGCACCGACCCGAGCCGGTGTCTCGACGCCCTGCGCGACGGCGTCGAGCTCGCCGTCGACCTCGGCCGGATCAACGGCCGCCCGTTCGTCAACAACGCCTCCTTCGGGGTCTACGCAGAGGTGGTCCGCAGCCCCGCCTACCGCGACGACAAGGCCGGGACCGTGCTCGGGATGCTCCCGGACCTGCTCGCCGGACAGGCTGGTGCCTCACTCGTCGCAGAAATCGGGGACGTCACCGTGCGGAACCCGCAACAGTGCTGGTGAGCAACAACCTTTACGGGACCGGCGATCTCGCCGGCCTGAACCGACGGGACCGGCTCGACCGCGGCGTCCTCGGCGTCGTGACCGTATCGGTCGCCAGCGCCCACCAGGCCGTCGGGCTGCTGCGCCGCGCGAACGTCCGGGGCCTGACCCAGCACACCACCGCCGAGGTGATTGTCGACGCCCGCACACGCCAGACCCCGGTCGGCGTCGACGGCGAATCCCTGCTGATGCCCACCCCGGTGCGCTGCACCATCGAGCCCGGCGCCCTCCGGATCCGGGTCCCCCGCGACCGCCCGGGGGTCCGCCCCGCCGAACCCACCGTCGACTGGGTCCGGCTCCGCGAACTGGCCTGGCACCGTCAGGCCGCGTCCCCACACACCTGAGGACGCAGCAGTACCACTCGCCCCCAGATCAGCCGGTGTTCGGCCGCGGTCGTAGAAGCGTGCCGTGCCCGAAGCGCGGTGATGTGAGGCGCTCGAACAAGTCTGCGCGGCGGATCCTTCAGTGGTTGCAGGCGATGTTCGCTGACGGCGAAGTCCCCTCAGCCGGCACCAACGAACAGCCGCCTGCTATCTGGCATGCAGGTGTTCCGGCAGGTCGCTGCTGCCCGGAATGCAGGTTCGGGGTGACGAGGCGAGTGTCGCCGTTGCGGTGTGTTCGACGAGCAACGGAACCAGGTCCCGGGGCCGGGTTTCCGCGTAGTGGGCGAGGGCGTCCTCCACCGCGGCCTCGACCGTGGCGTACGACGCCGTCTGGAATTTCGTGAGCAGCCGAACGATGACCTGCGAGATCTGGCGGGCTTCTTCGGTGGGATTCATAGGAGAAATCGTGCTCGGTCACGATCGGCCACGTCAATCACGCATCCGTGCGGGCCGTCCGTCCCGGATCCCGGACGGCGACGTGATCGACGGACGGCCAGGATGACTTCGGGACCGGTGGCGGACCAGCTCATACTCGACCGGGCCGCGGACGTCGGGCTCCTCGCGCGTGAGGTGACTGAGCGGTCCCTGGGTGAACCCGGGGAGATTCCCCGACTGGCCCGCGCATCTCGCTGACAACACCCATCCCGGCGGAGGATGATCGGTTGACCAGTTCAACCTCCTCGGCTACACCGATCCCCAGCTCCTCGCCGAGGTCGAATCCGCCGCAACCACATGGCGGCTGGCAGAGCTCGCCATCGAACCAGTGGCCGGAGACTTCGGCTTCACCCATCTGCAAGACATCCACTACTACCTGCTCCAAGACGTCTACGAGTCGGCAGGCGAGATCCGCACCGTCCGTTCCTTCGCAGGAAACACCGGCATCGAACACGATTCACCGGAGTCCATCGAGGCCGGCATCGCAGAGAACTTCGCGAACCTCGCGACCGCCGACTACCTCCGCGGACTCGACCAAGCCGAGTTCACCACCGCACTCGCCGAGTACTGGGGCGACCTGACCTTGCTACACCCCTTCGTCGACGGAAACTCCCGCACGCAGAAGGTGTTCGTCGACCAGATCGCCCACCAAGCCGGGTGGGCGATCGACTGGCGAGAAATCAACGTCGGCGCCTTGCAGTCCGCACGCACCTTCTCGTTCGTCGACCAGGGCAAGATCCTCGGCGAAATCCTCGGCCCGGTGATCGTCGAAAAAGACTCCATCCCGGTCGACGTGGTCACCGCGCCCAGCCGCGACGCCCTGACCACCGTGCAGGAGCACTGGGTCACGATGATCGAGCACGCGGAGAACCGGTTCGACAAGCCCTACACGTGGTCGACCCAACACACAGTGGCCGACATCGATCATCAGCCCGAACCGACACCGGCGGCCGTTGCCGAACATCGTGAGTTGCCGGAATACGAATCGAGCTGGCAACAGCCGTACTGGACACCGGACACCGGCCACACCATGACGACCAGCCACACCATGTCCCATCCTGGATCGCGGCCGGAAGGACCGAGACTGTGAGCATCATCGGCTACGCACGAGTATCGACCCTCGAGCAAAACCCGGAACTTCAAGAACACGCACTTCGCGAGGCCGGCGCAATCAAGATCTTCACCGACTACGAGTCCGGCGCCAAGACCGCCCGCCCCGAGCTCGACAAATGCCTGAACTACCTGCGCGACAACGACGGCGACGTGCTCGTGGTGTGGAAACTCGACCGTCTCGGCAGGTCCATGCGACACGTCATCGAAACCGTCCATAACCTCGGCGAACGCGGTATCCAGTTCCGGTCCCTCACCGAAGGGTTCGACACCACCACCCCCGGTGGAGAGTTCCTGTTCCACATCATGGCCGCCCTCGCCCAGATGGAACGCCGCATGATCATCGAACGCACCCGCGCAGGCCTCGACGCCGCCGCACGCCAAGGCCGACACGGCGGACGACCCACCGTCATGAACACCGACCGAATCGAACTCGCTCGTACCATGCGCGAACAGGGTAAAAGCTTGGATGCGATCGCCAAGTCGGTTGGCGTCGGCAGGTCGTCGGTGCGACGAGCGCTCGATCGGTCCGACCCCCACGCTGTGACCGGTTAAGGATCGATTCGTCGGTCGCACACGAATGTCCACTTACCAGCCCCGAGTCAGTACAAGGCGAACCATTGGTAGATGCTGCTCCGTTGCTGAGGCAACTACCCGGTAGACGATCCCTAATCAGGACGCCTCGCCGACCCAGCGACATCAATGATCTGATCAAGCTCCTCAGTCACTGGAGTCGAGTGTGTCGCGACGTAGCGGATCAGCTCCCAGGTCAGCTGCATGTCAGGGGTGTCCGGTAACGTGCCCAGTTCAATACTGCGTACTTTGGACGAAATCTCCTCGTAGGCCCGCGTCCCCGGCTCTAACTTCTGCAACACATCGGTGAGCATTCCGTGAACGACAGCAGCGGGCGGTGGCGACGAGAGATTCGGCTGCGGTATGCCGTCGCCGTCAACTTGAACAACCGACTCAAGTTTCCCTGTGGCACTGAATTTTGCTTCTACGCGGATTGAGGGAACTTCGATTGTCGCGTCCACTCTGTCGATCGTGGCGTCATCGACCTGGACGTTGAGGTACTTCTTTGCCAGGCGCAGAAACCCGGTCAAGGTTGTTTGGTGGTACGGATGCGCGGAGCGCTGGCGCATCTCTACGAGAAGTTCGGGCCGAGGGCCGACGATCTGGCCGGCTGCGTCGAGCGCGTACCAATCCTCCTTCTCGTCGTTGGTCACGAACAGCAATGGGCGGTTGTCAGTTTCGGCGTGGTCGAGAAGCTCGCCCCATATGAGGAAGTCGCCCTCGGGGTTGTCCTTCTTTCCAGGTCCGGACGCATCCATGTAGCCAGGTGGAATCTTCTTCTGGTAGCGCTTCGTCGCGTCGTTGATCCGAGCGGCCAAAGTTTCAGATGTGGGTTCCGTGCCGATCTGCCCTTCGTCGCGGAAGATGTTGTCGAGTGTGTTGCGGACCGGATCGGACTGCCGGACCTCTTGGTAGTCAATCACGTGTTCGCTGCCGAGTTCGGTGAGTCGGTTGGAGAGTGTCGTAAACGCCTCGCCGAGCGTTGCGAGTGCGGTCGAACGCACATCTGGATCGGATATCTGACCCTCGATCAGCGTTCGAATCTGCCCTTTGTGCTTGGCGATCTCCTTGTTGAGCTTCTTGTAAACCTCGCTCTGGTCGTAGGCAGATTTCAGCCGGTTTCGGTGGTATTCCAACCCTGCCTGATATGGCAGCCATAACCGTGACCGGACTTCGTCATGGGTTAGCACGCTGAGCACCTTGTCGCGTTGCTGTCCGCCGAGTCGGTAGAGATGATGAAGAATATTCGCATCGAGGGCGATGACACCCCCGGCCACAACGGTCTTGAGCGTTGAGTCGTCGGGCGAATACCACTCAGGGAACGTTCCGCGCATCTTTGAACCCAATCACATCAGATAGCGATCAACGCACCGGATCGGCCATCACGAACCTGTCCTTTGCCTGATCCGGACTCCGAGGTGTCACCGTCGTGCTCTCACTGGGGGTTCTGGTAGTAATCGCCGAAAACAACGAATTTCGGGTAGTGCTAGGTCTCTTGCCCCGCTCTCGAAACCCAGACCATGAGCAACGCGGGCGAGGCCGCCGCAGCCTGACGCGGCGCCAGATGGCCCCGAACCGCCACGGTTCGGGGCCATCTCATGTGCAGGGACGGGATGTGTACGTAGCCGCCGGGTGGCACCTCCCCGGCGGTCAGTGGAGGCCACCTGCGGTGTCCCCGATCGGAGCTCCGCTGCGCTCCGCACACAAAAGCGTTCTTCTCTTTTTCCCTTCTGGCAACCAATTTTGGCCGGCGGTGACCTGCGCGCAACCCCTGGCGGCGCGAGCGCCGGCCTTCGGCTCCGGACAACTTTTCGCGACTCGCAAGCTCCCCGCGAAAACTTCTCCGGCCCAGGGGTTGCACTCCGGTCCCCTCATACCGGCCCAAATTTTTCCTTGCCAGAACGGCAAAAGAACGGGCGGGACTCCGGTCCGGCTCACCTACTTCTCCCAAGGAGCGTTTTATGATCCGCCTTCGCACCGCCACCGATGTGCTCGCCGCGATTCCCGCGATACTGGGATTCACTCCGGTGCAGTCCATCGTGGCGATTCTGCTCGGCGAGTCCGAGGCCGACGGCATGACCGGAGCCCGCCTCGTGCTCGTGTCCCGGTACGACGCCGACCAGGACGCCGAGATTCCCGCCGAACGGTTGTGCGGCATCGCCGCCCGCGAGAACGCCACCGGCGTGATCCTCGCCGTGATCGCGGGCGGACCCGGCGCGGCCGCCGCCCTCGACAACAGGACATCGCTGCGCGACCGTCTCGAGGCCGAGGGCGTCGCCCCGATGCTGTCGTTGCACACCGCCGAACTCACCGAGGGCGCAATGTGGGTCAACCTCGACACCCTCGAGCGCGGCGCAGTTCCGGACCCGACCACCTCCGCCGTCCACGCGGCCGCTGTGTTCGACGGCCGCAACGTAGCCACCTCACGCGCCGCGATCGCCGCCCGCTACGGTCTCGCCGCCGAAGCGGATCCCCGCATCGCCGCCCGGGCCGCCGCCGAACAGGGCGACGACTTCGCGCGCGCGACCATCACCGAGCTCGCCGCCGTCATCCGCAACGGTGAGATTCCCAGCGGCGATCTCGCCGCCCGCGTCGGACTGGTCGCCGCGAGCGGACCGATGCAGCGCGACGCGTTTCTCGGACTCGCCCACTACGGCGCGGCCGAGGCACACGCGGCAATGATCCTTGTCGCTACCCAGGTACGCGGCCACGCCCGCGTGCAAACCCTCACCATCACCGCGTACTTCGCCTACATCGCCGGAACCGGCCCGGAAGCGGGCATTGCAATCGATGCCGCCCGCGCGAGCGCCGAGGATGCACCCGAGGCGGAAACCCGGATGCTCGACCTGCTCGACATTGCATTGCAACGCGCAGTGCACCCGGACACGATCGCCGGACTCACCGCCAGCGGGATCGAGAGCGCACAGCAGCTCGGTGTCGAGTTCGACTGACGCAAAATAGGGAGCGCGCCCCCCGGACAGGCTACGTCCGGGGATGCGCTCCCGGTCAGCGTAGAGGGTGTTCGGGCATCGAGCCCGAACACCCTCTGCGCGTCTGCGTGCGCACCACACGTCGTGTTGCGCGGCCGGCGGTTCTAGAGGAAGTCCTTCAATGCGTGCGGATCCGGAAACGCAAAATCAACTCTCACATCGTTGGACGGGCCTCGGGTGACGGGTTCGCCCGCGACGACAGCCTCGAGGTCCGCGTCGGACACCTCCCAGCTGTGCTTGGTGAGGTGATACAACGTCGCTTCGACATGCGACCTGTGCACTGGTGTTGCCTTCTCGCTCATGCTCTCTCCTCCATCGGCCTAACGTTTCCCGTCGGGCCGGGCGAATCGTGTTGTCGATCCTTTTGCTTTCAGAACAAGGTCGGTGTGTCGGTGTGCAGGAACGCCGCTTGTACGGCTTCGTCGTCCCACCCGCCGCGCACCGCTTCACGCAATGCCCGCGAGCGCGCTGCCCTTGCGGCGCGGTCGGGCCCGTACCAATGCCAGGTCTGCCCGCGGCCGCCGCCGCGCCCCTTCGCACCCATCCCGGCGAGATTCTGTGCTTGCGTGCCGAGCACGACGTGCGGACGACCTAACGCTTCCGACGACGCCCGCACGCAGATCGGGTTGTCGCACACTTCGTGCAACGCGACCTCGTCGTCGGTCAGTGGACGGCCGAGTTCGATCGCCAGCGCGTACCGGTGCGGGCGCACCACCTTCTGCCGACCGCCGCGCGAGACCCAGAAGACTGGTGGGGTGCGGTATTCGAAAGGCGTCGAATTCCATTCCCCGCCGCATCGGCTCCGTTCCCGCCTCACGCGTGGTCCGGGCATAGAAGATCAGGCGTGACGGTCCATCCGGCTGCGGTGAGCCATCGCTGAACCGGCCTGGTCAGATCTCCCTTTTCGGCCAGCTCAGCGAGTCTGCCGGCGAGGATGGGGCCGTCGCCGCAGACGCTGCAGGCGATGTCGAATGCTGGCTGCCCGGGTTCACAATGACGGCAGTGCTGTCGACCGATCAGCGTTCCGCGGTTTTGGGGGTCCGGGTGGAGCCACATCACTGCGAGGTCAGCACGTTGATGCGCGGCCTCGGCGCGAGAGGTGGGTTCATGCCCGCAGGTCGGGCACGTGCGAGACGTGGGTGCAGGTGGATCGGTGACCAGGATGATGTCCTGCATGACCGGTGCGATATCCACACGTTTGTTCAGATGCCCATACACCGTGGTACGGGGCACTTTCAGCATGCCGGCGATCTGTGCGACGGTGTGATCGCCTGCGTCGTACAGGCGTTGAGCCAGTTCGATCTGATCCGAGCTCAGTTTCGACGGCCGGCCACCCTTCCGGCCGCGGGCACGGGCCGCGGCCAGTCCGTCGCGGGTGTTCGCCACGATCAGCTCGCGCTGGAACTCGGCCAGGACCGACAACATGCCGAACATCGCGCGGCCCTCGGCAGTGGCGGTGTCGATCCCCTGCTCGAGCACCTTCAGACCGATGCCGCGCTCGCGCAGGTCGGCGCCGAGCGTGATCAGGTGCAGCATCGACCGACCGAGCCGGTCCAGCCGGGTGATCACCAGGACGTCGTCGGCACGGAGCCGCTGCAGCGCCAGATCGAGTTGCGGCCGCGAGGCTTTCGCCCCGCCCGCGTGATCGACGTGAATGTCCTCGGCCGCCACCCCGGCGCGGCGCAGAGCATCGACCTGGTGGTCGGGGTTCTGGTCTGCGCTGGACACCCGCGCGTAGCCGATCAGCATGTGTCGACAATACCCCCGCAAAGGTTTTTCGACATAGTTTCTCGACACGGGTTGTCGACGCTTTGGACGTGCCGAATCCGCGGGTCAGAACGGGTGTCGGAAAACGATCGATTCTCGACAGCTTGAGAGCGGAGTCGGCAGTGTGATCGCACTGTAACCTTGGGCGTCAGGCCACGGTTGAGCCCGCATGGCCACCGTCGGCGCCGCTTAGCAGTCGGACCGCGATCAGCAGTTCCTGGACGTCGACAATTCGCCGCAGGTCATATCCGGTGCGCGCGGCGATACGGTCGAGTCGGTAGTACATGGTGTTCACGTGGGTGTGCAGGCGTTCGGCCGCGATCTTTGCGTTCAGGTCCGCGTCGATGTAGGCGAGCAGTGTCGCGATCAGAACACCGCCACGACGTAGGTCGTCCTCGACGAACGTCCGTAGCTTGGGGCGGATCAGGCGGTGCACTGTCGGGTCGGGTCGGCTTACCAGGTAGTCGAAGGTCGACAGCCGCGGCATGGCCCGGATCCCGGGCTCGCGGGCCAATCCGTCGCGGGCGACACCCGCTTCGGCGTATGCCTCGGACACCGAGCCGTGGCCGGTGTGCTCGGTCGAGACACCGAGGCACAAGCGCAGGCCGGCACGCTTCAGCTGCGCGTGCGCGCGAGTGAGCCGATCGATGAGCGCGTCGACCGAGCCGACGACGGGCGAGACACCGATCAACTCGTCTTGGCGGACGACGGTGAGTCCACGGTTTCCGGTTCCGAAGGCGCTGTGCAGCGTAATCAGCGCCTCGCGCAAGCTCTGGCCCGGGGCCAGCGCCTGCGCCGGCACGGCAGAGGCTACGACCAGGCGTGTCGAGGTCTCGAGGCCGACTTCGCGAAGCAGGTCCCGTCGGGGCCCCGCCGCCGGCTCCCGTCCGGCCAGCAGATCCTCGAGCAGGTCGCGGCGTGCCCGGTCGCCGTCGGCGACGTCCAGCTGCTGGGCCTTCAGGTAGGTCTGGGCGGCGACCGAGGCTCCGGCCTCGATTACCTGCATCACGTGCGAGACCTGACCGAGCGCCGCGTCGCGCAGTTGCCGATCCCCGCCGCAGGCCGTGACGATGCCGTGCCACAGATTCTCCTGGTTGAGTCGGTAGGCACGGAGGAAGTCGGCGAGGCCGACGCCCTGTCGCACCCGCCGCGTGGCCTGCGAGGCGGTCATCGGGAAGTCCTCGGGCCTCGCGGCGCGGCCTTCGCGCAGGGTGTCGAGCACCACCCGAAAGACCGCGTCGATGTGGCGGTGAAGGTCGTCCCGCAGACTCGCGTCGGGACTTGCGGAATATGCCCCCACTTCGTCCCAGGTGCGCTGCACGGACGATTCCACGATCTCCTGGAGTGAGCCATGCACCCGCTCGGCGATTCGTACGACCCGCGGGTCGGCTGGGGAGGTTGCTGGCACGTTCACGACACTCACTCTCTCTTTGTGTGGTTCGACCACAAGCCCTCCTCGAAGATCCTGTGACTGGCCCATCGTGTGTCCGGGGTCACGTCCGAGGACAGTTCTGTTCTGAGGGACGGCGGGAGCCCTCGACCGAGCCCGCCGACTACCGAACGCCGCGGCAGCGGCTCGACCAGTGAGGCATTCATGACGACTAGAACCAGCAGGGGCGCGGCCCCGGGGCAGTCTTCCGCCCTCCGACGTCCGATGGCTCGCATCGCTGCGGCCTCGTTGGTCGGTACGACGATCGAGTTCTACGACTTCCTGATCTATGGCACCGCAGCGGCTCTCGTGTTCGGCCCGCTGTTCTTTCCTTCGCTCGGTCCGGGCGCGGCGACCGTGGCCGCGATCGCGACCTTCGGAATTGCGTTCGTGGTGCGCCCGCTGGGCGCGATCGTGTTCGGACACTACGGAGATCGGCTGGGCCGCAAGCGCACGCTGGTCACCAGCCTGGTTGTCATGGGCGGCTCGACCTTCGCGATCGGTCTGGTCCCGACTGCGGACGCCATCGGAGTTGCCGCGCCGTTGATGCTCGTGTTTCTGCGCGTTCTGCAGGGCCTTGCGCTCGGCGGCGAGTGGGCGGGAGCGGCGCTGCTGACGTCGGAATACGCCGACTCCGGCGAGCGCGGGAAGTACAGCATGTTCCCGCAGCTCGGCCCCGGGATCGGCGTCGCGCTGTCGAGTGCGACCTTCCTGCTGACCTCCTTGACCATGAGCGGTGCCGCGTTTGCGGCGTGGGGTTGGCGGATTCCGTTCCTGATCAGTGCCGTGCTCGTCTGCGTGGGCCTGTGGGTCCGACTCAATATTGCCGAGACGCCGTCGTTCACCAAGGTCGTGGAGGGTCGGCAGCAGCTCAAGCTCCCGTTCCTCGACGCGATCCGCGATCAGTGGCGGCAGATTCTGCTCGGCGGTGGCATGCTGTCGATGACATTCGGCTGTTTCTATATCTCGATCGTCTTCCTCACCGGCTATGCCAGCGCCGCGCCGGAGGTCGGCGTCCTCGGTCTGCCTCAGCGGTCGATTCTCGTGGTCAATATCCTTGCTGCCCTTGTCATGTGCGTTGTCGTCGTCGCGTCGGCGATCCTGTCCGACCGGTTCGGGCGCCGTGCAGTCCTGCTCACCGGCACCTGCTTCGGCATCGTCGCCGGACCGCTCGCCTTCGCGGTCATGCAGCCCGGCAACGCGGTCTCGTTCTTCATCGCGATGGCGGTGCTGATGATCACCCTCGGCATCCCCTACGGTCCGGCCGCCGCCTACCTGCCCGAGCTGTTCCATGCCCGCTACCGCTACAGCGGTGCCGGCATGGCATACAACCTGGCCGGCATCCTCGGCGGTGCCGTGCCCCTGCTCCTCGCCGACCGGTTGGTCGACGCCTTCGGCAAGGCGGGCATCGCCGGGTTCCTCTCTGCCCTCGCCGTCCTCAGCACGGCCTGCCTGATTGCGCTCAAGGAGCCGCTGGGCGAAACCATGGACGACGAGTGAAGAACGCCTCGGGGACGGCTGCAACCAGCGCCGCACCGATCCCCCGGCCGGTGCACGGGCGAGCCGATCCCATTGGTGGTGACGGGGAGAACCCAGTACTCGAGATCGGCGGCGCACACACCGGCGACTGGATGCACGATGACGCCAGTGCCCACAATCGCTCCGCGGCAGTCGGGAAATGCTCGGCACCAGGCCGACACCGAGATGCGAGCACGACGGCCCTACCCGGTCGCGGAGCCTTTCGCGGCGCCGACAACAACGTCGACGAGCTGGGTGGCCAGTTTCTCCGAGGACTGCGGGTTCTGACCGGTGTAGAGGTTGCGGTCGACGACCACATGTGGGCGCAGCGGGATCAGTCCTTTGGAGTACTCGGCGCCAACTTCTTTCAGTTTGTCCTCCAACAGCCACGGCGCCTTCTTGGCGAATCGGTTCAGCAGTTCTTCGCGGTTGGACAGCCCGGTCATTCGGTAACCGGCGAAGGCCGAGGTGCCGTCGGGGTTGGTTGCGGCCAGGACCGCGGCCGGCGCGTGGCACAGCAGGGCCAGCGGTTTACCCGATGCCAGACGGTGGGACAGCAATTCGCCGGAGGTCTTGTCGTAGGCGAGATCCTCCATCGGGCCGTGACCGCCCGGGTAGAACACCAGGTCGTATTCGTCCGAATCCACCGAATCCAGCGACGCCGGGTGGGAGAGTACGTCGGCGATGCTGTCGAGGTAGTTCTTCACATCGCGGCGTTTCCACGGCATTCCCCCGGAAATGCCGAGGCTGAGCTGATCGAGCGTCGGTGCCTTGCCGCCGGGGGTGGCCACGGTGATGTCCCATCCGGCTTCGGTGAAGATGCGGTGGGGCACCGCGAGCTCCTCGGCCCAGTACCCCGAGGGATGCACGGTGCCGTCGTTGAGGGTCCACCGGTCGGCTGCGGTTACTACGAATAGGACCTTCGTCATGATGTGTTCCTCTCGAACGGGGCGTCAACGGGCCACGTGGGATGGTTTCGGTCTCGGCACACCGCCGAATGTGCACACTGCTTACATTATGCGGGTGGTGTGCGCGCGTCAACAGGTGGATGCCTTTGCCGCGAGGGGCAGGGCGCGGAGTAGTGGAAGGTTCGCCGCGCTGGATGGAGAGGTAAGCGCGGGATCACACGCGGGAGGCGCCGGTCTCGCTGCGCGGCTGGGAAGCGAGCCACTTCGAGTACTGCCGGAGCGCGCGGCGTTTGACCAGCTGATCGGCGACGAGAGCGCGGGCCGGGCCGACGCCGACCGCGGGCTGCTTCCCGCGGGCCAACCGGCGCAGCTGATAGCGCACCATGCCCATGCCGGCGAGGGACGCCAGCGGCTTGTCCTTCCACGTGACCGGCTTGAGCGACGCCGTGGCGTCGGTTCCCGCGCGCCAGCGCGCCGGCAGATCGGGGGTGACGGCGAGGGCGGTGCCGATGCCGACGAGTGCGACGTTGTTGGCGAGTACGTGCTCCGCGGTCTCGCGGCGGGTGATTCCCCCGGTCAGCATGAGCGGTACGGGGCTGTTCTGGGCCAGTTCGGCCGCCAGTTCCAGGAAGTAGGCTTCCCGGGCCGCGGTGCGCCCGTCCACCGGGCGCCCGGACATCGCCGGGCTTTCGTAGCTACCGCCGGAGATCTCGACCAGGTCGACGCCGAGTGGGGCCAGCATGGCGATCACGGTGCGGGCGTCGGCGGCGTCGAACCCGCCGCGTTGGAAATCGGCAGAGTTGAGTTTGACCGCGACCGCGAAGGTGGGCGAGACCTGTGAGCGCACCTCCCGCACGATGTCGAGGAGCATTCGCGCCCGATTCTCGAGTGAACCACCCCACTCGTCGGTGCGGGTGTTGACCAGCGGCGAGAGAAACTGCGACAGCAGGTAGCCGTGTGCGGCGTGAATCTCGACACCGTCGAATCCGGCCGCTTCCGCTCGCCGCGCGGTGGTCGCGAAGCGGGCCACGGTGTCGTGGATCTGCTGCGGTGTCATGGCGGTAGGACGACCGAAGTTCTTCGAGTGCTTGCCGACGTCCACCGCCTTTTCGGACGGCCCCCAGATGACACCGGGCATGTTCGCCTGGATCTGCCGACCGGGGTGGCTGATCTGCATCCACATGGCGGCACCGCCGGCCTTCCCCGCCTTCGCCCAGGCGGCAAACGGTCCCAGCGGCGAACCCTCGTCGAGCACCACCCCCCCGGGGCCGGTGAGCGCCTCCGCGTGCACCATCACGTTCCCCGTGATCAGCACGCCGGCCCCGCCGGCGCCCCACCGGCGATACAACTCGATCAGCCCCTCGGTGGGCAGCTGCCCCATGGCGGCCATCCCCTCCTCCATCGCGGCCTTCGCAATCCGGTTGGGCAGCAATTGCCCGGACCGCAACGTGATCGGCTGGAACAAGTCGGTGGCGAATATTTCCTTGGACACCTCGAACCCTTTCGGTCAAAGGCTTCCGGGCGACCCCGAAAGCAAGTAAGCGCCGCTTACACTAAGCTGGAATGTAAGCGGCGTCAACAACCGAGGAGGTTGAGTACATGACTGTCACGCCCTATCACCGCGGCGACCTACCCGATGCGCTCGTGCGTGCCGCCATCGAACTGCTCGATGAAGACGGTGGCGCGTCGGGCCTGTCGCTGCGCGCGGCCGCACGCCGCGCAGGCGTCTCGGCGGCGGCTCCGTACCGCCACTTCAGCGACCGCACCTCACTGCTATCCGCAGTGGCCGCCGTGGGTTACCGGGAACTCGTCACCACCCTGGAGGGGGCGCACCCGGCGCCCGAGGACCCGGGCGACCTTGCCGACATCGCGGTGGCATATGTGCAGTTCGCGCTTGCCAGGCCGGCGTTGTTTCGGGTGATGTTCGCCGAACCGTGCCATCCGGCGGACGCCGAGCGGCAGGGCGCCGCCGACGAGATCGAGGGCTACCTGCAGACGCTGGTGCAGCGCGCCATCCCGTCCGCCGACCCCGCGGCGATGGCCACCGCAGTCTGGGCGCTGGTGCACGGCCTGGCGTTCCTGCACCTGGACGGCAAGTACGCCGGTAGCTCGACCCCCGATCTCAGGGCCCGGATTCGTGGGGTCGTGCACGCCACGCTCGGCCCGCATCGAGAACGCTCACCCCAACCTCAACAGCCCACGAGGTGTTGACATTGCTTACATCATCGGTCTAGCATCATGTAAGCAGTGCACACATACCGATGGCGAAGGACCGACACATGACTTCAACAAAGCAGAACACCATCGAGGTCGACCTGGGTGGACACACCGTCACAGTCCCCGCCGGCGGCCTGTTCGAGCGCTTCCGGATGGACACCGACCTGGACGAGGTGGCGCGCGATCCGCGGGTCAGTGGAGTCGACTTCTTCCGGACCCTTCCCAAGACCCGGGTCGAGTCCCGGATCGGGCCCACCTTGACTCCGAACTTCTACTACGCGATGTCGTCGGCACGTCTGACCATGATCGCGCCCAGCAAGGCGATCCGGAACCGGATCCCGGGTGAGCTCGCCCCACTGGAGATCGCTCCCGGTCTCGGCCTGGTGTCGGTGATGTTCTTCCGCTACGACGTCTGCGACATCGACTTCTACACCGAGGCTGCGGTGGGGGTTGCGGTGCGCCCCGCCCGTCACGGCAAAATTCCCGTTGCAGACGTCGCGTCCGCGCTGGCGAACGACCACCTCCACTCGTACGTGCTCTCGCTGCCGGTGAACACCGACATCGCCCAGGTGCGTGGCCGCCACGGCTACGGCTTCCCGAAATGGGTCACCGAGCTGGACGTGAACATCGACGACCGCCGGACCGCCGCGCGCGTCGCCAACGCCGACGGCGGCGTCGACCTCGCCTTCTCCGCCCCGACACCGACTCAGAAGCGCACCCGGAGCGGCGAGAAGGTATCCACCCTGACCTCCTACACGAAGGTCGACGACGCCTGGTACTCCACCCTGAACCAGACCAACGTGCTGGCCAGCGGAACCTCGATGTTCCCGCGCGGGGTAGACCTCACTCTCGGCGCGGGACGCATGGCCGACGACCTGCGCGCACTCAAGCCGATCCGCACCATCGCGTTCGACGTCAGCACCGAAGCACAGGCCGCGCTGCACATGCCGGTTCCGTTCTCGGTCCGCAGCCGGTAATCGGCCACGCCTCCACGCCGACATCCGACACCCTCAACGGAGTCCCCACCATGTCCATCTACACCCCCGAAAAAGCTACGACGACCGCCGGCCTCCCGTCCTCGCTGACCGCCCAGCTGCGGGAGCGTCTGACCGGTCGGGTCGCCGCCAGTGCTGACGCCGCCCGCGTCGCCACCGCCGCCCCCTACACCGGCGGGCCACTCGCCGAATTCCCGGTCTCCACCCCGGGCGACGTCGAGGAAGCGTTCGTCCGGGCTCGTCGCGCCCAGGCCACATGGGCAGCCACCTCGATCGGTGAGCGCCGCAAGGTGCTGCTGCGGTTCCACGACCTGGTCCTCGCACGCCAGAACGAAGGCCTGGACCTGATGCAGGCGGAGAACGGCAAGACCCGTCGCGACGCGTTCCTGGAGATCACCGACACCGCCATCACCTCCCGGTACTACGCGCGCAGCGCCGAAAAGCTGCTGGCCCCCCAGCGCCGGCGCGGAGCGATCCCGATCCTGACCCATACCACCGAACTGCACCATCCCAAGGGCGTGGTCGCGATCATTTCGCCGTGGAACTACCCCCTGTCGATGGCCGCCGGCGATGCGATTCCCGCCCTGCTGGCCGGTAACGCCGTGGTACAGAAGCCCGACACCCAGACCGCGCTCACCGCGTTGTGGGCCATGGATCTGATGTACGAGGCGGGGCTTCCCGCCGACGTGTGGCAGATGGTGGTCGGCCGTGGCAGCTCGATAGGCGAGCCGCTGATGAACAACGCCGACTACGTGATGTTCACCGGGTCCACCGCCACCGGCCGCCAGATCGCCCGCGACGCCGGCGAACGTCTGATCGGAGCCTCGTTGGAGCTGGGCGGCAAGAACCCGATGCTGGTGCTCGACGATGCCGACCTCGATCGTGCCGCCGACGGCGCCGTCGCCGCCGCGTTCCCGTCGGCCGGGCAACTGTGCGTCTCGATCGAGCGCATCTACGTCGCCGAATCGGTGCGCGAGGAGTTCGTGACCAAGTTCGTGGAGCGGACGAAGAAACTGAAGCTCGGCGCGGCCTACGACTACAGCACCGACGTCGGAAGCCTCACCACTGCGTCCCAGCTGGACACCGTCACCACGCACGTTGCCGACGCCGTCGGCAAGGGCGCCACAGTGCTGGCAGGCGGGCACGCCCGCCCCGATCTCGGTCCGCTGTTCTACGAGCCGACCATCCTCACCGACGTCACCGCGGAGATGACCCTCCACGCGCACGAAACCTTCGGTCCAGTGGTCTCGATCTACGGCTTCGCCGACGTCGAGGAGGGCATCGCGCAGGCGAACGCCACCTCATACGGGCTGAACGCCAGCGTGTGGAGCCGCAACGGCGCCCACGGACGTGCGGTGGCTGCCCGGGTGCACGCCGGCACCGTCAACGTCAACGAGGCGTTCGCGGCGGCGTGGGGCAGCATCGACTCTCCGATGGGCGGAATGGGTGACTCGGGCGTGGGACGCCGCCACGGCAAGGACGGCATCCTCAAATACACCGAACCGCAGACCGTCGCCCATCAACGCGCCCTCGGCTTCACCCCGCCCGCACGCATCCCGTGGACCACATGGGCGCCGGCGCTGAGCGCGGTACTGCGCGTCTGGAAGCTGATCGGCGCCCGCTGACCGCTCTCCGCATCCCTCATCCCTCAGAACCCGCGATCCGGACCAAGACGCATCCTGTTGCCGCACATCGGGATCCGCCGGTCATCGGACGACCCAACTATTCATCGCAGTCGCAGCGCGCCCGGCCTCCCCGGCCTTGCCGCCGCGGTTGCACGGAAGGCACTGACATGACCACCCCCGACACCGTTCCCGACACCATGCGGGCCATCGTCGTCGACAATGACAAGAACATGAACATCGAGCAGGTCCCCACACCGACCCCCGCCGCCGGCGAGGTCCTGCTCGAGGTCGCCGCGGCCGGCATCAACCGCGCCGACCTGATGCAGCGCCAGGGCCTTTACCCGCCGCCGCCCGGAATCACCGACATCATGGGCATGGAGGCCTCCGGGACCGTCGTCGCGGTCGGCGCGGGAGTCGACGGGTTTCGGCCGGGCGATGAGGTGTGCGCTCTCATCGCGGGCGGAGCATACGCCGAGTACGTCGTCGTCCCGGCGGCCCAGCTGTTGCCGATCCCGGACGGGCTCTCCCTCGTCGACGCGGCCGCGCTGCCCGAGGTGGCGAGCACCGTGTGGTCGACCATCGTCATGGACGCCGGCCTGAAGGCCGGGGAAACATTGCTGGTGCACGGCGGCGGCAGCGGCATCGGCACCCACGCCATCCAAGTCGGCAAGGCACTCGGCGCCACGGTGGCGGTGACCGTCGGCTCGGAGGCCAAAGCGCAGCGCTGCCGCGAGCTCGGAGCCGACATCGTGATCAACTACCGCGAGCAGAACTTCGCCTCCGAGCTCGCCGGACAGGTCGACGTCATCCTCGACATCATGGGCGGCCAGTACGTACCCGGCAACGTCGATGCGCTCGCGATCGGCGGACGACTGGTGATCATCGGCATGCAGGGCGGCCTCACCGGCGAACTGAACGTCGGAGCACTCATCGGCAAGCGCGCCCGGGTGATCGGCCTCAACGTCCGGAACCGGCCGCTGACCGGTCCCGGCTCCAAGGCCGAGATCATCGCCGCGGTGGCCGAGAAGGAGTGGCCACTGGTCACCCAGGGGCTCGTGCGGCCGGTCATCTCGGCCAAGCTGCCACTGGCCGACGCCGAACGAGGACAGGCGATGCTCGATTCGAAGGACTCGGTCGGCAAGGTGCTACTGCTTCCCACCCAATCCTGACCCCCACGAACTGGTGCCGTCGACGGCAGGATGCACCGACCACCGACGGCACAGGACTTCTCGCGAAGAAAGGAGGCAGGAACCATCCCGGCTTGCCCAGAATTTACTGGTCGAGCCGAAACAGGTAGCACCGACGATGGGGCCGTGCCCCACGGTGATTCGCATACCGGCAGTGCACCCCGCAGCGCCGGAACCCGCGACAGGAGAGTGACATGACCGACATCAAGCCCGTCCTCGAGCCCGAGGCCGCCGAATTCGCGAAGGCGACCGACACGCCCCCGTTCCTGTTCCAGCTTCCACCGGCCGAGGGGCGCAAAACGGTCGACGAGGTCCAGTCCGGGGAGATCGACAAACCGGCGATCGACGAAGAGTGGATCACCGTCGAGGGCGGTCCGACCGGATCGGTGAAGGTGCGCATCGTGAAACCGGCAGGCGCCACCGGCACCCTTCCGGTCCTGTTCTTCATCCACGGGGCCGGTTGGGTGTTCGGCAACGCGCACACCCACGACCGACTGGTCCGTGAGCTCGCCGTCGGCGCCGACGCCGCGGTGGTGTTCCCCGACTACGACCTGTCCCCGGAAGCGAAGTACCCGACGGCGATCGAGCAGAACTACGCCGCCGCCCAGTGGGTGTTCGCGCACGGCGCCGAAAAGGGGCTCGATGCCACCCGGTTCGCGGTCGCCGGCGACTCGGTGGGCGGCAACATGAGCGCCGTCCTGACTCTGATGGCCAAGGATCGCGGCGATGTGCACATCACGCAGCAGGTGCTGCTCTACCCGGTGACCAACGGTGCATTCGACACCCCCTCGTACCACCAGTTCGCCGAGCACTACTTCCTCGCTCGCGAAGGCATGCAGTGGTTCTGGGACCAGTACACCAGCAACGAGTCCCAGCGTGCCGAAATCTACGCCTCTCCGCTGCGCGCGACCGTCGACCAACTGCGCGGATTGCCCCCAGCCCTGGTGATCACCGCCGAGGCCGACGTGCTTCGCGACGAAGGTGAGGCCTACGCCGCCAAGCTCCGCGAGGCCGAGGTCCCCGTCACCCACGTTCGTGTCGGTGGCGTCATCCACGACTTCATGATGCTCAACGCGCTTCGCTCGACCCAGGGTGCGGCCGCCGCCATCAAGCTGGCGCAGGACACTCTCCGAACCGCCCTGCACTGATCGGTTACCGGTGGTCGCTCGCCGTCCTGTCGAGCGACCACCGGACCGCTGCACCGCGGCATCCGCTGTTTCACCGATCCGCATCGACAGTCACGCGGAGTCCCGCGTCCACCTCGTACGTCCGGGGCCGAAATGACCGCCACACCGGACAATCTCGTGCGGCCCTGTACCCAGCTCGCCCGGATAACCCGTCCGCGGCACACGGCGTCAAGGCGAGGTTCCGCGGTCACGCCGCACCCGACCGGTCGAATGTGCGCCACAGACACACCACCACCACCGTGCAAGGAAACCCACCGACCGCACAGCTCGACTTCAGTGCCGCCGTCCTCCTCGAAAGACCCGATCCGGGCACAGATCAGTCAGCCGCATACCTCGTAGGCGTCGGAAGTCGCCCCATGCGCAACTTCGACCGGCTTCGGCGCGCGCAACGCGGCGTCCGATCCCATTCAGCGTCACCACCTACTCAACGAATGACCGAGGAGTCGCGCAGTGAGCGAACCCAGCCCAGCAGCCCGGACCACGAAACACGCAGTGCCCGAAGTATCTCCCTCGGTAGTCGCCGAACCCGTCACGCGGCGATTCCTTTGGCACCCGCGTACCTGGATAGCGTCCGTAACGATCCTGATCCTCCTCGGGCTCACGCTCCCCGCCGTCTACCTCGGCGGCACCATCGACCCGCAGGGTGACCTGAAGGACCTTCCCGTAGCGCTGGTCGTGGAGCCGCAGACCGTGCAACTCGGAGCCGCCAGCCCCGCCGACGCTGTGGCCGACGGCATCGAGCAACACGTCGACGACAACAAGATCACGCTGATGGCGATGTCCACCGACGAAGCCGACCACCAGATGCGAAACGGGCACATCGTCGGCATCATCCGAATCCCGAATGACTTCAATGCCCAGGTGGGCGCGCTGACCCGTCCCGGCCCGGGTGCGCCGACGCATCCGGTTGTCCACTTGGACACCACGTCCCGGTCCGGTGCGATGACCGCCGGCCTGTTCACCGGTAACGTCGGCCCGGTTGTCGAGGGGGTACGCACTGCACTCGGCCGGCAGCTCATGGCCACTGGTGGAGCACCTGTTGACACCGCCACCGCCACCGCCCTGGCGACTCCGTTCGCCATTGCCATCGCACCACTCGATCCGCTGCCCTCCCACACCGGCCTAGGCACCAGCGTCTTCTACCTGGCAATCGTCCTGATCATCGTGGCATTCATCGGCGCCTCCGCGGTACATCCACTCATTGACACCGTGATCGGGTTCATCCCTCAGGAGACAGGCCCCCGTGTCCGTCGCAACCCGTACCGCCATCTTTCCCGTACCCGCGCCTTGATCCTCAAGTGGCTCGTGATGCTGGCTGCCACTCCACCAACGACGGCCGCGATCCTCCTCGTCGCCGGGCCGTGGCTCGGTATGCCGCTGGTCTCACCGCTCACACTATGGCTCTTCGCGACCGCTACCGTCGCCGCGGTCGGCGTCGGTGGGCTGACCGTTTTCGCTCTGTTCGGATCCTTCGGTCCGCTCGTCAACACCTTCTTCTTCGTGGCATTGGCGATGACGTCGTCGGGTGGGGCCATCCCACTGCAAGCCACCCCGGACTTCTTCCGTGCGATCGCCCCATTCGAGCCGATGCGTGCAGTAGTCAACGGACTGCGCTCGATCCTCTACTTCGACTCGACGCCTGGCTCAGGAATGGAGCCCGCCTGGTGGTACCTACTGGTGCTTGCCGCGATCAGCATCGCGACCGGGCTGATAGCGACCCGCGTCTTCGACCGCTTCCCAGCCTTCACCCGGCTTCCAGACGACGGTGCGTCTCGCAGCGTCGACAAGGCTCAGCGCACAGAGGTGCACCAGTTCACCGCCTGAGAGCCGCCGGCAATCACCGGTATTACCTGCGCCGGTAGGAAAGGGGACCGCCGCCCGGGGAGCGCCGACTGGCGGTCGTCCGTACCGCCGCCGGGGCCGCACGATTGCGGATCACCGCGGACGCCTGGACCGGACCGAATTCGGCTCGCTGAGCTGAACACCGAACACCGGGCCGCCCGAGGTACCAACCCCAGCACGGCCAGGCACACCGACCCGAACTCGAAGGAGACTCCACCATGACAGAGAACGCGCCAACCCGGATCGTCGTCTTCGGGGCCACCGGATACGCCGGTGGCCTGGCCGTCGAGGCGCTCGTGCGGCGAGGCCTGCGACCGGTGCTCGCCGCCAGATCGGAACACAAGCTCGCACACTTGGCGGCCGCGCACGGCGGCCTCGAGTACCGGGTCGCCGACGTCTCCGACCCCGCCAGCGTGCAGGCACTGATCGAGCCGGGCGAGGTGCTGGTAACCGGTGTCGGACCGTTCGAGCGGGTGGGATGGGTCGCGGCCGAAGCTGCCGCCCGATCCGGCGCGCATTACGTCGACTCCACCGGCGAGATCGGGTTCGTGCGCGAACTCCACCGCCGCCACGACGCCCGTGCCCGCGAGACCGGATCGGTAATGCTTCCCGCGTTCGGCTACGACTACGTTCCCGGGGTGCTCGCCGGTGCGCTCGCCGCCGAGCAAGGCGGCGCGGCAACGTGGTCCCTCGACATCGGCTACTTCGCAACCGGACCTCTGTGGAAGGGGTTGAGCCAGGGAACCCGGAAGACGGTCGCAGAGGGGATGACCCTCCCGGTCACCATGTACCGGGACGGGACACTGGCAGACCGGCGCGCCGCCCAGGACGTCAGGCGCTTCACGGTGCGCGGTGCCACGCGGAACGCAATCCTCGCATCCGGCACCGAGGTGCTGCAGCTGCCGGCCCGGTACCCGGGGCTTCGCCAGGTGCGGGTGTTCAACGGATGGTTCCCCGAGCTCGCGCGACCCATGCAGGCCGCCTCGCTCCTGGCGACCACCCTGTCCCGCACCGCCCTCGGACGCCGCGTGCTCGACGGTGCCTTTGCACGGATGGCCGGCCCGGCCGGCGGTCCAGACGCGGCAGAGCGCGCCAAGACCCGGGGACTCGCGGTCGCAGTCGCCCGTGCGTCGTCCGGGAAGGTCCTGGCCGAAGTGGAGGTGGAAGGCCCATCCCCGTACACGGTCACAGCCGAACTCATGGCAATGGCAGCACACCGCCTGGCTCTAGGTCTGGGACGAACCCCCGGTGTCGTCGGCCCGATCGACGGACTCGGCGCTGACGAGTTCCCCGCCGCCTGCGCCGAGGTCGGCCTCGCGCGCATCTGACTGGACGGCCTCGGCCCTACTCGCCGATACGAGATAGACAATGTTGTCGTCCGGAAGGACTTGGCGCGCGAAGCTGAGTACGCGGCGCAGGAGAGAGGGATGCAGGTCACCGGCATCGGCTTCGGACCTTGGCACCGGATCCTGCGTGAGCGCTGGGGCCGCTCATCGGTGGATTCTGCCCGGCGCGCCCGCTCCGACAGATGCCGCCGCGGTCACGACACCGTCCACCGCGATCACGGCGCCGCGTGCCTGTGCCGCGCCTCGAGGACACGCTACCTGCCAGCGCCCTGCTGACGATGATCACACCATGCGTTGCGTCACTAACACCAGGCGGGTATGTAAGCGTTGTCAACACTTGCTAAATTGAGATTATGGCAACGACGACCCAGCCGTATCACCACGGCGATCTGCGCAACGCGCTGGTGCGCGCGGCGGTGGAACTCCTCGAGGAAGACGGAGCCGCCGAACTCTCGCTCCGCGCCGCCGCTCGACGCGCCGGCGTGTCCACGGCCGCGCCCTACCGGCATTTCTCCGACCGCGATGCGCTGCTGTCCGCCGTCGCCGCGGTGGGCTACCAAGACCTGGCCGGCCGGCTGACCGCAGCCCATCCCGCCCCGACCACCGCAGACGACCTCGCCGCGATCGCCATCGCCTACGTCCAGTTCGCGCTCGCACGCCCCGGACTGTTCCGTGTCATGTTCGCCGAACCGTGCGACCCGACCAACCCTGAACGGGTAGCCGCGACAACGGCGATTCACGAGTACGTCAAATCTATTGTGCAGCAGACATTTCCCACTGCCGCCCCGGATGCGATGGCTGATGCGGTGTGGGCGCTGGTGCATGGTCTGGCGTTCTTGCACCTCGACGGCAAGTTCGATGCCATCTCCACCGGGGCCGTCGCCGAGCGAGTCCGCGCCGCGGTCCACGCGATCCTCGGGGCGTCGGGCTCGTTCGCAGCCCCGCCCGCCGCACAGCCCTGACACCACCTGTTCATTTGCCGAATTGAGGCGACGATCAGTCGGGGCAGTCAACTCTGTGAGGGCATACCGGACGTTGATCTGTTTGCATTCGGTCGGACGCCTCGGCGATGCCGACCTGGCCGACGGGCCGCGGTACTGCGACGACCATCTGTGTGTGGGATAGGCACTCGGCCGGGGGATCGCGGCGCGCTCACGACCGCTCCAACCCGATGCGCCGTGCAGCGGTTCCGGCTCGACGGCGGCGTTCGATCTCGCGGATGATTCGGCGGCAGCGCAGTTCGAGGGCGACGACGGCGATCCCGAAGGTCCGGAAGGCGGCGTTGGTGGTCTGACGGTGGTAGTAGCGGTAGTAGATCTGCTGACAGATTCCGGCAAGTCGAAATAGGCCGAAGACCTCGTAGAACGCCCATTGTTCCTCGGTGACGTCGATTCGCGTCCGTTCGGCGTAGTGGGCGACGACCTCGCGTCGGGTGAGCATGCCGGGAACATGGGTGGGTTGGCGGCGGAACTGCCGGAACAGCCAGCCGTCGTCGGCTTGGACCCAGTACGCCAACGCGCTTCCCAGGTCCATAAGTGGGTCACCAATGGTGGCCATTTCCCAGTCCAGCAACGCGACCGGGACGGTGGGGTCCGCCGGGTCGAGGACGATGTTGTCGAGTCGGAAGTCGTTGTGGATCAGTACCGCGGCACGGTCGGCGGGTTGGTTCACCCGCAGCCAGTCGATGACCCGGGCGAAGGACCCGACGTTGCGGGTGCGGGCCGCGGTGTAGCGCTTGGCCCAGCCCTCGACCTGCCGACTCACATAGCCATCCCCCTTGCCCAGTGCCGCGAGTTCGGTCCCCTCGATCGGAACACAGTGCAGATCGACGAGCACGTCGACCACCCGGTGACACAGCCTGCTCACCTGCTCCGGTGCCTCCGCGTTTTCTCGGGGAAGATGCCTGCGGGGAATCGGCCCATCGACGCGCTCCATGAGGTAGAACGGGCTCCCGATCACGCCCGAGTCCTCGCACAGAGCGATAGTTTCCGGAGCGAGCGGGAAATGTGGACGCAGTGCGGTCTGCAGCCGGTACTCCCGCCCCATATCGTGGGCCCCGTCGGATTTAGTTCCCGCAGGCGGGCGCCGCAGGATCACCTCTCGTCCTGACGGAAACCTCAGCAGATACGTGAGGTTCGAGGCTCCCCCGGAGAACTGCGTGACCCGCGGGGTGCCCGACAGTTCCGGCGCCCACTGCGGGCCGACATGCTCGGGCAGCCAACCGGCGAGGGCGTCGACGTCGAAAGCATCCTCGCGGCGAACCTCGCCGGCGGCCTCGGGTCGGCGGTGGTGCTGCGTGTGCCCGCGGGCGCGCCTGCTCATGACAGTTTCCTGACCACCGCGAGCGGCAGGAACCGCATCGCGGCACCCACGAGAACCCACGGCCAGACCGGTACGTAAGCCTTCTTGCGGCGCTTCTCGATCGCGGTGACCATCGCCTGGACGCCGGTGGCCGTGTCAACCAGGAACGGGGTGCGGTCGCGGACATGTGCGTTCATCTCCGAGGCGATGTAGCCGGGGTAGATGACCGAAATGTCGATGCCGCTGAGTCCTTCGGCGCGCAGCCCCTCGGCAGCCACGGCGACGCCAGCCTTACTGGCGGCGTAGGTGGTCATTGCCCGGCGCATACCTCGAACCGCCGACATCGATGAGATCAGTACCAGGTGTCCACGCCCTTGCCTCCGGAAGACCTCCATAGCGGCGTCGGCCTGAGCCAGTACTCCGACGAAGTTGGTCTCGGCCGTGATCTTGTTGGCGTTCCAGCCGCCGGTGCCGAGCGCGGCCCCCGTGCCGCTGCCGGCGTTCGCGATCAGTCGGTCGATACCGCCGAGGCGCCGATCGAGCTCGGCCACGACGGTATGCACCGCGTCACCATCGGTGACATCGAGCGCGGCAACCTCGACTCGACGATCGGGATGGGCGGCGAGAATCTCCTGACGAAGTTCGGCGAGTCGTTCCACCCGCCGCGCCGCCAACCCGAGGTCGTAGCCGAGGGCGGCGAACTGGCGGGCCATCTCCGCCCCCAAACCTGAACTGGCGCCGGTGATGACGATCGAACCGCGCCGCTGCTGCCCCGCCCTCATCGGCGGGCCCCGTACTTGCCGAGCTCGACTCGCGCCACCATGCCCAGGTGCACCTCGTCGGGGCCGTCGGCGAGCCGGACCGCTCGGGCGGCGGTCCAGGCGCCAGCCAGCGGAAAGTCGCTGCTCAGACCGGCGCCGCCGTGCAGTTGAATGGCGAAGTCGATGACCTGCTGGGCCATGTTCGGCACCGCCACCTTGATCTGGGAGACCTCCGACAGCGCGTGCAGTGCCCCGCCTCGGTCGAGTTTCCACGCGGCGTGCAGCACCAGCAGGCGTGCCGAGTCGATCGCGATCCGGGCCTGGGCGATGCGCTCGCGGTTGCCACCCAAGCTCGCCAGTGGCTTTCCGAACGCGGTGCGCTCCAATCCACGGCGACATGCGAGCTCGAGTGCATGCTCAGCCAAACCGATCAGGCGCATGCAGTGATGCACCCGTCCCGGACCCAGTCGCCCCTGGGCGATCTCGAAAGCGCGCCCCGGCCCGGCGATGATGTTCTCGACCGGCACCCGGACGTCGGTGAAGCTGACCTCCCCGTGTCCGTAGGGCTCATCCTGAAAGCCCATGGTGTCCAACAGGCGCTCCACCTTCACGCCGGGCGTTGCGACCGGCACCAGGACCATCGAGTGGCGGCGGTGGCGGTCGGCTTCGGGCGCAGTCACCCCCATCACCAGCAAGATCTGACAGTCCGGATGACCGACACCCGTCGACCACCACTTACGGCCGTTCAAGACGACCTCGTCGCCGTCGACGACCGCCGAAAGCTCCATGTTCGTCGCATCCGACGAGGCAACACCCGGCTCGGTCATGCAGAACGCACTGCGGATCTCTCCCGCGAGCAGGGGATCGAGCCACCGCGCTTGCTGCTCAGTGGATCCGTATTTGAGCAGTACCTCGGCGTTGCCGGTATCCGGCGCGTTGGAGTTGAAGACGTACGGCGCCAGGAACGAGCGGCCCATCGTCTCGGCCACCGGCGCGTAGTCGACGTTGCGCAGGCCGGTTCCACCGCAGGTGCCGTACCGCTCGGCATAGTCCCGCTCATGCCCCGCGGGAAGAAACAAGTTCCACAATCCCGCCGCCCGGGCCCGCGACCGCAACTCCGCCACAATCGGCAACGGGATCCATGGGTCGCCACCGCCGGCCCGCAGCTGCGCGACCTCCTGGTGATACTCGTGCTCGATCGGGGCGATGTGCTCGGCAATGAACCCGGAGACCGCCTCGGTCAGCTCCTGGGCGCGTGCCGAAGGTGTGAAATCCATGGCCCCAACGTATGGACGCGCCGTCCATCGAACTTGACGAATCGCGCCAACAATTTGACTGATCACGCCAACGGCCGCGACACTCTTCGCTATGGCGTGGGTGAGATCTGCAGGCCTGCGTGGCGTCCGCCACGTCATCGAGGAACTTGGCGGCGACGCGGATGAACTCGCGACCCGTGCAGGACTCCCCCTTGCCTCCCTGGACAGCGACGAACTCCTGGTCAGAGACACAGCCATGGCCGCGATGCTCGAACTCGCGGCCCAGAAACTGAACTGCTCCGATATGGGACTGCGGGTAGCGCTGCGCCAAGATCTCGACCTGCTCGGCCCCCTGGCAATCGCCGTTCGCAATTCCCGATCGATCGCTGAAGCACTCGACTGCACTGCCAAATACCTCTTCGTCCACGCGCGCGGCCTCAGCGTCGCACTCGTCCCCGACCCGCGCGGCGTCCGCGGTGTCGTCGGCTGCCGCTACGGATACCCGCCCGGCGTCAGCGCCCCACCCCAGAGCATCGACATGGGACTCCTTTTCCTCCACCGCACGCTCCTCTACCTCAACGGCGGCAACTACGGACTCCGCAGCGTCGAACTGCCCCATGCTGGGGTCGCACCCCTTGCCCGATACGAGTCGCTGTTCGGCACCCACGTCACATTCAACCGCGACGCCGCCGTGCTGCGTGTCCCCCAGTCGCTGTCCCGACAACCCATTGCCGGTGGCGATCGCACCACCCGACACCTGGCACTGACCTACCTCGAACAGCACCTCAGCCCTCCCGACCTAACCGTCACCACGCGCGCCAAGACCCTCCTGCGTCAGTCCCTCGGCACCAGCCACCTCAGCATCGAGGCGACCGCGAACCTCCTTGCCATGTCGACACGTTCACTTCAACGGCACCTCCATAGCGAGGGCACGAACTACGGCACAATCCTCGACGACGTCCGACGCGAACGCGCCGCGACCCTCCTCACCGAGACCCGATTGCCACTCACACAGATCGCCGCGACCATAGGGCTGGACAACCAAGCAACCCTCAGCAGGTACGCCCGCCGCTGGTGGAACACCACCGCCCGCCAGAAGCGGCAAACAGCATCGGATCCCACCTGAATCTCACGCCGAAAGCGACCACGCCACGAACCTGTATCGGACGGCGATCCTGCTCCGCCCTACCCCCGCTGGCGATGACCTTGTGAGAGAAAGGAGTTGGGCGATCAAGTGGCCCGGTGTCAGGCAAGCAGCAGGCGCGGTGAGGACAATGTCGTCCCCGGGTCGAACGCTCGTCGAGTCGGCAAAAGCCGGCATCATTACTCGCGACAGTTGAGCACCCCGACAGCGCCTCTTTGCGCCGTAGGAGCAGAGCGAATACCTGACCACCACAACCGGCCTCGACCTGATTGAAACCCTCGGCCCAGGATTTCCCGGGCAGCATCAGCATGGCGGCGACCATGGTTTCCCTCCGCTCCCGGCTCGGCGGTGCTGTTACCGGTGAGGCTAAGGGACGGCGCCGACACAAATCTCGGGCCAATGACCCTGGGCCGCCGGCGGTGTCAGTCGGGCGGGTGTGCGGTGCGGGCGGCGAGTGCATCCGGGTGGGGTCGGCGAGAATCCGGAAGGTGTCGAGGCGCTCGGAATCGGGCGCGACGGGGTGACTCAGGCTCGCGGCCGGGGCCATCGGGTCCATCGCATCACTCGGTTTCCCCCGGTCAGAACAGGGTGTCACGTACGCGCAGCGGCCGGTACCCGGTGGGGCCGAGCTGGGCGAGTTCGGCGTCGATGTCGACCTCGATGGCGCCGAAGAAGTTGATGTTCTCGCTGTGGGCCGGGGAGATGTGCGCCAGCACCTCGTCGTCGATCCGCCGCCCGGCCCGCCGCATTTGTTCGGTCGCCAGCCCGTAATACTCTGTGGTCCAGGCGATGACGGCGTTGGTCGCCAATGTGAGGCACCATGCCTGTTCGGTCTGTCCCTCCAGGTGCCTCGCGCGCACGGCGCCTTCGTGCGCGTAGAGCAGGTCGCGGCGGAGCGCGTGCAGGGGATTCGCCCTTGTTGAGCTGGCGGGAGATCTTGCGCCGATAGCCCGGGTCGGATAGATACCGGGCGGCGTAGATCGTGCGCCGCAGCGCCCCGTATTCCTTGAGCGCCGCCGCGAGGGCGTTCTGCCGGCCCGACGCGGAGGAGCTTGCCGACCAGCAGCGACGCGGTGGCGTGCCCGAACTTCAGCGACCCGGCAAGCCGGAGCAGGTCGTCGTAGTGCTCGGCGATGAGATCCAGATTCAGCTTCCGGGTCAAAAGCGGCCCGGCGTGCGGGAACGCGGACTCGACCTGGGCCCGCGGCGCCGCCCGGTACAGGGTGATCCGGCCCAGGTCCCGGATGCGGGGCGAGAGCTGCAACCCGAGCAGGTCGAACAGCCCGAAGTTCACCAGGGTGACGCCGTGCGTGTCGGTCGCATGCTCGGTGATCGGCAGATCCGTTGCATTTCCGAGGATTTCGTCCAGCACGTAGTGAGCTTCACGTCTCGTCGCGACGATGACCTTCGTGCCGTAGGTGGCGTGCTGATCGGTGACATGGGTATACGTGCTCAGTCCTTCGTTCGCGAAATAGCGGCTCAACGCTCTGGCGGTGACCGATTTCCCGCGGGTCGGGAACCGCTGCCCATCACTCGACGACAGGGTGCCGGCGCCGAAGACCGGGGTCAGCGGCAGCCTTTGGTGGTAGTCGATGATCGTCAGGTTCGCCGCCCGCAGTGTCTCCTCCCGCACATACCATTCGCTGGTCCAGGCCAGAATGCCGTAGGAGAGGCCCGACGCCTCGGCCATTCGGGTCAGCCCGAGGTTGGTGGAGTAGGCCAGCAGAACGGCGATGAGGTTGCGTTTCAACTCTGGGCTGCGGGCCTGCTTGCCTCCGGCATGGGTGAAGCAGTCCAGGTAGCCGGTGCGTTTGTCCAGCTCGATCAGCAGCGACACGATCGGCGCGAACGGCAGCATCTCCGTCAGCTCGGCCTTGAGCGCCGTCGCCTCCGCGGGCACGTCCTCCGCCGACAGCGGTGAGATCACCAGGTCACCGGCCTCATCGAGACGGACCGGCCCGTCGCCGACGGCGAGCACCTTCTCCAACTCGCCCATAGCGGCGTCGAGCTCGTCGGTGGCGGTCGCCAGCGCGCGAGCGGGATCAGCGGATTTGCCGACCAGGCGACAGAACTCGTCGCGCTGCGGCTCCCACGCCTGCGGGGTCAGCAGGTACGCGGCCGGGTCGGCGTAGCGGCGCGACCCCGGCACGAACACATCCCCGCTGACGCAACCCGTCGCGCAGCCCCAGCAGCACGCACAGCTCCCAGTAGTGCCGATAGGCGGTGGTACTGCCGGTCTTGCGGGCCTCGTCGAGGTAGCCGCGCCACTTCGTCGGCACGAACCCTGTCGGCGCGTCGTCGGGCACCTTACGGGTACCGGTCGCGTTCAGCTCCCGCAGCATGTGCACCCCGATCAGCAGCTCGGTCGCCGCGGTGCCGCCGGCGAACCGGACCGTCGACAGCACCTGCGGGGTGAACTGCCGCAGGTAGGAGTACGAGCTGTCCAGCGCGGCCAGGTGCCCGTGATCGCGCGGCAGCCGAGGCTTGGCCTGCGCGACCGCGGCCCGCAACCGCTCCCATCCGATCCGATCGCCCCGGATCAGGCCGCCGATCTCCTCGTCGGGGATCTGCAGGTCACAGACGATCGCCAGCAGGTCGTCGAGCAACCCCTGCCGATCCTCTCCCGCCTTACCGCGCTCGGCCAGCTCGTCGCGCATCCGGCGTTCGGCCTTGCTCGACCTGGCCGAGATCGCCTGATCGAACAGCTGCACCACCTCGTCGAGCACATCGGTGGCCGACTGCGCCAAACCCGTGAGCAGGAACGGGTAGCGGCGTTGCGGATCCCGGCGTTCGAGGGCTTGGCCCGTCAAGCGGCGGCCCACCGTCGCCAGGAACCGCCGCCGCTCCGCCGGCAGCACCGACATATCCAGCTCATCCGCGCCCAGGTTGCGCAGGAACACCAGCTTCTCGACCTCGGCCTTTACCGCGGTCGCCGACGCCTCCACCGGGCCGGTCGACAACCACCGCAACCGCGACATCTCGATCGACGGGTCGACGACCAGCAACGCATCCAGTTCCTTACACCGCTGCGGCGTGAACTCGCGCGCCAACCGGTCGTAGGTCTCCCGCTGCGCCCGCATGCGGGCGTGCGCGACCCGGCGGACCACCGTTTCCGGGCCCGGCCGGATCACCCGCGCCGAGATCAGGTACTCACAAGCCAGCCGGAACAACAGCGTCGGCGAATCGTGCTCCATCGCCCGCGCCAGCAGGAACTCGTCCAGCTCCTTCAACTCCATCGCCCTGCAGGCCGCCACCCCAGATACTGGGCCACCAGCCGCACATGCTCGGTCCGTGTCTGAGCCCGCTTGCCATACGAACGAATCTGCGCAGCATCGATATTCAGCTGATCCGCCAGCCGGGCCACCGCCACCGGCGGCGCCGACGGCACCTTGTCCGGCACGAACCCCAGCCACGGCAAGGTGCACAGCGCCACCGCCAGGCCCAGACGGACCGCAGGGCCCCTGCCCTGCGGAGCAACGAACGCCAGATCCGCCGGGGTCAGCGTGAAGTACCGGAACAACTCCTCACGACTGATCTCCGGGAACTCCCGCAGGCGCTGCAACTCCTCGTCCGCGAATACCCGCGTCGCCACGAACCCCAGCCTCCAACACGCCGACCAACCTCATCGGCAGCCAAGCCAAGCACCAACCACCCCGGCTCGCAGCCCGAACCGAGAAATCGCCGCCGACCAGGCACTACGCGAACTTCGTTGTTTTTTGCGCCATTACTACCGGGACCCGAGATTGCAGCAGTCCTGGAATTCGAGGGTGCCACGCTCGCACAGTACGACCAGATCCGCAGAGGAGGTCACCCACTCACGGAGGCAGGCAGAGGAGCGCTGTCGCAGACTGAACCAGAAACTGATCTACCGGCCCCTCCGAGCGGGGCCGGTAGATATGCACATCGGGCCTGTTGCAGAGCTAATTCTGTGCTGCCTTTGGGTTATCTCCGTACTCCGGTGCGCACTCCGAAGCGCCGCATGGAGTGTCTTCAGCCGACCAGTTTTGCGGCAATCTGTATGTGCCTTGGTCGGTTCCGGTGTAGGTCCCCGGGCCCGTGTATGTCGTCCCCGGATCGGTGTACGTCGTCCCCGGATCGGTGTATGTCGTCCCCGGATCGGTGTACGTCGTCCCCGGATCGGTGTACGTCGTCCCCGGGTCCGTGTACGTCGTCCCCGGATCGGTGTACGTCGTCCCCGGATCGGTGTACGTCGTCCCCGGGTCCGTGTAGGTTCCGGGATCCGCCCCGTATCCGCCGATGTCAGGTGGAGCGCCATGTGAAGAATCGGGCATCGGGGCCACGGGCGCAGCTTCGATCGGAGGGGCTTGGGGCGCCGGTGCAGCCTCGACCTGGGGTGCGGGCATTGCCGGTGCGGATTGCGCGCGTGCAGTTCCGCCATGGGCGTCGGGTATCGACGGCGGCGACGCTGGCTCTACCGGCGGAGCAGGCATGGCCGGCGCGGGAGCTGGCTCTACGGGGTCCGCCGCGGCGGGAGCAGGCGCCGCCGGAGCGGGAGCGCCCACAGGTACGGGATCAGCGGGAGCCGGGGCGGCCGGATGGGGTTCTTCGGGAGAAAGATCCGCGGGAGCCGGGGCGGGTGGAGCGGGCGGCGCAGGAGCCGGAACTGGTTCGGGCGTCACCGGATCGGACACGGGCTCCGCCGGAACGAGCCCGGGGTCTCCAGGATCGGGTGCGGGCTCGACGGGAGCGCTGCCCTCATCCCCGGGAGCGGGTTCCTCGACCGGTGTCGCGGCGGGCCGGTTCAGCATCTTCGGGCCGGGCTGGACCGGGGTGTTCCCGTAGTTCACGTAGACGGCACCGATCAGGCCGATCGCGGCGATGCCGACTACGAGGAGGACCAGAGCGGGCCCACTGAGGCCGAGAAGCAGCCGGGCCTCCCGAGCTCTCTTCACAGCACCGAAGGGTCGGGCCGCCTGGGCGGCTCTATTGACGGCCCGGGCGCCCTGACTGAGTTTCTGGACGCTCTTGGCGGCCTGGGCGGCGTTCTTAGCGTCTACGAACTTGCGCATCTCGATGAATTTCTCGGCCATCTGCGCAGCTTCGGGGCCGTGCTTTCCGAGGAATGCCGCTGTCTCGAGCTCCGCCTCGACTGTCGCGACGGTGGTGTTCGCTGCTGCGGCCGCTTCGGCCACGGTCATCTGCCCCCACCGTAGTTTCTCGATGATTGTTGCCCAGGGTATTCCTGGATCGGACATGGGATTCTTCTTCGATCGTCCGGGGCACCCCTTCGGTTGGCGGAACACCCTCGTGGATGTCGACAACCCTTGTCCGCATCTGCAGGGACGAGCACCAACCCTAGGGCTGATGAACCGCACCCCAGGGTCAATTTCTCCCAATCCCACGGTGATCGCGATCCCGGCAGGCTCTTCTGCCATTAACGGCGATGCCGTCTGATGCAATTCCCGAGGGTCACTTGTGGTGGCCAGACGATCGAGCCTGGTACGTGGCAACACACTTCGACTTTCCATGCGCCTATCTCGGCGGCAGCACACGATGTATCGATGATGTGCTGAACACTGACTCGCTCGAAGCGTGGCCGGCGGCGACCCTGCAACAGATCACGGTTGATAGCGACCTTGTGAATACGGAACTTCTGCATAAGCGGGGACCGGGGCAACGTCCAGAGTAGGAGCGGAGGCCACGGATGGATTCCGCCGGCCGCTCCGGTAACCGATCCGCTTTCGGGATAGGCGCGGATGCCGGCGTCGAACGCTGATGGGACCCGGTCGCTGAGTCGGGCCTGCGCGCGGTCGGTGGCCCCGTTGGGGCTGGGGTCGCATCGTGACGATGTCTTCGGTGTCGCGCAGCGCGGCGGGGGAGTGTTCGGCAAGGTGCCGTACTCGTCGGCCAAGGCTGCGATCCTCGGCTTCACCAAATCGCTTGCGCGCAACTGGAAGACTCCGGCGTGACGATCAACGCTGTCACGCCGGGAGCGGTGGACACCAACATTCGTGTCGGTAGCACCGACGAGCAGGAATAAGCTATTGCACAGGGCATTCCGCTCGCACGCACCGCGACCACACGCGACGTGGCCTCTGTCATCACCTTCCTGTCTTCCGACGATGCTGCCTACCTGATCGGACGACCATCGACATCAACGGTGGAAGCCACATGCACTGACGACGTCCCAGCTGCGATGTCTCGTCGCTGGTTCGATGTCGCAGCGGGGCGGGGTGATGTGTCTGCGGATGTCAGGTGAGGTTCAACGTGTCCGCGATCGTGGTGAGGTAGTCGATGTGCGCTTCGACGGTGTTGAGGCCAAAGCCCATCGTCGCTACGGCGGCGTGGGTGCCGCCCGCTTCGCGCCAGGCCGCGATCTCGGTGCTGACGGCGTCGGCACCCTGGCTGAGCACGACGTATTCCGCGCCGAAATCCTCGACCGGCCGGCCCGCTGCATGCACGCGTTCGCGCAGCTCTTGCCAGGATTCAACAGCGGTGTCGATCCCGGTCGCTCCGAAGAAGATGAAGCCGTCTGCGAGGCGGACGGCGCGTTCGAACGCTGCCTTTGTGGCGCCGCCGAGCCAGATCGGGATGGCCCGGCTCGGTTGGGGTGTGAGGGCGGCGCGATCGACTCGGTCGAAGCGGCCGGAGAAATCGACGACCGGTTCGGTGAACAGCTGGCGCAGCAGCTGGATCTGTTCTTCTTGCCTGGCTCCCCGGGTGCGGAAGGCCTGGCCGAGGGCTTCGTATTCGACGGGGCTCCAGCCGACACCGACACCGAGCCGCAACCGGCCGCCGGAGAGTAGATCGACGTCGGCGGCTTGCCGCGCCACCAGAGCGGTTTGGCGTTGCGGCAGGATCAGCACGCCGGTAGAGAAACCGATCCGCTCGGTGATTCCAGCCAGGAAGGCGAACATGACGAATGGGTCGTGAAACGGGTCGTGTTCGGTGTAGGGCCCTGTCAGGGGCGGTGTCCGGTCGGCGTGCACGGCCCCCAGGACGTGGTCGTAGGCGAGTAGGTAGTCGAAACCCAGATCCTCGACTGCTGTGCCGAATCGCCGCACAGCACGGGGGTCCCCGCCGAGCTCGATTTGCGGGTAGACCGCACCGATCCGCACGCGGTCGGTGTCCCTTCCGGTCGGGGGCACACTTCTATCTGCGGACATGTCGGTTCTCCATTCGTCGGGTCGCCTATCCAACGGGATCAGTGGTCGGTGGGTGGCCTGGGTCGGCGACCGCATGGCTGGTTCCGGTCGCGCCCCGGACTCGCTGGGTGGGCCTGGCTGCTCGAAGCGGCATCACATCCACATCACCGCTGCTTCCAGTACACAACAGGAGCCTGAGTTCACACCAGGGCAGACCTCACCCAGGATCTGACGGACCCCCTCTGCAGCTCCCGGAGGATCGTCATCATCGCCGCGGCGCCCCCACGTGATCGACGACCCCACCGCCGGCCCCTCGCCGACAGGGATCCGAAGCCGTCGAGACCTCACGACGTTGCGTTCGAACGCGAGGATGTGGCTAGCGAAGAAGGATGGTCCGAAGAACAGACCGGTCAGCGATTCACCGTCAGTGGTGGTGATCATCCCGGTGCCATCGTCGCGGACCCGAGGTACATGAACTGGTGGCACTAGGTCCTCTGCCCGCGGGCGTTGCAGAAAGTTGCGCGCATGCTGGCTGGTGGATGCGGAGGTCCTCGTCGATCAGGTGCTCGAGACGGCAACCACCTTCGACATGGTTCCCGCGCTGGCGGCCGCGTTCCCGCTACGGGTCTTCCCCGACGCCGTCGGCATCCCCGAGGTGGGCCGGGAGAACCTGCTGTCCTACGGCGACCACCTGTTCAACGCGTTCGGCCGGTCAACAGCCTCGTCGACAAGGGCGCCCGCGGGTGAGCGAGCTGTCCGGGTGGGTCGACGCCCAGTGCACCCGCGACGTGCTGAGCGACGACGGATTCGGGGCCCAGCTCTGCTGATCGCGGCGACATACCTACGGGGACGACCACACCTGATCTGAGGAAGCGGACATCTCGACGCCTACTGCGACTGCCACTTCGCCGTCCGTCATCGATCAACGAGAGCCGGTCCGTCGAGCGAGCGGCCGCCGACGGGGACAGAAAAGTCGGCTGCCGGAGGTGAAATCCCCGGTCAACCGCTCCAGAATATCTGCAGTGATGACTGTAGACATTGAGGCGTCGCCGTTGTAGAGTTCCTCTCGTCGCAAGGAAAGAGTTCACGAGGTGCGGGAGAGAATGAACTGCCCGCAGAGAAGTAACGCAAGACCAGGATGTGCCGGTCAAGGGTTGATATGAGTGTGTAAGGCCCCGGCATATCCGGCGGCTGCCGGGCGGCACGAAGGCCCGACAGCCGGAAGAAGTGCAGTGAACAAGGAAGTGAAACCCGCTCCGGCCCCCGGTGCCTCACGGCGCCGGGGGCCCTGTCCGTTGGAAAGGTGTCACCCCATTCCGGAAGATTCGCCCGACCGACGCGCGGCCGGGAAGCTCGACGACGAGGACTACCCGGCGTACAGCATGGGTCACGCCGCCGAGATCCTCGGCGTGACACAGGCATTCCTGCGCAGCCTCGACGCCGCGAAGCTGCTCACCCCCGGGCGCTCGGAGGGCGGCCACCGCCGCTACTCCCGGTACCAGCTGCGTCTCGCCGCCCGAGCCCGCGAACTGATCGACCAGGGCACCGCGCTCGATTCCGCGTGCCGCATCATCATCCTGGAAGACCAACTCGCCGAGGCCCGACGCATCAACGCTGAACTCCAGCACACCCCCCGCCCCACGTCGGATCAGCCAGGCCCCGCATCCGGCTGACACGCCGCCGCCCCCCGGTCCATTCCGCGGAAGCCGCCCGATCCGCTCGGCGACCTCACCTCGGGCCTTTGCGGGAACGGGCTGTCCGGGGAGTGTGGTGGGGGGCCGGCGACGTGTCAGGCTGCGCTCGTCTCGTCGTTGTGTACCACGATTCGACAGGTTCGGCGGACTCGGCGGCTCAGAGCTTGTCGGCGAGCACGTCGAGGTAGCTGATTTCGGGCGGCGCAGCGAAGAGTTCGTCGGCGCGTTCGCCGAGGGCCTTGCCGACCGGCCCATTGAGATGTGTGTCGCGGGCGGCCTCGTCGGGGAATGCGTCGATGATGCCGAACGTCGAGGGGCCGAACCGTACCGCCAACCAGGGCTTCGTGCCGGGCTCCTGTTCGACGAGTGGCAGCGCCGATCGGAGGAATTCCTCGACCGCGCTTTCCTTGCCGGGTTTGGCTTCGAGTCGGACCAGCAGCGCCTTGGTGGCCATGTCGGGTCTCCTGTTCGAGGTGGTGGACATGGTCCAGCATCACACCATCGACCGGTGAAGGGAAGGAGCCCCCGAGGCCACGAATCAAGGAAACCGATCTCACCCCTAGTAATCGTGGAGCCGAAAGAGGAGACTCCATGGTGGATGGAATGCGACGCCTGGAATGCGCCCGCTGTTATCGGCTGTGACGCGAAACGTGGTGGTGTGCCAACGTTTTGGTGTTGTTTTCAGTTCCGTGCGCTGTCGCGTCTGCCCCAGCGGCACGATTCATTCGGTCGCTCACATGTCATCGCCTGTGGCCGCCGGGCCGGGATCCACCGGGAAACGCAGCATCAGGGAGTCGAGATGAAAGCGCTTGTGTACGACGGGCCACGTGAGGTTCATGTGAAGGATATGCCCGATGCCAGGATTGAGCAGCCGACCGATGTGCTGGTAAAGATCACCAGCACCAATATTTGCGGGTCGGATCTGCACATGTACGAGGGCCGCACCGACCTCGAGCCCGGGATGGTCCTCGGTCACGAAAACCTGGGGATCGTCGCCGAGGTCGGCAACGCGGTGGTCAAGGTCTCACCCGGGGATCGGGTGTGCCTGCCGTTCAACATCGGCTGCGGTTTCTGCCGCAACTGCGAGGAAGGGTTGACCGCGTTCTGCCTGACGGTGCACCCGGATCCGAAGATGGCCGGCGCCGCATACGGGTTCGCCGGGATGGGCCCGTTCTGGGGCGGGCAGGCGGAATATCTGCGGGTGCCGTTCGGCGACTTCAATTGTCTGCGGTTGCCCGAGGATGCCCAGGACAAGGAAACCGACTACGTGATGCTCTCCGACATCTTTCCCACCGGCTGGCACTGCACCCGCCTCGCGGACATGCAGCCCGGCGATTCGATGGTGGTGTACGGGGCCGGGCCGGTCGGGTTGATGGCGGCGTACTCGGCGATGATCCAGGGCGCGAGCAAGGTGATGATCGTCGACCGGCATCCGGACCGGCTCAAGCTCGCCGAGCAGATCGGCGTCATTCCGATCGACGATTCGAAGGGCGACCCGGTCGAGCAGGTCCTGGAACAGACCCGCGGGCAGGGTGCCGACAAGGGTTGTGAGTGCGTCGGCTATCAGGCGCACGACCCGCAGGGTCACGAGGACGCCGCGATGACGATGAACCGGCTCGTCGACTCGGTGCGCTTCACCGGCCACATCGGGGTGGTCGGGATCTTCCTGCCCCAGGACCGCAACGGCCCCGACGAACTCGAACGCCACGGCAAGATCGCCTTCGACATGGGCAAATTCTGGTTCAAGGGGCAGAAGGTCGGAACCGGGCAGGCCAACGTCAAGCACTACAACCGGCAGCTGCGCGACCTGATCCACCAGGGCCGTGCCAAGCCGTCCTGGATCGTCTCCCACGAACTGCCACTGGCCGAGGCCGAATCCGGTTACCAGCATTTCGATGCCCGCGACGACGGATGGACCAAGGTCGTACTGCATCCGTGAGGCCCGTCTGCTCATGCGGGTGCTGCCGAGGCTGCCTTCGGACTGCCGGTTTTCCCTCGGCGGGCGTCCCGAATGCCGAACCCGCACCGGCGTGTCTCGAAAGCCGGCCGCTGACCGGAACTCGCCGACCTCTCTGCATAACCGCCAGCTCGGCATGAGACCCGTCCGGTGATGATTTTGCTTTCGGTCGTCAATCGCACCCCGAACGATCTGGAGCGGGCGTTCGCGGCCGCCGGTTACAGGTCGGAACGGGCGCCATTGAGCAGAAGCGGGGATGGATCGTCAGGGTTCCCCCGCTTCGGGTCGGTGTGAGCTGCGTCAGCTCAGTCGGTTCATGCTTACCGGCCGTCATCGTCCGCTCGGCAGACTTACCACGTCTGGCCCGGTCCATGCGGGCCTTGGGATGGCTGCCCGTGCCAGCTTCCGACTCGACCGGGTGTCTGGCCTGGTCGAGGTCGGCGCGCATACGGGTAGCCGTCCCATGGCCGGGACTTCGTGACCTGCATCCGAAAGTCTGCTCAGCTGTGACGAGCCCGCTCTTCGTAGGCCTGCCTGGCAGTGATGTCGACGTCTTCCAGAAACACTCTGTCCGTGTGGAGCGCACGGGTGAGCGCTTCGCTGATCCGGCGAGGGAAGAACTTCTGACTCGCGGCGAGGGCACCGACGAGCTTGGTCACCCGCACCTTCGGTTTGGGGCATTCGATCAATGCCACGATGGCGCGCGCAATGTCCTCCGGCTCGGCGTTCTTGAGTCCAGGGAGTCCCTTGGTGCCGGCAGTCAGCTCGGTGTTGACGAAAGACGGGAGCACCGCGGAAAACTCGATTCCCGTTCCGCGGTGCTCCACCCGGGCCGCGTCCGTGAAGCCGACGACCGCATATTTGCTGGCGCAGTAGGTGGCCAGCCCTGGTGTGTAGATTTCGCCTGCGAGTGAGGCGATATTGACCACGTGCCCACGGCCGCGCGGCAGCATTCGCCGAACAGCCAGTTTGGAACCGGTGATCACCCCGAGGACATTGATATCGAGGATCCGGCGGGTGACCGCATCGGGCTCGTCCGCGATTCGGCCGGCGGGCATGATGCCGGCGTTGTTTACGAGCACGTCGATAGGTCCGAGCGTTGCTTCCACGTCGTCGAGGAAGGCCCCGAACGATTCGGCATCCGTCACGTCGAGCTTCCGGTAGCTGACCAGGCCGAGTTCGGTCGCGGACTCCTTCAGCTTGACGTCGTCGATGTCCCCGATCGCCACCTTCGCGCCGAGCCTGGTCAGGGCCGTGGCGGTCGCGAACCCGATTCCGCGGGCACCGCCGGTGATCGCGATGACGCGACCGTGCAGAGATTGTGTCATTTTCCTTCTGTCCTTCTGTCGTCGTTACAGGGAGTTCGAGCGGCTTGTCACGGACAGGCGGCGGCGCGGGTCGCGCGCGACGAGGGCCCGCAGCACCCGGCCGACGAGACGACCGCGGCCGGGCGCGTACGGATACCAGAGCAACTCCCGCTTCACTGCGGGTCCGCGCGGCACCGTGATCGCCTGCTGCCGGGTGTACTTCCGAACTCCATACTCACCACCGAATCGCGCGCCGAGACCAGACTGCTTCCATCCCCCGTGCGGTAACCCCAGCGCGAACAGGTTGGAGAAGGCGTCGTTGATGTTCACCGCGCCGGCTTCGAGCCGGCGCGCGATCGCCTCGCCGCGGGCCCGATCTCCGCACCACACCGTCGCGGACAGGCCGTACTCGGAATCGTTGGCCAGGCGCACGGCTTCGTCGGCGTCGGCGACCTTGACCACCGGGATCGTGGGCCCGAACGTCTCCTCCCGGATACAGGCCATCGAATGGTTCACGTCGACGAGGACCGTCGGCTCGAAGAAGGTGCCAGCGCTCCCGGCCTTGCCGCCGGTCAGCGCCGTGGCGCCGCCGTCCACAGCGTCGGCGACGTGTCGGGCAACGAGGTCACGCTGGGCCTGTGTAGCCATCGCACCGACATCGATCCGATACCCGTCGCCGTCGTCACCCTGTCGGAGCGAGCCGACGAGTGCCACCAGTCGCGCGACGAATTCGTCGTACACGGGCGCCTCGACGTAAACGCGTTCGATCGACACGCACACCTGTCCGGCGTTGAACAGTCCGCCCCAAGCGATTCCGGCTGCCGCGCGGTCCAGGTCCGCATCCGCCAGCACGATGGCCGGATCTTTGCCGCCGAGTTCGAGACTGCATGGCACCAGCCGCTCTGCGGCCCGCACGGCGATCGCTCGACCGGTCGGGGTGGAGCCGGTGAACTGCACGAAGTCCACCGAATCCACTACCGCTGCACCTGTGTCGCCGCGGCCAGTGAGTACCGAGAAGACCAGGGGTGCACCGATTTCCGACCATCCCCGAGCTAGTTCGACGGCTGACAACGGCGTTACCTCAGACGGCTTGAGCAGCACCGCCGCACCAGCGAGCAGCGCCGGTATGATGTCCATCGCCGGCATCGCGAGCGGGAAGTTCCACGGGGTGATCACACCGACCACCGGGTAGGGGCGGACGGTCTTGATCAGTCGCTTTGTCACCGACAGCGGCCCGTGCGGTTTCACCCGCTCGTCGGCGAGAAACTTGCCGGCGTTGTCCGCGAAGTAGTTGATCAGGTCGCACGCGAGCGCAGGCTCGATGGCTGCTTCGGCGCGTGGCTTCCCGGTCTCGGACCGCAGCACGTCGATGAGGTGGCGCTCATTGTCGAGAAGCCAGTCCCGCAGCTTCCGCAGCCACATGGCCCTTCCTTTCGGCCCCAGCGCTTCCCACTCGGGTTGGTGGGCGCGCAGTCGACGGACGGCATCGGTCACTGCCTCGGAACTCTCGTCCGGTACACGCGCGACCAGGCGGCCGTCGGCGGGGCAGTGCACGTCGATGTCGTCGCACCTCGTGTGCGCCTTGCTTCCGGATCTCATGTGAACCCCGCCTCCTATGATGCACGACACTTCCTATTAGAATTGCACAACCGAACCGCACGTTTCTTAGCGAAATCAGCCAATTGGGCCCTCGTCATTTGTGCTCCGGGTCCAATTAGAAGGAGGTATCGACGTGTCCGCTGACGACATGGTGCTTGCCTGGCTCCGGGAGTTCGCTGCGGAGGCGCTGGTGCCCGGAACCCTGGATGGTCTCGTCGCGAGGTTCGACGCCGTGATAGTGGCCGAGGTTCCCGAGGTTTCCGCGGACCGAGAGTTGCGACGGGACCTCGAAGCCAGCACCCGTGATCAAGGGCGCGCACTGCTGGTCTGGCTCACCGGAGAGTCCGCGGAGGTGGACCTCCCACCCGCCGCACATGGTCTCGCGCGCACAATCGCCCGACGGGGCCTGCATCTGAGGGTATTGATGCAGATCTACCGGGTCGGCCAGAAAGCTCTGCTGAGATTCGCCGCGGAAACAGCAAGTGAGCGCATCACCGACCCGGTATTGGAACCGAAAGTCCTGATTCGGCTACTGGAGCGGGCGAATCACTGGCTCAACGTCTCATTGGAGGTACTCGCGGATACCTACAGTGAGGAACGAGAGCGGGGATTGAGCGGCGCGTTCGCCCGGCAGGCAGAAACGGTGCAGGCGATCATCCGAGGCGAGATCGCCGATACCGTGGCAGCCTCGAATCGTTTGAATTACCCCTTGCTCGTGCATAACACCGCACTTGTGCTGTGGCTCGAGGACACACAGTCGAATCAGGCCGAGGACGAGATCGGCGTTCTGGACTCCGCCGCCCGTACGGTTGCGGCCAAGATCGGGGCTCGGCAAATGCTTACTGTGCCGTCCGGATCGCGAGGGCTCTGGGCATGGCTGGCGGCGGAAGTCGAGCCGGATCTCACCGCATTGGACATCGGTCCGGGCATCCCGGCCGGGATCCGGATCGCGATTGGTAACCCGGGCAAGGGAATTCAGGGATTTCGGCAAAGTCACATTGAAGCTATTGCTGCTCAACGCATCTCGGAATCTCGACCGGCCGAGACTCAGCTCATTTGCTATGCGGACGTCGAAATTGTCCACCTGCTCGACGGCCATCCCGACGCGGCGAGGGCGCTGGTTTCCCGTGAACTGCGCGGCCTTGACGGTACCGATGCAGCCTCCGCAATGCTGCGTCGCACGCTGCGCGGCTATCTGACCGTGAACCGCAGTCCGGACGCGGCTGCTCGGGCGCTCGGCGTGCATAAGAACACCGTGCGTTACCGCATCCAGCGCGCCGAGGAGTTGCTCGGCCGCCCCGTCGGACCGAACAGGCTGAAGCTGGAACTCGCGCTCGAATACGCCGACACCTACGGTCCGGTCGTTCTGAAGGAGTGAAAAGGCGCCTCCGTCGGCGAGTGCGCCCCAAGCACTGGCCCTACACACTGATCGATGCCGCACAGTGCAAGTGTTGGGTAGCCGCGTGAACAGCATTTCGTCGCAGCGTCAGGACCTTGACTTTCCTGTGCATCGAGGCGTCTGCCTCGATGGGTAAAGCCGGATTGCACAATCTGTCGTTCGCTCTGGCCGACGAACTGCCCCCATGGCATCAATGTGGGTACCGTCACCCATCGGTGGCGTAGTCCAGTCGGGAACCTTCTTCGATCCGGATCTGACGACGATCTCGAACAACGCGTCCGTGTCCCGTGGCCAACATTACGAGCCCAAGCACCGCGCCCCTCATCGGTGTGCGGTGGAGGTGAATTGATATGTTGCCGCATCGACGATCTCGTCGGGCGTGATGGAGATCTCGTCGTTCAACCACGCGGTGACCAGCTCGGCCAAGCCGCCCACAAACAGCAGTCCGTTGATTTCACCTTGAGGTGGTGACCACGCTCGGTCTCCGTATATGCGCGTGGCTTCGTCCGCCACCATCTGAGCGAAGCCCCGCAGTGCTGCGCGTCGGTGGGTGCGCAGAGGTTCGGACGCGGCGGATTCGATCATCGCAACACGTCCCTTGCGTGGATCTTCGGTGAGGATAGTGACGAACGATGCGATGGCATTTCGTACGCGTTGTTCGATCGTCCCGGTGCTCGCTCGAAGCGCATCCAGACCGGCCTGACGGACCTCGTCGGCGATGCCGTCCAGGACATTCTGCAGGAGTTCGTCTCTGCTGGTGAAACTTTCGTAGAAGTATCGCTCCGTCAACTTGGCGTGCGCGCAGATGGCGGTCATGGTGGCGCCGCCCTTACCTGTGGCTGCAAACACGTCCAATCCCGCCTCGAGCAGACTGTCGCGGCGCAGTGCTGCACGTTGGTCGCCGCTCAGGCCAGCGTATCGACGGGGCGTAGGGGGAGTCATGGATCGATATTGACAGACGTGATCTCGATGGCGCAGACTACGCTCATCTGACAGGACGCGCTGTCAGATGAGACGGGAGTTGAGGTTCGTCATGTCCAAGATCCTGGCCGTTCCACCCGCACAGTCGCAGTTGCAACCGGTCTCGGGGCGATCGGGGCTGCCCGGCGTCGGGCACGTACTCGAATACATCCGAGATCCACTCGCATTGATGCAAAAGCATTGGGACCGTTACGGCGAGGTCTCCTGGTTCTCGATGGTCGGTCGGCGTTGGGTCGCAGTCCTCGGACCCGACGCATGCCAGGAAGTGCTGCAGAACAAAGATCGGGCATTCGTCAACGGTGACGGCTGGTCGGTGCTGATCGGCCCCTTCTTTCACGGTGGCCTCATGCTTCTCGATTCGGAAGAACATCTACGACACCGTCGAATCATGCAGCAAGCCTTCACCCGATCGCGCCTCGAGAATACCGTCGACGTTCTCAACCCGGCGATCGATTCGGCGCTCGACGCCTGGACTCCCACCAACGGATTCCGCGCCTACACGGCGCTCAAGGCGCTCACTCTCGATCTCGCCACCGACATTTTCATGGGTGGCGCGGAAGGGTCTACCGAGAGCGAGATTTCTTCGGTGAAAAAGGCTTTCGTCGATTGCGTGCAGGCGGCAACCTCGGTGGTCCGCTATCCGGTCCCGGGGACCAGGTGGAAGCGAGGACTAGACGGACGCCGAGTCCTGGAAGACTTCTTCCGGCAATACCTACCGGCGCGTCGATCACACGAAACGGACGACCTGTTCTCCGTGCTCTGTCACATCGAATCCGAAGCAGGACAACGCTTCAGCGACGACGAGGTGGTCGATCATATGATCTTCCTCCTGATGGCCGCGCACGACACCTCCACGATCACCATCTCCACGATGATGCAGTATCTGGGTCAACACCCGCAGTGGCAGGACAGATGCCGGGCGGAGTCGCTCGCGTTGGGGACCCCGGCGCCGAGTTATGCCGATCTCGACGGACTGGACAGCCTCGATCTGGTCATGAAGGAATGCCTCCGGATCGTCTCTCCGGTGCCGGTCATGGCGCGCCGAGCGGTTCGCGACACCCAGGTGCAAGGGCACTTCGTGCCTGCGGGAACCTACGCGGCGGTGGTGCCACATTTCACCCACCACATGCCGCAGTACTGGCCCGAACCCGAGCGTTTCGATCCCGAACGCTTCGCGGAGCATCGACGTGAAGACAAGGTGCACCGATATGCCTGGGAGCCCTTCGGTGGTGGCGTGCACAAATGCCTCGGAATGCACTTCGCCGGCGCCGAGATCAAAGCAATCATGCATCACCTCCTCCTGCGCTTCGACTGGCACGTCGACGCCGACTACGTCGCCCCACTCAACTTCACGTCCTTGCCGTTCCCCTCAGACGGACAACCTGTCGACCTGCGTTTGCTCGCTACTTCTTGAGGCGAACTGGGGTGGTCTGGCGGACCCTTTAGCTATAGCTAGGAGTCCGAGCCCTTGTGTTGGCACTGTGGAGGAATCCCCACCTCAGCCCGTTTTTCGCCGGAAACTGTCGGTGCGCCCACAAAGCCTGCGGCGGGGCCATCGACGAGGGAAACGAGCCGCTGATCGGGGCGGTATCAACTTCTACCTGGCCATTGGCGCGGGCGGTGTCGCGCATTCGACGTGTGTGAGGGAGGCGGCGCAGGTCAGGTGACGGGGAGCCCGACCAGGCCGGCGGTGAGGCCGAGGAGGGCGCAGACCCCGAGGGTGCGCAGCACGGACCAGTTCAGCCGGTAGATCATCACCCCGGCGAGGACGGCGATGACCGCGACGACCGGGCGGATCGTGCTCAGGTCGGGCACCAGCAGGTGGATCGGCCCCCAGTGCAGCAGGGAGGCGTCGGCGAAGAGGGTGTGGACGGCGAAGTACAGGGCCAGGTTCGCGATCACTCCGACCACCGATGCGGTGATGCCGTTCAGCGCGGAGGTCAGGTGGGTGTTGTTGCGGAGCCGCTCGACGTAGGGGGCGCCGAGGAAGATGAACACGAAGCACGGCACGAACGTCACCCACGTGGTCAGCAGCGCGCCGATGGTCGCGGCGACCCAGGGGTCGAGGTCGCCGGGGTTGCGGTAGGCGCCGAGGAACGCGACGAACTGCACCACCATGATCAGCGGCCCGGGGGTGGTCTCGGCCAGCCCGAGACCGCGGACCATCTCGCCGGGGGTGAGCCAGCCGTAGGTCTCCACCGCCTTCTGGGCAACGTAGGCCAGGACGGCGTAGGCGCCACCGAAAGTGACCAAAGCGGTGCCGGAGAAGAACATCCCCTGTTCGGTGAACACACTGTGCCGGCCGGTGAACACCACCACAGCCACCATCGGAACGGCCCACGCGATCACACCGACACCGAGCACGAGGACCGCCCGGCGCAGGCTGGGGGCGTCGGCGTGCAGAGCGTCGTCGGCGATCAGCGGCGGCGTCTCGTCAGTGTCCTTCTCGGTTGTGCCGCTGTTGTCGGCGCCCTGCGTGCGGCGGCCGATGAGCCAGCCGGCAAACCCGGCCACCGCGATGACGATCGGGAACGGCACCGCGAACAGCGCCAACGCGAAAAATGCGCAGACCGCGATCACCACGTGCGCGGGCCGGGTCAACGCCCGCTTCGAGACCCGGGTAACAGCCTGCACGACCACGGCGAGGACGGCGGGGGCGATGCCGGCGAAGATGGCCAGCACGATAGTGGTGGCCCCGAACGCGACGTAGATCGCGGCCAGTCCGAGCATCGCGATCATCCCGGGCAGCACGAACAACACCCCGGCGATCAGACCGCCGATCGTGCCGTTGAGCAGCCACCCGGTGTAGATGGCGAGCTGCTGGGCTTCCGGGCCGGGCAGCAGCATGCAGTAGTTCAGGGCGTGCAGGAACCGTTTCTGCCCGATCCACCGCTTCTCGTCGACGAGGGTGCGTTGCATGACCGCGATCTGCCCGGCCGGACCACCGAAAGTCTGCAGGGAGATCAGAAACCACGCCCAGCTCGCCTGCCGCAGCGGGATCAAGTCGCGGCGTCGGGAAGTGGGGGCCGGTGTGGCGCGGGTGGTGGGTTCGTTACTGCTCACGTCGGTCTCCGAAACATGAAAGTCAGGGCGGGGCAGGATGGTCGGGTCGCATCGGGGTCAGGACGGTTCGCGGCCGGACAGGACACGTTGGCGATGGAATTCGTAGAGCCCGTCGAAGATGCGGGTCGCCACCACCAGGGTCTGATCGTCGGTGCCGGTCAACGACAGCCCGCGCAGCACCGAGTCCAGGCCGGGGGCTTCGGGGGCGTCGAACTTTCCGTCGTCGATGTCGGCCTCGTGCACGATTTCGGCGAGTACCCACAGCACCGGGTCGGTGAGTTCGTAGCGGCGCAGGATCGTCTCGAAACTGCAATCACCGTGGTGGTGCGAGAGTTCGACGCCGCGCATGTCGAACGCGGTCGCATCGTCCGGGACGTCCGCCGGATCGGTCACCCACAGGAATTTGGCGTCCGGGTCGATATTGCGGCGGATCAACCACGCGCAGGCGGCGCGGTCGATGTGGATCCCGGCGCGGGTCGCCCACCTCATTGCGGCACCTGCGTTTCCGCGGGCCGGCCGGTCGCCAGCCCCTTTAACGCGGCCTCCGCGCCGTCCCGCTGGGCGGTCGGGAAGAAGGTGCGTTTGTCGATCTCCCGCATCCGGCGGCGCAGCTGGGTGAGTTTCTTGGTCCATCCGTCGGGGTCGGGCAGTGAGCGTGCCGCTTCGGCGGCGTCGGTGATCTCGTCGTATTCGGCGGCCCGATCGGCCGAGAGCTTCGCCCGCATCCGGTCCTGTTGGTTCTGGGTGGTGGGGGCGGCGGTCCACACCTCCGCCTGCCCGTGCGCCTCGACGATCTCCTCGGCGACCCAGTCGAACTGCTCGCGGGTGCGGGCCGAGGCGGGCAGCACCACCACCCCGTCGGCGAGCTGGAACACCCCGTACTTGCGGAGCTTGCGCCACACCGCGATCCGCGGCGTCGACGGCTCGCGGGGGATGCGATACGCCAGCATCACCCACTCGTCGGGTCGCTCGGCCGGTGCCGGTCCAGGTTCCACAACCGTGATGTAACCACGGTTTCACTGCGATGTCTATCCGTGGGTTCGCGGGCCGGTGGGGCGACTTGGGCGCGCACCTGGACACTGGACTGTAACCGTGGTTACCGTGAAAGTGGCCGTCGCGTTCGAGGCCGTCGACGACGAAGAGGCGGCCACCCACGTCACGCCCGGAACCTGACCAGTCAGGAAGCAGACAGGAGCTGGGATGGGCACCCGTACCGGTGACCGGCGCAGACCGAGACCAGCCCGGCTGCTGCCCGCACTCGTTATGGCGTCGATCCTGGTCGGCGGGTGCTCGTCCCGGTCGACACCACCGGAGAGTGGCCCGCTGCCGTTGCGCCCGGTCGCGGAGATCGCCCTTCCCGGCGACAATTCACGCTTCGACTACGGCAGTCTCGACTCCGAGCGGGGACTGCTGTTCATTGCACACCTCGGCGCCAGCGAGGTCATCGAAGTCGACGTCCACACCCAGCAGGTCGTCCGAACGATCCTGAACCTGCCGCAGGCACACGGCGTCCTCGTCGTCCCCGAGCTGCGCCGGGTCTACGTCACCGCCACCGGCGACAATCGACTGGTCCTCCTCGACGAAGACACCGCCGCCGTGCTCGGACAGGCCCCCACCGGTGACTACCCGGACGGGATCGCCTACGACCCGAAACGCGGTGCGGTGTGGACTACCAACGAATCCGGCGGCACCGAGACCGTCATCGACGCCGCCACCGCACGCGTGCGCGGCACAGTCGACCTCGGCGGCGACGTCGGCAACGTCGCCTACGACCCGGTCGCCGACCAGATGCTCGTCGCGGTCCAAGGCACGGGCGATCTCGCCGCCATCGACCCCGAAACCCTTACCGTCATCCGCAGGCTTCCGACACCTGGATGCCGCGGCGGCCACGGCCTCGCCCTCGACCCACCGGCACGGCTCACGTTCGTTGCCTGCGAGGACAATGCCACCCTGCTCACCGTCGACCTGGCGACCTGGAAGACCGCCGGTGCCGCCGGGGTCGGCAGGCAACCAGATGTGCTCGCCTACGACCAAGGGGCGCACCGCCTTTACGTTGCCGCCGAGAGCGGCACCGTCAGCGTGTTCGACCAGGAGGGCGGACACCTTACCGAGGTCGGGTCCGGTCACCTCGCCGATGGCGCGCACGTCGTGGTGGTCGACCCCACCACCCACCACACCTTCTACCCGATCCCGTCCGGGGACCACGGGCGTCCCGCACTCCTCGAACGCGCACCAACCACCTGACCGGCTAGCGCCCCTGAGGGTTCGACGGGATGCGGGCGGGAATCTATCGACGCTCGGCGGGCCAAGGCGCGGAGGAAAAGCCGGAAGCTGTGCGGGCAGGGCACCGCGGCGGCGGCGAGCGCCACCACGACCACGCACATCACGACGGTGAGGGCGAGTTCGTTGTCCGCGAGGAGTTGCTGCATGGGAGGAGTGTGCGGTTCCGGCGCCGGTCAGAGCGAATCGACGAGCACGAGCACCGACAACGGGATCGCGGGCACGCACAACCCGGCGCGGATCGAGGCGCACCGGGCCGCCAACGGGCGACAACGGGCGACAACGTGTGCGATGGAACGCCGGGATCGCCACACCGGCGAGTACGGCGGCGACGACCAGCACCTGCAGCGTGAGGTCAGGACCACCGCCACACAGCCGGCTGCGGCCGCCGTGAGCCCCCACGGCGGCCGCAGGTCATGGGCTTGCAGGACGGATCCGTTGTCCATCGCGCACCTCCATCGCACCTCGAGTCTAGAACCGTGACGACTGCCTCCACGGCCAGCGCATGTCATTGGGTCAGGCGGTGATAGATCTGCTCGTTCGTGGTTCTCATACTGTGCTCGCGGGCGGCTGGGCGGTCATTCTCCGGTGATACCGACGCAGCCTCGAGCGATTCAGGTGCTACTCACCTGTGAAGGAACCCGGACGCTTCTCCATGAACGCGCTGACGGCCTCACGGTGGTCGGCGGTGTGATGGGACAGCGCTTGCATGGCAGCGGACAACTCGAGCAAACTATCGAGACTCAGATGCTGGGATTCACGCAAAAGCTTCTTTGCCATCCGCACCGAGTTCGGCGGATTGACCGCTACGCGCTCCGCCAGCCCGCGCGCCTCGTCGAGCAGCTGCTCCGGGGCGACGACCCGGGAGACCAGCCCCCATTCCAGTGCAGTCGCCGCGTCGACGCGGTCCCCGGTCAACGTCATCTCGGCAGCGCGGGCCGCGCCGATCGCGCGTGGCAGCAACCACGCTCCACCGTCCCCGGGGATAATGCCCAGCTTGACGAAGCTTTCGGCGAAGAAGGCCGTGTCGGAGGCGATCCGCATGTCACACATGAGCGCGAGATCGCAGCCGGCGCCCACTGCGGGTCCGTTCACCGCCGCAATCAGGGGGACGTCGCAGTTGTACATCGCCCGAGGTATACGTTGAATTCCCTTCCGATACCCCTCGCGCTGCTGGTGAGGCTTGCCTCCGAAGAGCCCGCGGCCTTCCGCCATGTCCTTCACGTTACCGCCGGCCGAGAACGCGGAACCGGCGCCCGTCACGATGACTGCTCTGGTCTCATGGCTGGCATTGACAGCGGCCACGCACGCAACGAGCGCGTCGATCACGTCCTCGCCGGAGATCGGGTTGCGTTCTTCGGGCAGATTGATTGTCCAGGTCTCGATAACACCGTCGCGCTGGACGAGAACGGGATCATCCATGAAAGTTGCTCCTTGTGTGAGGGTCAATCAGTCACGATGACTGACTTGTAGTTGTCGGTCCCGACTTCGGCTGCAGTCCGCAGATTGTTCAGTATCGGCACGGCCGAGATCTCGGAATCAAGGACGGCAACGCCGACTACGCCGTTTCCGCAACATTTGATGGCATCGACGAGTTTCTCGACGTGGTGCCCTCCGCTCAGCAGGTGAGCGGAGGGCACCACTCCAGTTGATCAGGGGCGCCGACGTTCAGTGAGAACCGAGGGTGGGTTCCGGCCTCTCGCGCGACCGAGGTGGCCGAACGAGAAGTCGGAGTCGCTCGCCGAAAGTCGGTCAGGCCGGCTTCGAGGCTCGTTCGGTCAGAGTCTCACCGCCGATGGCCCAATCGTCCTTCGACACTTCTTCGATCGTCACCCAGACACTTGCCGGTTTCGCTCCTGTGGCGTCCACGTATGCAGCGGTCAGCTTTTTCAATAGCTCACGCTTCGCTTCGGCGGATTGGCCGGGGGTCTGGGTCACATGCAACAGCGGCATAGCGTGCTCCTTGAGGGTTTTTGTTGGGGAAAGGCACTCGACAAACCACTTCGCTAATCGAGATCAGTTGATCGGCGGGAACCGTGCCACGGCCAAGGGTAACAGCCTTGAGTATCGATTAAAAAGGTTGGGGTGCAACGAATATGATGATACAAGGTTCGTGTGTCGTGTCACTTAGCTTGCAGTCAAGTAAGTGTCAGATAGCCGTTCTTCATTGTGGATAAGATCATCTGTGGAATAACCGCGTTGATGACGCGTCGGTAGGTACGGTGCCTGGAAGGCGAGCCCTCCGGGGCTTTCAGAGTTGATGGGCGAAAGCGCGCGGTACGAACATGATTTTTCGAGCAATTGTGAAGCACCATTACGAGATTGGGCGTGAATCTATGATCGAACTCGATCGCGACTGGCCGCGGCTTCACGTGGTGGCCTCGACCGCCCCGCCGCACTGCGCGACGACGCCGAGGCGCTGCGGGAGGGGTGGCCGACGGCGCGACTTCTGCGAGTCGACGGGCTCGGGCAGGTTCGTCTCACGGAGAAGCATGTGCTGCTGGAACCGTACTCCGACCGCTACTTCGAGCCTCCCGAGCATGCGGTGCTGCTCGGTGTCTTCGACGGGGACGACGAATGGGCAGTGCGGGGCGACGAAGGTTTCGATGATCGCTTACTTCCAGGCCGGTGCTATGGCTCGCTTTGATCGAGTTGGACAAGGCGTTCGCGCTGTGGGGTGGACCGCCGCTGGTGTTGCGGATGGACAACGGACCGGAGTTCGTAACCACTGTGCTGCAATCGGTATGCCGTCCTCGGAACGCCCCCGAATGACGGAATTCACGGGTGTTGCGGCCCCGCTACTCCGGCAATACCCCGGAGCCGCGTAGAGACGCAACCTCGTTCTCGGAAAATCCGAGCTCGGCGAGAACAGCGTCGGTGTCGGCGCCGCGGTGGCGAGGGCCGAATCTCACCGAACCGGGGGACTCGGACAGCTTTACTGGTACGCCGACACCTCGGTACCCGTCGCATTCGATCACCATCTTTCGGTGCCGCACCTGCGGAAGGTTGAGTGCCTCCCCGACGTTGTTCACGGCCCCCGAGGGAACACCGGCCAGTCGAAGTGCGGCGGCCAGGGCCTCGCGCTGCCAACCGCCGATGAGTCCGCCGAGGACCTTGCGCAGCTGTACTGCGTTCGCCATACGATCGGTATTCGTCGTGAACCGTGGGTCCTCGGCGAGCCCGGGAGCGTCCAACGCGTTGGCGAGCGACCGGAACTGCCGGTCGTTGCCGGCACCAATGAAGAACGGTCCGTCACTGCAGATGAACGTCTCGTAAGGACAGATGGTGGGATGGGCGACGCCGGTGCGTTCCGGCGCGACGCCGGTAGCAAACCATTTGCCGGCGTGTGGGTGCAGGATCGACACCGCGCTGTCGAGCAGCGCGAGGTCGACAAGCTGCCCGCGCCCGGTCTCGCGCCGCACGTGCAGCGCCATGAGGATGCCGTTCATCGCATTGAGGCCGGTGATGATATCCACCAGCGGGATCCCGATCCGCATCGCCGTGCCGTCAGCTTCGCCGTTGATACTCATCAGCCCGGACAGTGCCTGAAGCACTGCGTCGTACCCGGGCGCGCCACCAAGCGGCCCGTCGGTACCGTACCCGGTGATCCGGCAGTGTACGAGGCGCGGGAACTCCGCGGCGAGTACTTCGTCGCCCAGGCCCCACTTCTCGAGCGTCCCGGCCTTGAAATTCTCGATCACCACGTCGGCCTCGGCGAGCATTCGGCGCAGGAGTTGCTGTCCTTCCTCGATTCGTAGGTCGACGCTGATGTTGCGCTTGTTGCGGTTGAGCCCGTCGAAGTACGTGCTGTGGTCTTCTCTGACGAACGGCGGGCCCCAACCGCGGGTTTCGTCGCCGGCTGGTGGCTCTACTTTCGTTACGTCCGCACCGTGGTCAGCGAGCATCTGCCCGCACAGCGGTCCGGCGAGCACCCGCGACAGGTCGACGACGCGAATGTCTGTGAGCGCGCCAGTCCGCGGAGGCAGCGCGGCTGAATTGGAAGAGGCGTCCCAGGCGTCGGCCGAAAGGGCGTTGACTGTCGAGTTGGTCATGGCTGCTCATTCTGGTGGGTATTGAAGGGTCGGGCCGGCCGAGGGGGAAGGTAAATCATGAAGCCTCTAGGCATCCAATTGAACAGGGAGTGGGGTCGGAAGGCTCCGAGGCGACTAGACATAGATGGACCTGTATTCGAGATAGTAATCCAGCGCCTCAGGGCCGAATTCTCGCCCAATTCCGCTGTGCTTCACGCCACCGAAGGGGGAGCCCATGTCCATCGAAAAATAATTGATCCCCATTGTTCCAGACCTGATACGTGACGCGATATCTAGGCCATGCTCGTGATCCTCAGTAAAGACGACCCCGCCCAAACCGAAGACGGTGTCATTTGCGATACGAACGGCCTCATCCTCGGACCCGTACGGGATAACGGAGATGACAGGACCGAATATCTCCTCCTGCGCCAGTCGACTGTTATTGTCCACGCCTCCAAAAATAGTAGGCGAAACAAACCACCCTTGCGTTAGGCCATCAGGCGGCTCGGCGCCGCCACGGACAAGCTGGAATCCCTCAGACTCCCCGAGCCGGATATAGTTTCTAACTCGCTCTCGGTGTCGATCGCTCACCATCGGGCCCAAAGTGACCGCGTCGTCAAGCGGGTCCCCCATCGCCAGATCATCCACATAGGCAGCCAGGACATCTAGAACTTCCTGGGAACGACCATGGGGAACCAAGATACGGGAGTTTGTGGTGCACGTCTGCCCCCCGTTCTTGAACACAGCGTCGTCCAGGCTCCTAGCGAAGACATCCAGATCCGCATCAGGGAGCACAACGGCCGCCGACTTGCCACCGAGCTCGAGCGATACCCTCTTGAGGGACCGGCCTGCCGCCTCGCCTATCGCCTGCCCTGCAGCCGTTGACCCGGTAAATGCAATCTTGTCCACACCCGGATGGGCCACAAGGGCCTCGCCCGCGCGAACGCCACCAGCAACAATGTTGAGGACTCCAGGCGGCAGACCTGCATCTTCCGCTGCTTCCCCGAGCACGTAGGCGTCAAGCGCAGTTTCGGGGGCTGGTTTCAAAACGATAGTGCACCCAGCGGCGAGAGCAGGAGCGATCTTGGCCATAGCCAGCAACTGAGGATAGTTCCACGCAACGATTGCACCAACAACACCGACTGGCTCTTGCCGCACAATGGTGTGCCCCTTCTTGCTGGGGCGGCGAGTCTCAAAAGTCCGTGCCTCGGCGAGCTCAGCCATTGAACGCAGTACCGCTACCGGGGCCGCAGCGTTACTGATAATCGATAAAGGCCTAATCATGCCATTCTGCTGACTGACCAAGCGCGCGGTGGATTCTCCTCGGCGCTCGAGGCTATCGGCGAACCGCCGCATAGTCTCGGCCCGTTCGTGCGGGGTGGAACGCCCCCAGGGGCCGTTGTCGAGTGCCGCCCGCGCGGCCAAAACAGCTTCGTCAATCTCCGAAGGACCACCCATTGCGGCAACGCCCAGCGGCCGCTCGGTTGCTGCTTCTGCAATAGTAAATAATTCTGGGTCGACAGCCTCTCGCCACTGACCGTTAATATAAAACTGTCTGCGGTCGGCGCCACCGGATGGGGGCATAATGTAACCTCTCTAAAGTGGTCATATACCTTGTCTTCCAAGGTTGCTTACGAAAGACGATTACGGTCAATACGCTGCCGCAGCCAAACGAAGGGCAAAGCGCTGGAGCGTCTACAGTTGAAGCGCATGACTAGATGACTGCTCGGCACCGTACCGATCGGTCCGTCTCGGGCCCGATCGAACTCCGTACGGACGGAGTACCGATCGGGCCGTCTCGGGCCGTCTCGGGCCCGATCGAACTCCGCACGGACGGCCCACCTCTAGGGAGATTCAGGCCGGCCTACTGTGCGACGCCACGTCGATTCACCTGCGCGGTGCGGACGGTGCCTTGTGACTTACCTTCACCGAACTGCTCGAGAGTGGTCGCATTGCAAAACATGTACAGCACATCCAGGTCCGATCCGCCGAACGTGCACGCAACAGCCCAGGCGTCAGGCACGAGAACGGAATCGGTGATCTCGCCGCCCTCCTCAACGCGATAGAAGCCGCTCTCCGGACCGTTGGTCAGGCCATTGCCGAACCAGACGCCACCTTCGGTGTCCAGTGCAATCCCGTCAGGGTGCATGCTCTCGTCGAGTTGTGCCCACACTCGGAAATTAGTCAAGGAACCATCGGCGTTTACGTCAAAAGCATCAATCCGGTGACCGAAAGTCTCCGCGAGGAGCAAAGTTCGACCGTCCGCACTAAGAGCTGCTCCGTTCGGGAATGTCGCATCGCCTTCAACTCTGCTTACGTTGCCCTCGGGTGTTACGTGGGCCAAAGTTGTTGCCTTCGGATCCTCAGCCCCGAGGTCAAAGCCAAAGTTACCAATGTAGGCATGTCCGGACGGCGATACCAGCATGTCGTTTGCCATTCCGCGGGCGATATGCGCGATATCGGCGTACTCGCTGACGGATCCGTCGGACGCGATGCGCACAACCTTCTTCTTCGACGGATCCAAGAGGACCACTAAGACCGATCCATCCTGTAGGAAACCGAGCCCAGACGGTGACTCTTCGAGCGTCGCGAATGCAGTGTGGCTGCCGTCCTCTTCGAAATGAAGGACGTGCTTGCCAAAAAAGTCGCTGGCCCATAGTCGACCATCGTGCCAGCGTGGTGCTTCGAGGTAGCCATGCCCACTGGATATTGTCTGCAGTGAATGGTTCTTCATTGCCTGCCCTTTCGGTGGTAGATATGGCGATTGCAGCTTCGAGTTAACGCATCCTAGGTGCTAGTCACGCCTCAAATTGCACTACGGTGTATTTCGCCGCGAACTTGGAGAGCAGCTCCTTTGCACGAATATGAGCAGGATGCACGTCGTACTCGGCATAGCCTGTTGGATCATGAAACGCAGCGGAAATCCCGTAGTCGCTGCTCACGTCGCGCGAACTGATGTCTCTTCCATGAGCGTAGGCATGTAGCAGTTCTGTACATTCGGCGGACAGCTGATCAAGCGCAATTGCGAAAGCCGATATATTCGAGTCATCGATCGACCGGGTCCATGATATAGCGACCACGTGATGAAAAGTCATGACACGGTCAGCCCATCGGTATATCCGGACTCCTTTTCCTTCTGCCAGAACTGCAAGTATGTCGGCACGCCGTTTAGATACTGCAGCATCTGCATTTTCTTGCCCGGAATGTTGCCCCCGTTATACCAAGACTTCGCCCGATTGAATAGCGCCGTGTCGTCGGTCTCGTTGATGTGCGCGGTCCAAGCTTTGTCCGCTTCAACTGTCGATTCGAAACGGGTGAGTCCGTTTGACCGAAGAAATTCGAAGAAGTCGACCATGACCTCGCCCTGAAGCTCGGCGTTCGTGGACCCGTTCGCAAATGCAGCAGGACTCTGGGGGCCGTAGACGAAAATGGCGTTCGGGAACCCGGCTGTGACTGCTCCGAGGTACGCGTCTACGCCCTGGCTCCATTTGTCACGTAAAGTGACGCCATTCGCGTTCTGAACGTCGATCGAGGTTAGTGCGCCGGTGTTGTTGTTGAAGCCTGTGGCGAGAACGATAATGTCAAACTCGCCGTGCTCGACTCCGTCGGCTGTGCGAATCCCGGTTTCGGTGAATCCGACGATCGGGGTCTCTTTGGTGGAGACAAGAGAGACGTTCGTCTGATTCATCACCTCATAATAGTTTTGATGGAGGGCCGGCCGCTTGGCTCCGAAGGGATGAGGGGCGATTTCTGGGACCAACAGCTCTGCTTTGACTGGGTCTTTGATCTGGGGCTTGATCTTGTTCTTCCAGAACTCGTATGTCAGCGCATTTGTTTTGTCATTGAATAGATAGTCCGAGAAATTTCCCAGCCAGAATGCGAATCCGCCCTGATTCCAGAGGCGCTCAAAGACAGCATTGCGCTCGTCCTCTGGGGTTTCGAAACCGCTCCGGGGGTCAAAGTCGTAGTCGATCGCTGCGTGGGTTTCGCGACATTTCGCGGCAACATCGGGCATTTTGTTCTTGAGGGCGGCTTGTTCCTCATCGTCCAAGTACTTCTGTTGCATAGGCAACGAAATATTCGGAGTGCGCTGGAAAACCGTGAGGTTTTCGACTACTGGGCCTGCTTCCTGCACTACCTGAACAGCGCTTGCGCCAGTTCCGATAATCGCGACGCGCTTTCCCGTCATGTCCAGATCGGAACGCCATCGGGCGGTATGAACCAGTTCTCCTTGGTACGCATCCATATCTGGGATGGATGGTGTGTAGGGTTCCGTGGTCGACCCTGTCGCGAACACCACGAACCTTGCCCGGAAAGTGGCTCCGTCCTGTGTTTCGAGGCTCCACATCCGCTGCTCTTCGTCGAACGTCGCGCCCACGACCTTAGTGTTGAATCGACTGTCCTTGCTCAGGTCCAGTTTGGAATCAACATAATTGAAATAGCTACGCATTTCCTCATGATCGGGGTACATCTGCGAGAAGTCCCAATCCTTCCAGAGGTATTCGTCAGTGAACTGATATACCGGTGCGTGGCTGTCCACCCTTGCCCCCGGATAGCGATTGAGGCTCCATGCCCCGCCGAAACCGCCACTGGCTTCAAGGAGGATCACAGAGAATCCCCGGTCCCGAAGATGGCGTAGCTGATAGATGCCACCGAAACCGCCACCGACAACGATGACGTCATAGGTAGGTGTTTCCGCAGACTGTGCCAGGTCGTTCTTTGGAGCGTGGATTGCGGTCATCGATTTGGACCTTTCGAACACTGAGATGGGGCAGGGTTGCCGCTCGCTGTAGCCCTTTGATCAGAGGTGATTAGAGGGCCGAACGAGCTGGAGGGGTGCGAGACCTGGAACCTGTGTGACTGCGACCAAGTCTCGCTTGGGATGTGGTGTACACCATAGGCTTCAGGCTTCAAGTCCGCAACTACAGAGAATAATTCATAACTACGTAAAACATGGCCGCTTCAGTAGTGTTCTGCTGCGTTGGCCGCGCGGCGCGGGCGGGCGATGGCTGGAGCGGCGAGCACGATGGTCGGGTACGCCTCGATCGACTCGCGGGTGCGGTGGAAGACCGGTCGGGCCTTCAGTTCGGACTTGGCGAGGCGGAAGAACTGCTCGACTTTCCGCAGGGTGTGTTAGGCGGCCACGACCGCATTTCCGACCATCGCGGTCGGCTCGATGTCGGTGACGTAGCCCTTGTGGCCGGCGGACTGGCGGGCCCGCTCGATTGATGCCTCATCCAGGATGACGCTCTGTCCGGTGACCTTGACGGATCGTTACCTTCGTAGTGGTTCTGCCAGGTCGCCTACGCGCTGGGCCCGCTCGATCTGCGCGTTAGTGGTGCGCCGGTCGCGTTGGGCGCGCTGCCACTTCAAAGTGCCACACCACCCTGCGGTCGCGCCGGTCAGGGCCGTGGCCCATCGAGCGGGTCAGCTCCGCGGTGTCACCTTCGGCGATAGTGTCACCGCGGCGGCCGAAGTGATCCTCGAGTTCCCTGGGGGCCTTGGAGGTTCGGGAGGCGACGATGAACGACAGCCCAGGTTGGCGTTGATCGTGTTCCGGGGGGGTGCCTGGACGCTGATGTCTTCGAGCGCCCGGTCGTGTCGAGTTTGCTGTTCGGCTCGACCAGTCGGGCGCGCACTAGCGACTTTGAATGTCTCATCGCCGATCTCATCGAATCCCAGCGCCTAGTACGTCCCGGCCAGGTCGGCCCACAAGACCTCGCTGGAGTGCGAGCGCACCACCGCATTCCCTCCCGCGCAGACCTGCGACTCCGGCTCCAGCTCGAGACGCGTCTGATCAGCGTCGATCCTGCCCCTGGTCACCGCCATCAACGTCGTGAGATCGCCCTCGGTATGAGCGAACCCGATGTGCTCCACTAACGGGAACGACCCCAGTGGCACGAAGCTCTCCTGGTGCGGGAGTCTCAGCACCAGCCGTTGGAGTCACTGCTCTCGAGCAGTCGGCCGCTCCGTGGGCGCTCGCGCATCACACCGAGGTCCACCGTGAGGCGCTGACGGCGTTCGCGGGCAAACGCGCCGGCAAGTATCAGGGGCGTTGACCCGAGAGATCGCGTTCGTCCTACATCTTGTGAGAACGTTCGTGCACTCGGCATTCGCACGGAGTCGCGCGCCTAGCGGTCAGCGAAAGCCCCACTCCTCGGCGTGCCGGAGACAGATCTTAGCGAGCTCGTCGCGCCGCTCTATGATCGTCTCGCGAACGCCGACCACACCGAGTGTGGCGATGGTTCGGCCGCGTTCCCGGAGAGCCACCGACACGCCGTCACCGTGTTCGACAGCCACGCCCGGGGCTGCACACACGCCGGTGGCCCGTAGTGCCTCGAGGGCATAGAGGAACTGCTCGATGTAGTCGGCGTCGGCCACCGGGCGGGAGTTGAGGTAGGCCCAGATGTCGCGCTGCTCGCGGTCGGCCAGTAGCAGCCACCCCGCGGACGTGCGCAGCAGGGAGCGCCGCAGGCGGTTCTCCGCCAGGTACGCGTACTCCGGTTCAGAGGAGACGTGGTCAACGTAGAACAGGTCGTCGCCCACCGAGGTGGACAGCGCGATGGTCAGTCCGGCCTCGGCGTGCACTTGCTGGAGCTGTTCGTGACTTATCGACGTGACCGGGGGGCGTCCCGCGATGACGTTGAGCAGGTAGGGCGCTGTACCGAGGGTGTAGACACGGTCGCGTTCGTCGAGGTAGCCGACGGCGACGAGACCGTTGAGCAGCCCATGCACCGAACTCACTGGGGCGTTGAGAGCCTTTGCCACGGCCGTGAGGGTGAGACCGGCACCGGAGCGGGCGACGAGTTCGAGGATTGCCGCGACCCGGTCGATCATGCGATGGCGGGGACGCTCGGGAACCTGCTCGAAAGGTACGGCACCGGCGGCCGGAGAAGTTTCCGTCATTGCGAAAGCGTAGCAATGCATTCGCGCTCAACAGATAGCGTATATACGTAGTCTGCTTCGCTATTGTGTATCTCTGGCGTTTCTGGGACACTTTCCAAGTGATGCGGGGCATCCTCCGCGGCAGGGCGACCCGCGGTCTGGACTAACCCTTGATTTGACTGTGCGCACTCCCCGAACAGCGGCACAGTCGACCCCGATCGCCCGGGCGCCGCCCGGGCAGGACTCATCAGGAGGCCCCATGAGTTCGACTCTCGCGCCACCGACCACGGTGGCGACCGATGAGATGAACGCCCTGCGTGCCGAGGTACGCGCGTTTCTCGCCGAGGAGGTCGACGCCGGGCGGTTCATACCCTGGATCGACACCTGGCTCACCCGCTGGGACGAGGACTTCACCCGACGCCTCGCCGAACGCGGCTGGGTCGGGATGACGATCCCCACGGAGTTCGGTGGCCGCGGCCGAACCCACCTCGAGCGCTTCGTCGTCACCGAGGAACTGCTCTCCGTGGGCGCCCCCGTCGCCGCGCAGTGGGTCGCCGACCGACAGATCGCCCCGTCCCTGCTTCGCTACGGTACCGAGGAGCAGAAGCACGATTACCTGCCCCGCATCGCCGCCGGCGAGTGCTGCTTCGGCATCGGCATGTCCGAACCCGACTCTGGCTCCGACCTGGCCAGTGTCCGCACCAAGGGCGTTCAGGTCGACGGCGGCTGGCGGATCACCGGGACCAAGGTGTGGACCTCCGGGGCCCAGCACGCGGAGGCCTTCATCGCGCTGTGCCGCACCGAACCGCTCGACACCTCGCACCGTCACGCGGGTCTGAGTCAGTTCATCGTCGACCTGCGCAGCGAGGGCGTCACCATCCGGCCGATCGTCTCCCTCTCGGGGGACCACCACTTCAACGAGGTCGTCCTCGAGGACGTTTTCGTGGCGGACTCAATGGTCTTCGGCACACTCGGTAACGGTTGGGAACAGGTCAACTCCGAGCTCGCCTTCGAGCGCAGCGGCCCTGAACGGTTCCTCTCCTCGTTCCGCCTGTTCGCCGCGGAGATCGGTGCGATCTCCACCGGAGCCCTGCCCGAGCGCAGCGACCTCGGCCGGACCGTGGCCCGGATGGCCGGACTGCACAACCTCAGCCAGAACATCGCCGGCGCGCTGCAGCGCGGTGAACCCGCCGACACTCCGGCAGCCCTCGTCAAGCTGCTCGGCACCGCCACCGAGGGTGACATCGTCGACACCGTCTCCACCCGGCTCGGCGACGAGCTGGCACCCGGTTTCGCCGGCACGAACGGCACCGCCGCGGTCGCCGAGATCCACGGCCTGCTGCGCGCGGGCCTCCACCAGCGCCCGGGCTTCACGCTCCGCGGCGGCACCAACGAAATTCTGCGCGGCGTCATCGCGCGGGGACTGGGGATGCGCTGATGACCACCGCCACGACCGTCGACCTCTCCGTCGACGAGGACCTGCAGGCGATGCTCTCCGACGTCGTCTCCGGTTTCTCCGGCCCCGACGTCCGGCCCGACGCCGACGCCGTGTGGTCGACTCTGCGGGAGGTCGGCGTCGCCCGGCTCACCGCGCCCGAGGACGCCGGGGGCAGCGGAGCCGGCTGGGCCGAAGCCGCCGCGCTCCTGCGCACCGCGGCTGCCGCCGGTGTGGCCGTCCCGTACGCCGAGACCGACCTGCTGGCCGGGCCGCTCCGGCGCGCCGCCGGGATCGACGACTCGTCCGACTCCACCGCCACCGTCGCGCTGCTCGATTCCTCGGGGACCGCGCACGGTGTCCCGTGGGCCGGTGCCACCGCCACCGTCGTGTGCGTGCGCCCCGCCGGCGATACCCACGAGCTCGCGGACGTGCCAACCGACCGGTTGACGATCACGACCATTGAGGGCATCTCGGCAGTGCCGACCGGCTCTGTCACCGTCGGTGAGGGCATCTCCTGGTCACCCGTACCCACCGCGGCCGTCGAGGCGTACGTCCTGCGTGGCGCGCTCGCCCGTGCACTGCAGTGCGTCGGCGCGATGGACGGCATGCTCGCCTCGGCGATTGAGCACACCACCGCCCGCAGCCAGTTCGGTCGCGCCCTGGCGAAGTTCCAGTCCGTGCAGAACCTCGTCGTCGACATCGCCGCCGAGTCCGTGCTGGCCCGCGCTGCCGTGGACACCGCGCTCGCCGACGCCCTCACCGACGACCTCGACGGCGAGCTGTCCCAGTTCCGCGTTGCGGTCGCGCGCAGCGTCGTTTCGCAGGCCCTGGCCGTGGCGGTGCGCAACGTCCACCAGGTGCACGGCGCGATCGGGACCACCCACGAGCACACCCTGCACCGGGTCACCCTTCCCGCCCTGCAGTGGCGCGGCGAGTTCGGGTCACCGGCGTTCTGGGAGAGGTTCCTCTCCCGCGCGGCCATGGTCGGCGGCATGGACGGTGCGTGGCCGATGGTCGCCGAGGGCGCCCGCGTCGAGGACGCCGCGAGCCGGTACCTCGACGCCGTGATCGCAAGGTCCGTGTCATGAAAACGGAACCGCCACGGTCACCGACCTGACTGAGACGATCAGTACCCGAGCCCACGCATACCGCGATCTCCGGAAGCCGTGACGCTCGGCGGTTCGGATCGTCACCGGCGTAGCCCGGCCGTGGTGGTCGGCGGCCGCCCGGGGTACTGGGGACATGTCGTGCCGGTTCTGTGAGCCCGAGGGGGGTCATAGTGGAACGTGATGTGAACACGACGAAAGGAAGATCGTGGACCATAGCGCGCTGTTGACCGACGCCTTCGATCGCATTCAGGAGACCGTGCATTCCACTCTGGCCGATCTCCCCGCCGACGCCCTCACGTTTCGGGTGGACGCGAAGGCGAACACCATCGCCTGGCTGATCTGGCATCTGACGCGAGTGCAGGACGACCACGTCGCCGGTGTCGCGGGCACCGCGCAGGTGTGGACGTCCGGCGGGTGGGTGGAGCGCCTCGACCTCCCGTTCCCGGTTGCCGACATCGGTTACGGGCACTCCGCGGACGAGGTGGCGAAGGTGCGGACCGGCGCCGACCTCCTGCGGGGGTATCACGATGCCGTGCACGACCGCACCGTCGATTACGTCCAGTCGATCGGCCCGGACGACCTCGACCGAATTGTCGACGAGAATTGGGATCCGCCAGTCACTCTCGGTGTCCGGTTGATCAGCGTCATCTCCGACGATCTGCAGCATGCCGGGCAGGCGGCGTACGTCCGCGGCATCTACCAGCGCCGCTGAGCCCGCGACGTCGTCTCGTTGGCGGCGAGCCACGCCTCGACTCGCCGCCGGGAGCGGCGGCCGACGCGGTCCCGGACGGCCGGACTCACTCTGGCTGCACCGTGCAGGGTCCCGTTCCCCGCCAGCGCCAGCGGAACGTACCAGGCAGGCACGACCGGCAATCCGAGTTCCTGCATGCCACGCTTGCCCGAGAACAACCGCTGGATGCTGAGCAGGCGCTGGCGGTTGAGCCGGCGTCGCAGGGACTCTGCATGCGGGTAGTGGAAGGTGGCCCACGACTTCTGCAGTGAGTCGGCCAGCACCCTGGAGTTGTCGTCGGGACCGGGCGCGAACATCCCGATCTGGCACATGTTGCGGCGTCCGGTGTTCTCGTCGTCGACCAGCCAGTGTTCGTCGATGCCCATCAGCCAGCCGATGTACCGCCACAGGTGCATGACGTCGCGGCCCTCGTCGGCGGAGACCCACACGCCCAGCGATCGGAGTCCGACGAGGAACGTCGTCGAGAAGAGGGCGAGCGTCCCGGCCTGATCCGACTGGTTGATCGGCATGCCCCAGTCGGACACGTCCCAACTCTCGTCCTGCAGCAGGGTCAGGTTCACGAACGAGTGCATCAACCGGACGTGCACGGACAACTGCCAGCCCCGGCGGTCGCGGTCCATGCCGCCGGGCAGGACGCACTCGTACCACCACCGCACGGTCTCGGCGACCCGCTGACCGGCGCCGTCCCCGACGAGCCTGCCGGTGGCCACGAGCTGGCGGGAGGTGGCCGCGCTGCGGTAGCCGTTCATCAGCGAACCGGTCGCGAGCAGGTCGAGTCCGGTCATGCCGCTGCGCAGGCAGACGGCGGCCCCGTGCTCGAGGCGGCGGTCGTCGACCCACGACGGCCGACTGTCCACTGCATCGAAGAACGCGACCAGCGGCGGCGCGGCGTCGGGCACGCTGCCGATGCCGTCGGAGAGTGCCCGGGAGAACTGGGCCATCGTCACGGTCTTGTCGACGAGGACGGCCCGCGCCAGTGCGGCACCGATCTCGTCCTGACCGACCACCGCCCGGGCGTGGAGTTCCCGCTCCGCCGCGGTGGGTGCCGGGTCGCCGTGCACGAACCGCGACAGCGTCCGCATCGAGCGCCGACCCCACTCCGAGTCCATGTCGAACCGCCGCGGCGGCGTGAAGTCGGAGAAGCCGGCCGCCGACTCCCGGGACTGGGTTTCTGTCATTGCGGTGCACTCGATTCGGTAGTCGAAGGGGGCGTCTTTGTGCCTCGGCCCCCGCTCGAGGGGCTGTGAGTTACAGTTCACCCCACCGAATCGGACGGGTACAAGTCGCATTGTGCGGCAGATCGGGAGGATTCAGCGAATGGGCACTGGCCAGCGGAAAGACCCCTCCCAGCAGCGGTCGCAGGAGACGGTCGCGCGCATCTTGTCGGCAACTGGTCAGGTTTTGCGGGCCAAGGGGTATACCGGCTGCAGCACGAACGCCATCGCCGAGGCCGCCGGGATCTCGAAGGGGTCGGTGTACCAGTACTTCGCGAACAAGGACGAGATCATCGAGGTCCTGATCGACAAGATCATGGAGGAAACCACCGCCACGTTCGGGACGCAGCTCGAGCAGGCCGTCGCGAAGGGCACGTTCCTGAAGGACGCGGCGCTGCAGTCCCAGCTCCTCGCCGTCCTGGACAGGTATTGCGACATCCTCGGTTCGCTGCTCAACGACGCGCCGCACCTGGCTCTCACCGCGCACCGTTCGGTCCGCATCGAGGAACGGTGCCGCGACCTGTTGCGTACGTATGTGACGTTGAATCCGTCGGCGATCGGTCCGGGTGTCGATCTCGAAGCGCTGCTCCTGGTGCTCACCGTCAGCTACCGCGAGGTGAGCCTCGAATACCTCCGCCGCGACCTCCGCGACCGGCGAAACGAGCTGGCCACCGTCCTCTACGACATGACGATGGGCGGTCTCGCCGGGCGCGTGACACGCGGGGTGTAACGCGGAGGGGGCTTCGAGAGAAATACCCAGTGAGCCCATGGCGCTGTCGGACCCCGACCCGGCAGCGTCAGGGGCCTTCTTTATCTGCGCCGGCCGCTCCTACCGCCGCCTGGTCGGCGACCCCGGCACCTCCAGCCACACGACCCTCTCGAGCGCACGCAGATCGCTCTCGATCCGCCGGAACAACTGGTACACGGCGATGAAGGCGAAGATGCCGCCCAGACACAGCGCGCGCACCGTCGCGTTCACGGCGTCGCCGGTGCTTCCGCCGACGAAGCTGAGCCCGGCGACCCCGATCAACGGGACGGCCGCGGCGACGGCGAGGTACCGCGGCATACTCCGGCCGAGGGCCCGGATGTTGCGTCCGTCGTTTCCGCGCAACTCGCCGTGCGACAGCAGGATCGGGCAGAGGCACCGCACTGCGTAGAACGTGAGGATGAAGAACGGGTAGGCGAGCGCGACCGCCCCGCACACGGCCAGGGACGCGAGGAGTTGCGTGTATGCGCGCAACGGAATCCCGCCTGCGGTGATCTCCAGGGCGACCGGGTAGGCGACGCCGGCGACGACCCACAGCCCGAAGCTGACCACGACCGCGCGATGGCCGAGCCCGAGCGTAGTGGCGCGCGCCTTCTCCAGCACCTCGGAACTGTAGGTTCTGCCGTTGCGGAGACCGCGCGGCACCGTGAGCGCGAGTCGACACCAGTAGACGATGAGCACTGCGCCCAGCGGGAACGCGATCCCGCCGATCACCAGATGCACGAATTCGAGATCCTCCTGCGCCTCGACGGGCAGCGTCGCGATGATCAGCACCTTGTTGTAGTAGTAGTTGTATCCGGCTGCCAGCAGGTTCGGGATGCCGACGGCGGCGATCACGATGGGAAGCGCCCACCGCCACATCGTGGACCGCACGCTTCCCGGCGCGGGGTCGACGAGATCGCGGGCGTGCGGGTCGAGGCACAGCGCGAACTGCCGTGTCAGCTTCCGGCCACTCGACCACCGATTGTCCCGGTCGGGTGCGAGCGACTTCACCAGGATGCGCCGCAGCGCGGCGGGACAGTCTTCGGGGAGCGCGGATCGTTCCGGGTCCACTCCTCGGCGTCGCGACTCGAGAAGGACGCGAGGCGACGGCGGTGACGTGGTCCCGTCGTCGTCCGGGAACGGCCGCGCCCCGGTCAGCAGTTCCCACAGCATCACGCCCAACGCGAAGATGTCGCTGCGGGTGTCGAGGTCGGCGGCGGTCCGGTGGATGCTCGGGTCGATCACCTCGAGTTGTTCGGGTGACATGTAGGCGACGGAGCCGCCGATGAATCCTCCGGCGCCGCGATTCTCGACGCTGTCGCTCGAACTGACGTTGAAGTCGGCCAGCTTGGGGATGCCTTCTAGCCCCAGCAACACGTTCGCCGGTTTGATGTCTCGGTGCAGGACGCCGTGCTCCTCGGCGTAGTCGAGCGCGTCGGCGAGCCGCAGCCCGATCCACGCGACCGTCTCCGGCCACGACAGCGCGGCGATCTCGTCCCGCACGCTCGAGTACTCGGGCCGGATCTCGCCTCTCTCCGCGAGGACGCGGTCCACCGAATCGAGCAGCAGCTGTCCGGATCGCTGCTCCGGCGGGGTCTTGCGGACCAGCCGCACCACGTCGAGGAGCGTGCCGCCGGGCACGTATTCCATGAACAGCACCCGCAGCCGGCGGTCCTCCAGCACCCGCTGGTCGTAGACGCGGACGATGTACGGGTGGTCGAGCTGCGCGAGTGTCTGCGGTTCGTTGCCGATGTTCCGGGAGATCTTCAGCGCCACCCAACGCTGCATCGAACGCTGCCGGGCGAGGAACACCCGCGCGAACGCGCCGTGACCCAGTTCCATCATCAGGTCGAAGTCGTCGAGGCGTTCACCGACGTCGAGGTCGTCGCCCGGGCCGAGTTCCGCAGTGATGGTGCGCCGGTCCATGCGGCGGTCGTGTTCGAGGAGGGTCTCGAACCGGGCCGCCTGCTGCGGGTATTCGGTGACGTACTCGGCGGGATCGACGTCGGCGCCGCTTTGACGGCGGACCCGGTACTCCAGGTAGACGAGTTCCGGTGGCAGAGGTTCGGCGAGCAGCTCCGGGAATTCGAGGCAGTAGTCGGCGATGCGCTTCGGGTGGCCCGACCGCAGCCACCGGTATTCGAGGTCCACCTTGATCAGCTCGATCAACGCGGCCCGCCTGATCGCGGTCGTGTCGGGGAGATACTCGGTGAGCTCGGCCGGCGAACCGGACGACTCCCAATCCGCGACGAGGCGCTCGACACCGCTCTCCACGACGAACACCGATTCGGCGCCCGACGTCGTCGACGGCGGCAGCTGGGTGTCCTGACCCAGTTCGGTGGGCGGCCCAGACGCGACCGTCGAATCACTCGGCGGGCGATCGTTCATGGCGGTCCGATTCCGGGCGGTGCGGATTCCGGGAGGTGCATGGGGGCGTGTACTTGCCAGGGTATTCCTGACGGTGCGTGAAGGGTACGGAACAGCAGGCCGTCACGCGCTCCGCAACGACACTTCCGACGGTTCCGGTGCCGGCGGGTCCGTCACGACCGATGTCAGGGCCGGCCGACTCTGGGCGGGCCGGGTGCCGCAGCGCGAGGAGCACGACGACGAAGAAGGCGGGGGTCGGTTTGATCGCGGCGCCCAGCCCGATCCCCACCCCGCGCAGGATGCTGCGCTCCGGCCGGGAGAAATCCCACAGCACCCACAGCATCAGTACCAGGTTGATCTGGCCGTGGAACAGCGTCGTCCGCACCGGTTCGACGAATGTGCACGTCACCGTCGTCAGCGCCGTGACCAGCAACAGGTACGGGGTGGTCCGGTACCCGAGGATGCGCCGGCAAACCGAGCGCGACGGGACCGCTGTAGAGCGGCAGGCAGTGCAGAACGCGCCAGCCGCCGTCCCGATAGACATGTAGGTCGGCACCGCCGGCGAAGAGCCCGATCTTCGGCGTCCACCGCTGCGACAGGCGGGTGTCCGGATTCGTTACCGATCCGTACCGGCACCGAGATGCCGTGGAATGGCGCCCGTCCCGCCGGGGATCACATGGCATGAACCGTGTCACGAAGGGCTCGGTAGGCGTGGTCGGCTCGGACGTCGACTGCCCACCCGGTGTGAGCGAGGACCGGGGCCTCCACGGAATAAACGGCGCCGGCTGGAAATGCGTCGATCAATTCGTGCAACGGGAGCTCACCCGCGCCGGGGAGGAGTCGGTCGGTGCGCGCCTCGGTGATCAGACCCGCGTGATCGGGTGGTGCCTTCTTCGGGGCGTCACACAGCTGAACGTACGAGAGCCAGTGGTCGGGAAGTGCCCGGACCTCTTCGGCAGAGCTGCCGGTGCGGGCCAGGTGCAGTGCGTCCACCACCAGCACCGCAACGGGACTGGTGGCGTGTCTCAGCACGGCGGCAGCGTCACCGATGGTTCGGATCCGGCTGAATGCCATGAACTCCAGCGCAAGAGACACACCTCGTTGCTCGGCTTCACGGCACAGGAGCGCGAATGTATCAGCCTGTCGGGTGGGCTCCGGGTCGTTGCCGTTCACCAGTACATAGCTCGCACGCAGTGCGGACGCCACGTCGAGGAGGCGCAGCGCAGTCTCCACATCGTCCGCGCCGGTGATGCGCAGTACTTCGACGTCCAGGATCTCGATGCCCAGGTCGTCGGCACGGCGCCGTGTCTCCCGCACCATCGGGCCGTCGTCGAGCATCGGCCATTGGGTGTCAGTGGCTGCCGCTTTCGCTCGGATTCCTACGAAGTCGAAGCCGGCGCTCGCAGCCGCGGTCACCAGATCCGGTGGTGAGGCGTCGACGGCTGTGAGTGGTGAGAGCGACAACAGTGGTCCGTCGGTCATGGTCGGGTCGCGCTCCCTTCTGCCGGGTTCAGCACGGCAGCGAGGTGTTCGATCGCGAACTTGTATCCGGTGATCCCGGCCCCGGCGATCACGGTGTTCGCGATCGGCGAGATGAGGGAGCGGTGGCGGAACTCTTCGCGCGCATGGATATTGCTGATGTGAACTTCCACGATCGGGATCTCCGGAACGACCAGAGCGTCGCGAAGGGCCACGGACGTGTGGGTCCACGCGCCGGGGTTGATCACGATGGCGTGTGCGGATCCTCGTGCCCGGTGGATGCGGTCGATCACCTCGCCTTCGTGATTCGATTGGAAGAAAGCCAGTTCGATATTCAGGGGTTCGGCGGTCCGCTCGCACAGTGTGCGGACGTCGTCGAGGGTGTGATGACCGTAGTGTTCGGGCTGTCTCGCCCCGAGCATGTTGAGGTTCGGTCCGTTGACGACCATGAAGGTCGGTGAATTCATCGTGTGGTCCTCACCTGACTGTGTGAAAAATGTTGCGATGCAATTACTGCAGGCCGGCGAGCGCGCCCGAGGTGAGTGCGATGGGTTGCCCGGTGCGGGAGGACTCGTAGATGGCGAGGACGATCTCGAGAGCGCGGCGAGCATCGCGTCCGGAAACCGCGGGAGCACGGTCCTCGACGACGGCATGGACGAAGTCCTCGATCTGCATCTGATGGAACGGGGCGAGACCGACATGAATCTGCGAGAGCGGAGGGTCCGATTCGATGTCCGTCGAGTGCATCTGCTGGTACGCCTCCTCGCCCTCGACGGTCCAAATGTCGTTGACTGCGGGCATCCCCTCGGGAAATTCCGTCAGGCTCACGGTGTGCCCGTTGCGTCCACCGACCACGATTTGAGTACCGAGGCCGGGTGTGAAAGTTGTGCCGGCCGTGATAGTGGCGAGTCCGCCGGACGAGAATTTCACGGTGGCCGCGACCGTGTCCTCGACCTCGATGTAGTCACCGTGCACCAGGGTGTCCACGTGACCACTCACCTCGACGGCGTCGCCCATGAACCACTGCAGCATGTCGATGTAATGGATGGCCTGAGTCATCAGCACACCTCCGCCGTCGGTGTCCCAGCGGCCGCGCCACGGATCGGACGTGTAGTAGTCGCGGTCGCGGCCGAGTCGTACGGTGCAGGTCGCGACAATGGGTGCGCCGCCGAGCGCGCCGGCATCGATCGCAGCGCGGATGCGCTGAGCGGCAGGCCAGAACCGGCGCTGGAACAGTACGCCGAACTTCACTCCCGCGGCGGCCGTCGCCTCGACCATGCGGTCGGCTTCGTCGAGCGTGATCGCGATCGGCTTCTCGCACAGAACGTGCAGTCCGTGTTCGGCGGCCGCGAGGACGATCGCTTCGTGGGTCGGGTGCGGTGTGCAGATGGTGACGGCGTCCAGACCGCTGCCGAGCAGTGCGTCGAGGTCGTCGTAGGCGTGGGCGATTCCGTGTGTGGCGGCAAAGGAGTCGGCTCTGGCCTGGTCGGTGTCGCTGCAGGCGACCAGTTCGACCTCGGGCATGGCGTGCAGAGCCTTTGCGTGATTGATGGCGATCTTGCCGCAACCGACGATTCCGACTTTCAGGCGTGCGGGGGACATGTTGTTCCTTCTCTCGAGAACGTCGAATGGTGGGGGTGAGGGGTCAGGCGATGGGTTTGCCGAGCTGACCGAGCGGTGTCTTGTACGTCTCGCGTGCGGTGGAGGCCGCCACTGCCGAGATCAGGCACGCGACGGCCACCAGGATGGCGACGGGAATCCAGTTCGTGCGGCTGTCGCCGACGATCGTCCACGCGATGGTGGGCGCGAAACCGGCGAAGGCGAAACCGATCTGGGTGCCGAGTGCCATTCCGGAGAACCGCACCTTCGTGTTGAACATCTCGGCATAGAACGACGGGAAGATGGCGTTCGGTGCGCTGTAGCAGATTCCGGTGAAGATGATCGCGCCGACGTAGATGAGGACCACGTTCGCGGTGGCGATCGCCCAGAAGTAGAAGAAGATCGACAAAGCAAGACCGACGACGCCGCTGATGAACACCGGCTTGCGGCCGATACGGTCGGCGAGGACGGCCAACGACGGTTGCATGAACAACGCGACGACGTTGGCGACGACGGCCGCCCAGAGCATGGTCGGACGACTGATGCCGACCTCGGCACTGGTCGCGAACGCGAGTCCGAAGACCGAGAAGATGGTGCCGCCGACCGACTGGAACGCGCACAGAATCACTCGCAGCACATCGGTCGCATGAGTGCGCAGAAGTGTCGCGACAGGAAAGCGTTCGAGTTCGCCGTTTTCGCGATTCTCGGTGAAAACCTCCGGCTCCTCCAGCTTGCGTCGCGCGATGTATGCGGCGAAGACGACGATGGCGCTGGCGAGGAAGGGGATCCGCCATCCCCAGCTGAGAAGCTGGTCTTCCGGCAGGGTGGCTACGGAGAGGAACACCAGCGTGGCAAGGATGAAGCCGGCCTGCGTGCCGGTGAGGGTCCAACTGGTGAAGAAGGCTCGCCGGTGTTCCGGGGAGTGCTCGAGCGTGAGTGAATTGGCTCCGGACTGCTCACCGGCTGCCGAGATTCCCTGACACACCCTGAGGCAGACGAGGAGGATCGGCGCCCAGATTCCGATGTGCTTGTACTCGGGCAGGCATCCGATGAGAAACGTTGCCGTGCCCATCAATCCGAGCGTGAACAGCATGATCTTCTTACGTCCGACGCGGTCTCCGAGATGTCCCAGCAGGACCGCTCCGATGGGCCGGGCGATGTACGCGACTCCGAAGGTCGCCAGCGACAGCAGAGTTCCGGTGGCGGCGCTGGACGAGGGGAAGAAGACCTTGCCGAAGACCAGGGCGGCCGCGGAGGCGTAGATGTAGAACTCGTAGTACTCGAGCATGCTGCCGAGAAAGGCGGCAGTGGCTGCTCGTTTGACTTTGTGCAGGTCTGTCCGAGGACCGGTGCCCGTGGCATCGATGGTCGTCGTCATTCGGTCTCTCCTCTGTGCGTGCATGGCACCGCCCGACTGGCGTTCGTATGGCGAACGGAAGTTCGTCCTGCGCAGATCCTGAATCTAGCGCACGGAATGTGACAGGCGCAATAGCTTTGTACCTCACGGACCAAAAAGTGTCCAGTGGGTACAAAGCACGCGACAAACCGCTCCTATCAGGAGCGGAAGGCGCGTGGAGGGGCTTGTGTGCCGTCAGATGCAGACGTACCGGACTGCGACGTCACCGATGACGGTGCGCAAGTGCGATCGGAGCTCGTCCGCGGCGAGATCGCGCTGGAACAGCGCATCGAAGGTGTACTGGTTGGAGATGCGGAACAGGGACACGCTGTTGATGAGCATGTGGACGTCGATGGCCTCGACGTCCTGGCGGAAAACGCCGGCCGCCTGACCGCGGCGCAATACGTCCTCGAGCACGGCCAGTACGGGCATCCCGAGTCCGGCTACCTCGTCGGACTGCCGAATGTACTTGCCTTTCATCATGTTTTCTCCGCTGACGAGGCGGACGTAGGCACGATGGGTGTCGTGGTGGTCGAACGTCAACTGCGCGATCAATCTCAGTGCATCGACCGGTTCGGCGTGTTCGAGGTCTACCTTGTGTTCGAGTTCGCGAATGAGTTTGTAGTTGCGCTCGAGAACGGCGGTGTACAGGCCTTCCTTGCCGCCGAAGTAGTAATAGATCATGCGTTTGGTGGTCTGCGTCTTCTCGGCGATCTCGTTGACGCTGGCGCCGGACAGGCCCTTCTCGGCGAACTCTGCGGTCGCGACTTCCAGGATGTCGGCCTGGACAAGTGCCGGATTGCGGCGCGTTCTCGCGGGCGAGACGCGGCTGTGCGGGCGATCGCGGATCGCCTCTTCGTGTTCGTCGGGCGACGCTGTCATCGGTGGACCACGGCCCAAGCTTATCCGAGTGCGTTCGCGCCTCGTGGATCCCCGGGGCCGGGCCTTGACGGAGTCCAGGGTCGGTGCAACACTGAACTCGATGGTTCAGTATTCGGCTCTCGATGCCACGTTCGCCGCATTGGCGGACCCCACGCGACGTGGGATCCTCCGTCGGCTCGGCGAGGGCGCCTGCTCGATCAGTGACCTGGCCGAACTCTTCGAGATGACCCTCACCGGCGTCAAGAAACACGTGCGACTGCTCGAAGAGGCGGGGATGGTCGTGACCGAGAAGCGTGGCCGGGTGCGGTACTGCATGCTGGGGACCAATTCCCTCGAGCGGGAGGTGGCCTGGATCCGCGACTACCAGCTGTCGCTCGACGGGCGCCTGGACCGTCTGGACGAATTCCTCAATCGAACGGAAGGCACGTCATGAGCACCTCGCAGACTCCCACAACCGCGACCGTCTCGACGCCGACGGACCGGGAGATTCACGTCGAACGCATGTTCAACGCTCCCCGCGACCGCGTGTGGGCCGCATTCACGAGACCGGAACTCCTCGCCCAGTGGTGGGGCCGCGGAAACGAACTCGACGTCGAACGATGGGAATTCGAGCGCGGCGGGCACTGGCGCTTCGTCGAACATTCGGACGGCGAAACCCACGGCTTCGAGGGCAGATTCCGGGAGATCACCCCGGAAGAGCGCCTGGTGTACACGTTCGAGTGGGACGGCATGCCCGGCCACGTCATCGTCGAGAACAACACCTACACCGACCTCGGGGACGGGCGCACCAAGCTGTCCGTCGTCAGCCAGTTCCACACCCCCGAGGAGCGCGACGGCATGCTGCAGTCCGGCATGGAAGGCGGCATGAACGAGAGCTACGCGGCGCTGGATGCGGTTCTGGCGCAGACGAGCTGGTGATCACTCGACGAGCACGCAGCGCGCTCCGCTGAAGATGGTGGGCATGCATTTGTTGCAGTGGATGCACAACGACTGGGTGTGGGGCTCGGACCGGATGCGGTTCACCAGGTCCGGTTCGCGCAGCAGCGCCCGGGCCATGGCGACGAATTCGAAGCCCTCGGCCATGGCGGTGTCCATGCCTGCACGGTCGGTGACTCCGCCGAGCAGGACGAGCGGCAGCGTCACCGCCGCGCGGATCTGGCGTGCGTGCTCGAGCATGAACAGGTCGCGGTAGGGGTAGGCGTGGATCATGGACTTCCCGGCCAACTGGACGCCGAGCCGGACCGGCTGCGGCATGGCGGCCGCGAACTCCCGCACCGGCGCGTCGCCCTTGAACAGGTACATCGGGTTGAGAAGTGAACTGCCCATGGTGAGTTCGAGGGCGTCGACACTGCCGTCCTGCTCCAGCAGTCCGGCCACCTGGATGGCCTCGTCGAGCCAGAACCCACCGGGGACGCCGTCGTCCATGTTCAGCTTGGCGAGGATCGCGACCCGGCCGCCGACGGCGTCGCGCACGGTCCGGGCGACGTCCCGCACCACCCGGGCCCGGTTCTCGAGTGATCCGCCGTAGATATCGGCGCGACGGTTCAGCTTCGGGCTGAGAAACGAACTGGCGAAGTAGTTGTGGCCGAAGTGGATCTCGACGGCGTCGAATCCGGACTCGACGGCGATCCGTGCCGCGGTTCCGTGGGCGGCGGTGATCCGGGTGATGTCGGCGGTGGTGGCCCTGCGGATCATCCGCATGCTGAGCGGGTTGAACGACCGCGACGGTGCGAGCGCGGCCAGTCCGGTGGACTTCTCGTTCGCGACGGGTCCGGCGTGCCCGAGTTGGGCGGATGCGGCCGCGCCCTCCGCGTGGATGGCGTCGGTGAGCCTGCGCAGTCCGGGGACGGCGTCCGGCCGCATCCACAACTGCCCGCGCTCGGTGCGACCCTCCGGCGCCACGGCGCAATAGGCCACCGTCGACATCCCGACCCCACCCGCCGCGGGCCGGCGGTGGAACTCGATCAGTTCGTCGGTGACCAGCGCGTCGGGAGTGCGGCCCTCGAACGTGGCCGACTTGATGACGCGATTGCGTAACGTGATGGGGCCCAGCGTGGCTGTAGCGAAAACGTCTGGATGTGTGGTCATTCCCGGCCCTTCGTCTGTGCAGCCGACGGTAGGCCGCGGGGACGTGCGGCGACCGGAAGGTGTCCGCTCAGCGGGAGACCGCCGCGGTCTCACGGATGACCCCTCGACATCCGTGAGACCGCGGTGTCGTCTCAGCCGACGGTCTCGGGCGTCTTCTCCGGCGTGGAGTCGGCGGCCGCACCGCGTTGCCTGCGTCCGAGCACCCAGCAGGCCACTGTGATCGCACACGTGAAGGTGAGCGTCGCGAACAACTGGTTGCCTGCCGCGTCGTCGAACAACGCCAGCACCGCGACCGCGGCCAGCAGCGCGAGGGCGACATACGACAGATACGGGAAGCCCCACATCTTCAGCGGCAGATCCGTTCGGCCCGACCTCTCGGCGCGCCGCCGCAACACGATCTGCGAGACGGTGACGAACGTCCACAACACCAGGATCGTCGAGCCGACCGCGTTGAGCAGCAGCGGCAGAACACGATCCGGGGCGAGGTAGTTGAGGACGACGGTGACGAACCCGAACGTCACCGACGCCAGCACCGCCACGCGGGGAACGCCGTTGCCCGACACCCGGCCGAACACCTTGGCCGCCGCCCCGCGCTCGGACAGCGAGTAGATCATCCGGGAACCACTGAACAGCATGGCGTTCAGCGACGACAGCAGTGCGATGACCACGACGACGGTCATGACGGCACCGGCACCGGGCACGTGCGCGGCGTTCAGGACCGCGACGAACGGTCCCGTCGCGAGTTCGTCGGCGGTCCACGGCAGCACGGTCACCATGATGAGGACGGAACCGACGTAGAACACCAGGATCCGCCACACGATGGACCGCACCGCCCGGCTCACGTTGCGTCGCGGTTCCGATGTCTCGGCGGCCGCGATGGCCATCACCTCGGTGCCGCCGAACGCGAAGACCACGATCAGCAGGCCGGCCGCGATGCCGGTGACACCGTTGGGGGCGAACCCGCCGTGGCCGGTGAGGTTCGACAGGCCCGGTGCGTCGAAGCTGGGAATCCAGCCGAGGATCATCGCGGAACCGACCGCCAGGAACGCGACGATCGCGACGATCTTCAGCGCGGCGAACCAGAATTCGAACTCACCGAAGCGGGAGACGCCCGCCAGGTTCACGGCGGTCAGCACGCTCATGTACGCCAGGGCCGCCGCCCACTGTGGCACCGCGGGTATGGACGCGGCGGTGATCGCCGCCGCCGCGGTCGCTTCCGCGGCCACCACGATGACGACCTGCACCCAGTACAGCCAGCCGATCGTCCGGCCGGCGACCGGGCCCATCGCGTTCTCGGCGTGGACGGAGAACGCGCCGCTGTCGGGGTCGGCGGCCACCATTTCGCCCATCATCCGCATCACGAGAACGACGAGGAATCCGGCGATGAGGAAGGAGACGAGCACGGCGGGCCCGGCGACGGCGATGCCCGCACCGGAGCCGACGAACAGTCCGGCGCCGATCGCGCCGCCCAGACTCATCATCACCAGCTGGCGTGGTTTCATCGCCTGCTGAAGGCCAGTGGATTTCGGTGGCTCGTGAACTGTGTTCATGGGATCTCCCGTGCCGTCAGACGAGCTGATCGAGTGCGATCTCGAATGCGGTACCGGCGATTCCGGTCGGCTGCGACGAACGCGCGAAGCACCGCTCGAGCGCCGTCGCGACGGTGGCGGAGACGTCACCGAAGATCGCCTCGTCCGACACCTCGATGTCGCCCTCCATCAGCAGCGCGAACGCCCGGGCCATGCCGCAGTTGGCGATGAAGTCGGGGACGACGGCGACGCTCTTGTCGGCGTACTCGTAGGTGGGGCCGTAGAAGATCTCGTCGTCCGCGAACGGCACGTTGGCGCCGCTCGCCACCACCTCGAGGCCACCGGCGATCAGCCGGTCCACCTGGTCGCGGGTCACGAGACGTGATGCGGCGCAGGGGAGGAAGATCTCGGCGCCGGAACTCCAGATCGTCTCGTTGATCTCCTCGAACGGCACCGTGCCTGTTGCGCGCAGTTCGTTGCCCTCCTTGGCCAGGAACAGCGCACGGATCTGCTCGAAGTCGTAGCCGTCGGTGTTCGACAGCCCACCGTTGCGGTCGAGGATGCCGACGATCCGGGCCCCGGACTGCGCCAGGTAGTACGCGGCGGCGGCGCCGACATTGCCCCAGCCCTGCATGATCACGCGCTTGCCGGCCAGTTCGCCGCCGTAGACCCGGTAGTAGTGCCGCACCGATTCGGCGACACCCCAGCCCGTGATCAGGTCGGACACCGTGTACTTCGCCTGCGGATCGGGAGTGAACCGCGCATCCTCGACGACCTTCGCGACGCCCAGCCGCAGCTGTCCGACCCGCTGGACCCGCTCACGATCGCTGGCCGCGAAGTGCCCGTTGACGACGCCTTCCTGCGGATGCCACAGGCCGTAGCTCTCGGTGATCGGCACGACCTCGGCCATCTCGTCGACGTTCAGGTCGCCGCCGGTGCCGTAGTACGCCTTGAGAAGCGGGGTCACGGCCTTGAACCAGCGGCGCAGCACCTCGTCCTTGCGCGGGTCGGTCGGGTCGAAGTCGATGCCCGACTTCGCGCCACCGATCGCCGGACCCGAGACGGTGAACTTGACCTCCATGGTCTTCGCGAGCGACTCCACCTCGCGCCGATCGAGACCGCGACGCATCCGGGTGCCGCCGCCGGCAGCGCCGCCACGCAGCGAGTTGATCACCGTCCATCCGCGTGCGGAGGTCTCCGTGTCGTGCCACTCGAAGACGATCTCGGGGGCCTTCTCTTCGAATCGGGTGAGCAGATTCTTCATGGCTTCTCTCGGTTTCTCGACTGCCGGGGCTCGGGGCGCTCCGGCCGTGTACTCGGCCGGTGCCCGCGCTGTTACGGCGATCACTGTGTCGGGCGCCACTCGTGCACCGCAACCGGCCGCGCGGCACGTAGCCACGATGAACATCACCGAGAAAGAAGTTCCAGGATTTTCTATTCAGTTTGTGTAGCAGAACCAATGATTGTGTTGCTAATCCGGTTCGGCGGGGGTCGTGCGATAGGCCGGGGCCTTCGCCGAGCGCGGCCGGTCGAGCGTCCTCAGGAGGGGCATCGACCGGTACGGGACGATCACCGACAGCACCATCACGCTGGTGGACCGGGCGACCACACTCGACTTGTTCAGATCGATCAGTGTCTGCTGCAGCCCGAGGTGGGACCCCGCAGCGATGCGGCACAGGATGTCGCCCGAGCCGGTGGTCGCGAAGGCCTCGAGTACCCCGGGAATCGACTCCAGCTCCGACGTCACGGAGTCGAGTGCGCCCTGCGCGGTCTCCAGCGTGACGAACGCCTGCACGTCGAACCCCGCGGCCGCGATGTCGAGACGCGGCTCGTACCCGGCGATCACTCCCGACTCCTCGAGTTTGCGCACCCGCGCCTGAACGGTGGCCCGCGCGACCTTGATCCGGCGCGACAGCTCCAGCACGCCGGCCTTCGGGTCGTCGTGCATGGCGTCGAGAAGGGCGAAGTCGAGCTCGTCCAACTGCACTGCGTCCTTCATGGCCAGACCTCTCCGGGCGGATTCAACTAGTCCGACTGTATAAGAAAATTGGTTCCAGGGCCCCCGAAGGTGGCACTGCGGCTACCTTCTGCTGGCTCGGTTGCCTATGTGGGCGGGGTGGGTTTTCGTAGTGACCCAGGCAACAGGCCACACCCCGTCCCTCGAACCAGGAAGACAGCGATGACGATCGAGCAGACTCTCACCGACAAGGAACGCCTGGCAGGTCTCGACCTCGGCCAGCTCGAGCAGTTGGTCGGGCTCGTCGAGTACGACGGCACCCGCGACCCGTTCCCGGTCAGCGGCTGGGATGCCGTCGTCTGGGTGGTCGGCAACGCCACCCAGACCGCCCACTACTTCCAGTCCGCGTTCGGGATGACCCTCGTCGCCTACTCCGGACCCACCACCGGCAACCGCGACCACCACAGCTTCGTCCTCGAATCCGGGGCCGTCCGCTTCGTCATCAAAGGCGCCGTGAACCCGGACAGCCCCCTGATCGACCACCACCGCACCCACGGCGACGGCGTCGTCGACATCGCCCTCGCCGTCCCCGACGTCGACAAGTGCATCGCCCACGCCCGCGCCCAGGGCGCCACCGTCCTCGACGAACCCCACGACGTGACCGACGACCACGGCACCGTCCGCCTCGCCGCGATCGCCACCTACGGCGACACCCGCCACACCCTCGTCGACCGCAGCCACTACACCGGCCCCTACCTGCCCGGCTACACCGCCCGCACCTCCGGCCACACCAAACGGGACGGGGCACCCAAGCGCCTGTTCCAGGCCCTCGACCACGTCGTCGGCAACGTCGAACTCGGCAAGATGGACCACTGGGTCGACTTCTACAACCGGGTCATGGGCTTTACGAACATGGCCGAGTTCGTCGGCGAGGACATCGCCACCGACTACTCCGCGCTGATGAGCAAGGTCGTCTCCAACGGCAACCACCGGGTCAAGTTCCCCCTCAACGAACCCGCCCTCGCCAAGAAACGCTCGCAGATCGACGAATACCTCGACTTCTACCGCGGCCCCGGCGCCCAGCACCTGGCCCTGGCCACCAATGACATCCTCACCGCCGTCGACCAGCTGACCGCCGAGGGCGTCGAGTTCCTGGCCACCCCCGACTCCTACTACGAGGACCCCGAACTGCGGGCCCGGATCGGCAACGTCCGCGCCCCCATCGCCGAACTGCAGAAACGCGGCATCCTCGTCGACCGCGACGAAGACGGCTACCTGCTGCAGATCTTCACCAAACCCCTCGTCGACCGGCCCACCGTGTTCTTCGAACTCATCGAACGCCACGGCTCCCTCGGCTTCGGCATCGGCAACTTCAAAGCCCTCTTCGAGGCCATCGAACGCGAACAAGCCGCCCGCGGAAACTTCTGAGCGAGAGGATCACTCCGCGAGTCCGGTGAGCAGGGAATGTCGTCGACGATTGTGCAGCGACTTTCCCGCCGGATCGGTGCCGTCCCGAATACGATGACGCCATGAGCCCTACCGAGGCAGTGGTGGCCGGTGCCGGTCCGACCGGGCTCACGCTCGCGTTGGAACTGGCGCGACGTGGTGTGGAGGTGCGGATCCTCGACAAGTCGCCCGAGCCGTTCGCAGGTTCGCGGGGAAAGGGATTGACCGCGCGCAGCCAGGAAGTGATGGACGATCTCGGCGTCGTCGACGAGATCGTCGAGGCCGGGTTCCGGCACCTGCCCAGCCGGGTCGCGGTGCGCGGCCAGGTGGTGCGCGACGGCGACCCGTACGCGGACCTGAGGCCCACGCACGATCGGCCCTACGACGGCGGTCTGATGATCCCGCAGTGGCGGACTGAGCAGATCCTGCGAGAAAGGCTGTCGGAGTTCGGGATCGACGTGGAACGTGGTGTCGAGGTGGTCGGGTTCGAGCAGACCACCGACAAGGTGACCGTCCGACTCGCCGGCGGCGGGACCGTCATTGCGCGCTACCTCGTCGGCTGCGACGGCGGGCGCAGCACGGTGCGCAAGGCGCTCGGGGTGTCGTTCGAGGGGACGGGCGGCATCGAGGGCATGCTCCTCGGCGACGTGTCCGTCGACGGCCTGGTCCCCGATCGCTGGTATCAGTGGACGCACCCCGAGCAGGGGTTCGTCGCGTTGTGCCCGTTCCGCGGAATCAACTCCTGGCAGTTCCAGGGCGTGCCGTTCGCGGACTTCGACGAGGAGGGCAACCTGCCCGAACCGTCGCTCGAGTACTTCCAGCGCGTTCTCGACGACATCGCCTGCGGCCCGGGCGTGCGATTGTCCGAACCGACGTGGCTGTCCACCTGGCATGTGAACGTGCGGATGGTGGACTGCTTCCGTGACGGTCGGGTGTTCCTGGCCGGGGACGCGGCCCACGTTCATCCGCCTGCCGGTGGGCTCGGGATGAACACGGGAATCCAGGACGCCTACAACCTCGGGTGGAAGCTCGCTCTCGTCCTGGCCGGCTCCGCGGACCCGTCGCTCCTCGATACGTACCAGGAGGAACGGTTGCCGCTCGCGCGCTGGACGCTCGGGGTGAGCAGCGCGGGGCTGCAGAAGGTGGCCTCGAACCTCGGACGCGAGGACTCCGAGGGGTTCGCGGGCGCGGTGACCGAAGACGGTCAGCAACTCGGTCTGGGCTACCCGTGGAGTTCACTGTCTTGGGACGGGGAAGCGACGACGGGTCTGCGCGCGGGAGACCGGGCACCCGACGCGCCGTGTCTGAGCCCGGACGGCACGCCGCTGCGACTGTTCGACGTCTTCCGGGGGACGCACTTCACTGTTCTCGGGTTCGGCGGCGGCTCCCGGCACATCCTGCAGACCCTGGCCGAGGACGCGCCCGACGACGTGAAGTACATGGTGGTGGGCGATTCCCGCGGTCCCGGCGTGGACGTCGTCGACGACCGCGGTTTGGCGCGCAGCGCATACGGGGCACACGGTGGCACGCTGGTGGTGGTGCGCCCCGACGGTTACGTTGCGCTCACCGCCGCGGCCACCGCGGCCGATGACGTCATCGACTATCTCGGTCGGCTGGTGGGGAGGTCGTCCTGACGAAAGGCTGAACGATGCGACACAAGGACGAGGAACGGGACTACGACGAGGCCGATCTCGAGGTCGGGCCCCCGAAGGACCACGCGGCCGGCCCGACTGCCGTCGCGGTGTCGATGAAGCGCGCGCTCGAGCACATGGGCGTGGTCCGTACGGCCGAGACGTTGCTGCAACTGAACCAGGCCGAGGGGTTCGATTGCATGAGCTGCGCGTGGCCCGATCCGGAGCCGGGCCACCGCCACGCCGCGGAGTTCTGTGAGAACGGAGCCAAGGCGGTGGCGGAAGAAGCCACCCGCGACCGTGCGACACCCGAATTCTTCGCCCGCCACAGTATCGCCGAACTCGACTGCCACAGCGAGCACTGGCTGGGGCAGCAGGGCCGGATCACGCATCCGATGGTGAAGCGGCCCGGCGGAACGCATTACGAACCCATCGAATGGGACGAGGCATTCGCCCTGATCGGGAATCAGCTCAACGCCCTGGACAGTCCGGACGAGGCGATCTTCTACACGTCCGGCCGGGCGTCCAACGAGGCGGCGTTCGCGTACCAGCTGTTCGTCCGCGCGTTCGGCACGAACAATCTGCCCGACTGTTCCAACATGTGTCACGAATCGACCAGCATCGCGCTGCAGGAGTCGATCGGCATCGGCAAGGCCAGCGTCACGATGGACGACGTCTATCAGGCGAAACTCATTGTGCTGCAGGGGCAGAACCCGGGGACCAACCATCCGCGGATGTTGTCGGCGCTGGAGAAGGCGAAGCAGAACGGCGCGAAGATCCTGTCGATCAACCCGCTCCGTGAGGCGGGTCTGGTCAACTTCAAGAATCCGCAGACGCCCCGCGGCATGGTGGGCCCAGGCACCGACCTGTCCGACATGCACCTGCCCATCGCACTGAACGGCGACCTGGCCCTGCTCCAGGCGTTCGGCTCACTGCTCGTCGAATGGGATGCCCTCGATCAGGAGTTCATCGACCAGCACACGATCGGATTCGAGCTGTGGAAACAGCACGTCACCGACATCGACTGGGACGTCGTCACCCGCACGACCGGGCTGTCGCGGGAGCAGATCACCGACGCGGCCCGGCTCCTGCGGGATTCCGACGCCACTGTGTTCTGCTGGGCGATGGGACTCACCCAGCACCACAACTCGGTGGCGATCATCAAGGAAGTCACCAATATCGCTCTCGCCCAGGGAAACATCGGCAAACCCGGTGCCGGGCTACTGCCGGTGCGCGGGCACTCGAACGTGCAGGGCGACCGCACGATGGGGATCTGGGAGCGTCCGCCGCGACACTTCCTGGACGCGCTCGCCAAGGAGTTCGACTTCGATCCGCCCCGCGAGAACGGGTACGACACCGTCGATTCCATCCGGGCAATGCGTGACGGCAAGGCACACTTCTTCCTCGGGCTGGGCGGCAACTTCGTCCAGGCCGCCCCGGACACCGACGTCACCGCCGCCGCACTGCGCAAGACCCGGATGACGGTCCACATCTCGACGAAGATCAACCGCTCGCATCTCGTGTGCGGTGACACCGCCCTGATCCTGCCGACGAAAGGCCGCACCGAGCAGGACGTCCAGGCCGGCGGACCGCAATTCATCTCGGTCGAGGACTCGACGTGTTCGGTCCACGCATCCCGGGGTCCGCTGAAACCGGCTAGTCCGCACCTCGATTCGGAGGTGGGGATCGTCACCCGCATCGCGGAGGCCACGATCGGCGACCGCTACGGTCTCGAGTGGAAGAAGATGCGGGACGACTACGCGAACATCCGCCTGCACATCTCGCGGGTGGTGCCCGGCTGTGAGGGGTACGAGGTGAACGTCCGCCGGCCGGGCGGATTCGTCCTGCCGCACCCGCCGCGCGATTCCCGGACGTTCCCCACCCACTCGGGGCGCGCCGAATTCGCGGTGTCCCCGATCGAGGTGCTGCAGGTGCCCCCGCGGCACGTGATCCTGCAGACGATCCGCAGCCACGACCAGTTCAACACCACGATCTACGGGCTCAGCGACCGCTACCGCGGAATCGAGGGCGGCCGTCGCGTGATCTTCCTGCACCGCGACGACATCGCCGCCCTCGGATTCGACGACGGCGACATGGTCGACCTCTTCACCCACTGGGCAGACGACGACCGGGTCCGCTGCGCCCACGACTTCCGGATCGTCGAATACGACACGCCCCGGGGTTCGGCCGCCGCCTACTACCCGGAGACCAACCCGCTCGTCCCACTCGATTCCACGGCGGTCGGCAGCAACTGTCCCACGTCGAAGTCCGTCATCGTCTCCGTCGAACACGCCGGCAAATACAGCGCCGAATACCCACCGGAGGCGAGCCAGGACCAGGTCGGATCGGACCGATTCCACAAGGCGACCCCCCAGCCGAAGCACCTCTCCTGACGTGAGTGCCATCGAACTGGACATTCTGCACTTACAGTGAATGACTGTGACCGACTCCGTGCTCGCCGTGGTGTTCGCAGTGGGTGCCGCGCTGTGCATCGCCGTCGGGACGGTGGTCCGTCACCGGAGTGCGGCGCAGATCCCGGACGAGAACGTCGGGGTACTCGGGCCGATCACGACGCTGGTGCGTCAACCGGTGTGGTGGGTGGGCACCGTCGTCGGGATCGGCGGATATGCGCTGCAGGCGGCCGCCCTGGGTCTGGGGTCGTTGCTGCTGGTGCAGCCGCTGCTCGTGCTGTCGCTGCTGTTCGCGTTGCCGCTCGGTGCCCGGTTCTCCGGGCGCACGGTCACGCGCGCCGACTGGCTGTGGGCGTCCGCCCTCACCGCGGCGATCGCGGTCCTTGTCGTGGTCGGCGACCCACGGCCGGGCGTCGAGCGCGCGGAGACCCGGCACTGGATCGTGATCTGCCTGATCGGGCTGCCCTTCGTCCTCGCGTGCCTGCTGGGTGCGCGGTCGGGTAGCCGGTCGCGGCGCGCGCTGCTGCTGGGGTTGGCGGGCGGCGCGTTGTTCGGGGTGGCAGCGGTACTGACGAAGGGCGTGGTGCACCTCGCCGGTGAGGGGCCGAGGCCGCTGTTCAGCTCGCTCGAGTTGTACGCGCTCGTCGTGGTGGGAGCCGCCGCGGTCGCGCTGCAGCAGTCGGCCTTTCAGGTCGGAGCGCTGCAGGCCTCGCTGCCCGCGACCACGGTGATGGAACCACTCGTGGCGTCGCTGCTCGGTTTCGTGGTGCTCGGCGAATACCTCGACGCCGACCGGAAGGTGACCGCCGTCCTCGTCGTCGCCCTGATCGCAGTCGTCATGGCCGCGGTGGCGCTGGCGCGCGGCGCCGCCGTCGTGGAGGACGCGGGCACGGATCCGGCTCAGCCCCTGTCCCGATCGCGCAGATAGGCCGCCAACGGTTCGTGGCGTTGTATGCGTGACACGGCGATTCGACGCGCCACCACCCACATCAGCGCGGAGATGACGACGGCGAGGACGACGCACAGTGCGAAGTCCGCGGTGCCGATCCGGGTGTGCACATCGGCCGGGCGCACGAGGCGCCACAGCACGACCGGGACGACGGCGATCGCGACGGAGAACGCCGGGAACACCCCGTACGGCACCACCAGCAGGATCAGCCACCGGACGACGACGGTGCGCCACCGGTCGCGTTGCTCCCACCGCCACTGCAGCGACCGCTGGTGGTAGGGGAAGAACACCCCGACGAGACTCGACCCGGCGAGTGCACCGAACGGGCACAGCGCCACCGCGACCACCACCACCGCGGTGAACAGCCAATCCTGCTCGGCGAAACCCACGGCGACCGCGATGGTCGCGCAGATCGGCGCGATCAGCATCCACAGCGCCACCGCCTTCGCGGCGAGCAACGCACCCAGCGCGTCCCCGTCGTCGAGTGCGGCGAGAACGCGCTCGCGGTCCGGTGCCAGCACGTTGGTGGCGGTGACGTCGGCATACATCCAGCCGGCGAGGGCCAGAGCGAAACCCGACGGTCCGGTCCACTCGAACAACCAGTTCCGGGGCAGCAGGAACCAGGCCCCGATCATCAGGACGGCATTGAACGCAATGGTCGCCAGGGTGTCTGCCGGGTTGCGCCAGATTCTGATCCACTCCGCGCGAAGAGCGGCCATGCCGTTCAGCGTAAAGCGTCGGGCGGGCCGTCGGAGCCGTGTCGGCAGGATCCCGGACGCTCGGGACGCCGGTCCCTTCCACCTGGGACATCGGGTCGGCGACAGTGGTGCGACCCGAGAGAAAGGCCTGTCGTGACCATCGACGACGAGGAGGCAGCCGGGGCCGTCACCCTGATGGACACCCTCCCCGACCGCCACCGGACCGTGCTGCGCCTCCGGCTCGCGCACGGCCTCCCGGCCGTCGAGGTCGCGCGCATTCTCGGGACGAACGTCGAGGCCGTGCTCCTCCTCCAGCACGCGGCGCTCAACCTCCTCCGGCGGCAACTCGCCGCGAGGGTGGTGCTCGACGGCGACAGTCCGGCGGATGGGCGGTACTGATCGACGCTGCGGGATCCCGCGGTGCTGCCTCTTTCACGTCGTCTCGACGGCATGCTGCCGCATTCGTGGAGTTTGTCGACCCGCGGGTTCATTCTGAGGAGGGCCGGAAAGGAGAGCCAGAATGATGACAATCATCACGAGAGTTGTGCTTCGCGACGAGGGTGCCGCGCAATGGGACCGTGCAATGCATGAGCGGGTTGCTGCGGCGCGTGACAAGCCAGGCTGGATATCGGCGCAGCTTCTGAAAGGGGTCGATGAGCCACTCGAGCGCGCCATCGTCGGCGTCTGGGAAACGAGAGAAGACTGGTCGGCCTGGCATCATGACGAAGCCTTCCGCTCGACTCGTGAAGAGCTCGTGGGACTTGAAGCCGGCCAGATGGATTCCACGTGGTTCGAGGTGGTCCAGAACACTGCGACTGAAGAAGACTGATCGGGATTTCGGCAGTTACCGGCTGGAACAGAGCACGTGTGGTCCGGGCGTGCTGATCGAGCCGCGCCCGGACCACCAGGGGGATCCGGTTGTGCCGGACTTTCGATTCGGCGGTGCATATCCGGACTCGTCGAAGCATGCTCCGTTGAATGTTCGACGAAGTGAGAAGGAGTTCCCTCCCTCACGAACTCGTGTCCGGAATGTGACGCTGCAGCACCGTCATCCATGTGTTGGCATGCTCAACCACATGGACGGAAAGGCTGCCGATACTCGTAGCGGCGTGCAACGAGGAGGCAGCGGTCTTCGAGGGGGTAATTCCATCGGTTCCGTGGGTGGGTATCGGCACCGCGAAGGCCGGTGCTCACATTGTCGCCTGCCCGCCCCGCAGGTACACCGTGGTGGTGTGGGTGAAGAACTCCCGCGCCGAGCGGCCCTGCTCCTTCGGCCCGGATCGAGGCGCGGGCGGCGGCGTCGACCACCGGCCCCATCTCGGTACCGTCCTGAACGGGTTACCGACGTTCATCGCGTCGGCGCGTTTGCGGAGGCCGGCGTCGCCGAGGACGACGGCGGCGTTCTTGCCGCCCATCTCCGATCGCCAATTTCGCCAGCGACGTCGCGCCGCTCGGAGCCAAGCCAACCGCGAACGCGTCCATCCTGACACCGAGGCGGAGCACCTCATCGCGTTCGCCGGTATGTGGGTCCCATTCGGGGGTGCTACCGAAGAGGACATCCTTGTGCACTTCGGAATGACGAAGCGCCGGTTCATCGAGCGGTTGTGGCAAGTCCTCCCGGCGTCGAACTGTGGGCAAGACGAGATACGCAAGTTGGCGAACGCCTACCCGCATCACTGCCGAACGGGCAGTCCGGGCGGCTGACGGCGGAACGCATCCACTCTGATGCTGTGACCGTTCAGTCCAACGCTGCGGCGACGGCCTCGGCCGCGGCGAATCCGGCGTTGTCCAGTTCGTCGTTCACCGGTGTCGGGCAGGACGACAGTTTCACGACGACGACGCCCCGGTCGACGTCGATGTAGATGGACTGACCGTAGATGCCCAGACATGACAGCACACGCCGATCGGGGTGGGGAATCCAGAACTGATTTCGGTACATTCCGCCCGGGAACGGTGTTCCGGTCGGCGATTGGGAATATGCCTCACACGAATCGGGCGCGCCACGTAGGGAATCGTCGATCCAGTGCAGCGGCACGACCTGTTCGGCGCCGATGCGTCCGCCGCGGCGGAGCATCTCACCGAATCGCGCAACGTCCCGGAGTGTCGCGGCGAGGCCGCCGTCCGCGAAAACGGCTCCGGCACGGTCTACCCCGGCGTCCATGTCGTCGGCGGCGAACTTCGACCACACGAGCCGCGACAGCAGCGCCGGCATACGGTCGGCGGTGGCGCGTTCGCACACCCAGCCGAGTACATCCGTTTCGCACGATCGGTATTCGAAAGGGCCGCCGTGGGGGCGAGCCGCTTTCAGCATCGGAAGGAACTGGTAGAGCGACGGCGGTACCCAATCGTCGACGCGCGGAATCCAGCCCACGGCCTGATCGAGGTAGCGCACCTCGGCGCCCGGTTCCAGATATTCTTCGGAGAATCGGATGCCGGAACGCATGTCGAGGATGTGGCGCACAGTGGCACCCGCGTAGCCCGAGTTCGCAAGCTCCGGAATGTACTCGGTGAGTGCGGCTTCGGGGTCCAGCAGACCGGCTGCGATCAAGTTTGCCGCGACGGTTCCGACGATTGATTTGCTGACCGAGAACAGCATGTGCGTCCGGCCGGGTTCAAGGTCTCCGGGGTACAGCTCGGCGCGGACGCTACCGTTGTGGAGGACCATGAATCCGTCGGTGTAGGTGCGGTCCAGTACCGAACGGAGCGTTTCGGTGCCGACGGGGAGATCGATATCGAGCGGGTCGCCGTCGGTGAGAAGCAGTGGCGCCAATCCGGCAGCCACCTGTGCCGTCGGCACGACTTGCCGCATTCGGCCGAAGGTGTACCGGTTGATCGGTGGGCTCTGCCAATCCGCAAGGCTGACAATCTTCTTGGTATCAATCATTTCACGGCCTCGCTGCTCCGTCCGGCGGCGACGATGACCGCCTGCTCGTGGGTGAAGCTCATTTCGGGCGTCGGCCGGCGGAAACCGCGTGTGAGCCAGACGAGGTAGACGATTCCGATTGCCAACCAGGAGAGTCCGGAGATCAGTGCATGCTCGCTGAGCTGGGTGATCATGTACAGCGTCACGGCGGCGCCGACGAGCGGCATGACCACGAAGCGGACTGCACTCAACTGCCGTGTGGCGTAGTTCCGCAGGTAGTACACGATGACGCAGAGGTTGACTGCGGTGAAGGCCGTGAACGCGCCGAAGTTGATGAATCCCGTCGCGGTTTCGAGCGGCATGTTCATACCGAGGAAGCACATGCCGCCCGTGACGAGCACGCAGAACACGGGAGTCCGGGTACGGCCGTTGAGCTTTCCGAACATTCGGCGGGGTAGCACGCCGTCGCGGCCCATGATGAACAGTAGACGGCTCGAGCTGAGCTGGACGGCCAGGCAGGATGCCGATCCTGCGATGATTCCCGCGAGGTTGGTCCAATCGGCGAAGAACTGACCACCGACCTGCACCGACATCGCGTACGACGCGGCCTGCGCGTCGTCGAAGATGTCGCCGGGGTGGACGAGCTGCATGACATATGCCACGACGAAGAAGATGACGCCGCCGATCGAGACGATCCAGATGATGGCCCGGGGGATGTTTCGCGCGGCGTCCTTGGTCTCCTCGGCGAGTGTGGTCACCGCGTCGAAACCGAGAAACGAGTACGCCGCGATCGCCGCTGCCGCGGAGATGCCGGCGACCGTGCTGCTGGAGTTCCAGAACGGCTCGCCGTAGGAGGCGACCGGATTGCCGGCGAGGAACTTGATGCAGTACGCGAAGAAGAGCAGCACCAAGAAGGTGGAGACGGCGAGGAGCATCCGGTTGAGACGATCGGCGAGCGCGATCCCGATGACGTTGATCGCCGTCGTCAAGCCGGCGTTGATCAACATCCACAGCCAGATCGGGACCGCCGGGAACTGTGCGTTGAGCAGGATCGACTGCGCCAGCCACGCGACCATCGGCAAGAACAGGTAGTCCAACAGGATCGCCCAACCGACCAGGAACCCGGCCGCCGAGCCGAGGTTGCGGCGGGCGTAGAAGTAGGCCGAACCCGAGACCGGGTAGATGCGCGCCAGCCGTGCGTAGCTCAGCGCGGTGAGCAGCATCGCCCCGGTCGCGACCAGGAACGCCGTGGGCGCGGTGCCGGCACTGACGACCGCGATGACGCCGAAGATGATCATGACCAGGCTCGGTGCCATGTAGGACAACCCGAACGCCACCACTGACGGAAGTGACGGTCGCGGCGTCAACTGTGGTTCGTCAGTCGCTGTCGCGACCCGCGATTCCGTCATGCGAACTCCTTGAAGTAGTGCTGTGGCGACGACCACTAAACTCCGCCGCAACGATGTTGTCAACGCTGTTGACAACTTTGTGGGTAGCGTGATGTGCAGGTGCTGTATTGCTACGGTGGATCGGTCGAGGAATCGAGGGAGCACGATGGCGAAGGACACTGCGCGCGCCACAACGCCGGGGCGGACGACGCGGCGTGAACGCAAGGGGCTGCAGCAGGAAGCCGCGGTGAAGGCTGCGTTCGAACTCGCTCGGCGTGACGGCGCCGCGGGGCTGACGATGCGTCGCCTCGGCGAGGAACTGAAGGTCGATGCGACGACTCTGTACCGGCTGTTCCGTGACAAGGACGAGTTGCTGCTGGCCGTCTACGACCACGCGACCGCCGTCGAGCTCGAGGAGATCGGGGACGTGCCCGACAGCGAGCACTGGCAGGACACGTTGCGGCGCATCGCCGATCGGATCTGGGCGACCGCGGTCCGCTCACCTGCCATCGCGGCGCTGACGTTCGCCCGTACGACGGGCGGTCCGGCAGAGCGCCGAATGGTCGAGCTGATCCTCGAGACGTTCGCGCGGTCGGGCCTGTCTCGCGAAGCCACGGTCCGGTACTACCGGGCATTCGCCGACGCCACGCTCGGGCTGGCCGGGCAGGTCGCCGTACTCGCCACACTGGATCCCGAGATCCAGGCGAAGGACGCCGCGTCGTGGACGCGCATCTACGCGCATCTTCCCGACGGCGAGTATCCGACGGCTCGCGCCCACATCACGGAGCTGACCGGTATCGATCGTCGGACGATCTACGATCTGGTGGTCGAGGCCGTGCTGGCGGCCGCCGAGCGCGAGAGCGCCGAGTCGGCCTAGCGAATCGTGAGCGGGCTCGAACGACACCGTTCGTTCCGCCACAACACCGACGGGGTAGTGAGCGACGGGGACGCGGATGACGTCATCGAAGCCGTGTACGACCGCGAGAACGTCGACGGCATCTGTGGGTGCAGTTACCGAGCAGACCAGTTCGTATCGAACGGCTTTCCCTGCCAGCGGCTCCATTTTCCGGCAGCGCCGCGTTTCCGCAAGTCAATCCCCCCGACACCCACCGCCTACCTGCGTGGCGTTCGGCTCGACCGGGCTCATCGCGAACTTGCTTGCGGTGCAGCGCGCACGGCGCTGAGAACGGAGACGGGCGACAGGCCGCGCATCAGCCCGCGTTCGCCGCATCGTCGGCATCCCACAGCCCGCGCTGCTCGAGTCCTTCGATCAGGTGATCTGCGCCGTCCAGAATGTGCGATTCCATGAGAGTCTTTGCTCTCTTGCTCGCGTGCTTGCGCAAGGCTTCGAGCAGTACGGGATGCTCCTGCTGTGTGGTGGTGATGTGGCCCTCGATGGTGGCGTAGAAGCGGTTCGGAAGATTCGTGACGACGGAGCCCAGGAGTCGGGCGAGGCGCGGAGAGTCCGCGGTCAGGTTGATCTTGCGGTGGAACGCGTGACCGAGGGAGGCGATACGTTCCGTGTCGCCCCGGGCGATGGCGTCCTGGTGCTGCTGGAGGATTCCCTCGAGTTCGGCGACCTGCTGGGGGGTGATGTTCTTCGCGGTCCTGGCAGCCAGTTCACCGGCCAGTTGCGCCTGAGCCCAGAAGAGGTCACGCACGTCTTGCTTCGTGAACGGGGCCACGACGAAGCCTCGACGGGGGATCAACTCGACGAAACCTTCGCTCCGGAGTGTAAGAAGCCCCTCGCGGACAGGCGTCGTGCTGACTCCCACGGCTTCGGCAATCCGCTCGATGCGGAGGAAATCGCCTGCACGCACGTCGCCGGAAATGATCATCTCGCGTACATACGAGGCAACTTCCTCCGGAAGTTGCTGTCGCCTTGATTTGTCATGCAGCGGCATCGGCGGACGCACCTTCCCGGATATGAGACTAGACATAATATACCATCGACCTCTAATGTGGTTGCGGGCTTGTGAAACGGGGCGGTCGCAGACCTTCAATTTGGTTGCGCACCTCGTCGACCGGCGTGGTTTCGGTAAACTGCGTGGCCGCTAGACTCGGCTGGTGGACATCCGGGACGCCGAATACCTCGTCGCCGTGGCCGATCACGGCAGCATCACCGAGGCCGCGCGGGCGCTGTTCATCGCGCAGCCGTCGCTGTCGCAGGCGATCCGGACTCTCGAACGCGATCTGGGTGTCGAACTGTTCGATCGTGGAGGACGGAGGCTGCGGATCACCCCGGCGGGCACGTCGTTCGCGCATGCGGCGCGGCAGGTCCTCGCCGATGTCGAGCGGGCGCGGGCCGTCGTGCACGACGTCGCCGAACTGCGGTCCGGCACGCTCACGATCGCGGTTCTCAATTCTCTTGCTGCCGATCCGCTTCCACGGATCGTCGGCCGGTTCCACAGGCAGTACCCGCGCGTGGTCCTGGCCACGGTGTCGGCGGACGTTCCCGACGGGGTGGGTCGCGCGGTCCGGTCGGGTGAGTGCGACCTCGGGCTCACCGAACTGCTCGTCGACCATCAGGGGCTCGAGTTCCGGATGGTGGGGGAACAGGAGATCGTGCTCGCGCTGCACGCGGATCTGGCGATCGAGCTACCCGATCCGGTGCCCGTCGGCCTGCTCGCCGACATTCCGATGATCGTCGAGATCGGGTCGCGTCCACGACTGCCGGTGGACAACATCGCCGTCGAGTGTGCGCATCGTCAGTCGATGTGGGAACTGGTCGTCCAGGGCGCGGGGGCGACCCTGCTCCCGCGGCGTGTCGCCGAGCAGGAACTGCCGGGGGTCGTGGTGCGCACGCTCGCACCGCCGGAGGTGCGCACCATCGGCCTCGTCCATCGACCCGATCCGCTTCCGCCGGCCGCGGCGGCGTTCATCGCCGCGCTCGACGAGGATCACGGCTCGAGCGTGTCGAGGAACGCGCGTCCGGCCGGAGACAGCCGGGCTTCGTCGTAGATCACCCCGTACGGGGCGGTGATCGGCGGGTCGAGGGTGCAGATCCGCGCGCCGCCGACCGCGGCCCGTTCCGCGAGGGTGCGTTCCATGAACGACATTCCCACGCCCTCGACGACGAACGCGCCGACGGCTTCCCGTTGCTCGACGACGGCCGACATGATCGTCCGGCTCCCCGCGGCCTGCAGCGCCTTCTCGATGACGGTGCGCGACGACGATTCCTTGGGCAGCCCCACCACGGGAATATCCGGAAGGTCGGCGAGGGGGAACGGATCCCGCCAGGCGATCTCGGCGTCGTGCGGAACCACCAGCCAGTACTCGTGAATTCCGAGGGCGCGGGTCGTCAATCCGGCTGCAGCGAAGGGGAAATGACTGAAGGCGATCTCGCAGTGTCCGTCTCGGATCAGCGACGCGATGACGTCGAACGGCCGCAGGTCGGCGAGCCGGACGACCACGCCGGGATACTGCTTGCGGAAGGACCCGATCAGTTCCGTGACGGGGCCTTCCGCGACGTGCGCCGACGCGCAGATGTCGAGCCGGCCGCGTGGCAGCCCCGACACATCGACGAGTGAGCTCTCGGCGGCCACCAGGTCTCGCACGATCTTCCGCGCCGGACCGACGAATGCCTTTCCCGCCGCACTGAGCACCAGGCCGCGGCCCACGCGGTGGAACAGTTCGACACCGAGGTCACGCTCGAGATTGCGCAGCCCCTTCGACAACGACGGCTTGGTGACGCCCAGGGCCTCGGCCGCGAGCGCGAGGCCGTCGTTGTCGACGGTGGCGAGAAAGTACTCGACGTGTCGCGACTCCACCAGAGCAGACTACTGCGTACGACCCGTCGATCCGCCGGATGTCAGATGTGACGTCCGCCGGTGACTTCGAGAACGGTGCCCGTCATGTAGCTGGACAGATCGGACGCGAGGAACAGTGCGACGTTCGCGATCTCTTCGGGCTCGGCACCGCGGCCCATCGGGACCTCCTTGAGCTTCGCCTCGATGATGTCGGCGCGCAGGGCGCGGATCATGTCGGTGTTCACCACGCCGGGCTGGATCGCGTTGACCCGCACCCCGAGGTGGGCGACCTCCTTCGCGGCCGCCTTGGTCAGGCCCACCATGCCTGCCTTCGCGGCGCTGTAGTTGGTCTGCCCGACCATGCCGACCTTGCCGGAGATCGACGACATGTTCACGATCGAACCCTTGCCTGCCTCCCGCATCGCGATCGACGCGATCTGGGTGCCCAGCCACGCGCCCTGCAGGTGCACGTCGATGACGGATCGGAAATCGGCGAGCGACATCTTGCGCAGCGTCGCGTCGCGGGTGATGCCGGCGTTGTTGACCCACACGTCCATCGCGCCGAACGCGTCGATCGCCGTCTTTCCCAGGTTCTGCATTTGATCCGGATCGGTCACGTCGCAGGCGACGGCGACGGCCTGGAAGCCGTCGGCCTCCAGCTTTCCGGCGGCGGCCTTGACGTTCTCGGCATGCATGTCACCGAGGACCACCGACGCGCCCTCGCTCGCGAACTTCCGGGCCATCTCGAAACCGATGCCCTGGGCCGCGCCCGTGACGACGGCGACCCGTCCCTCGAGAAGTGTCATTGATTCTTCCTTCCTCAGTTGTACGAACGCAGCAGCCCGCGGCTGATGATCTGCTTCTGAATGTCGCTGGTGCCCTCACCGATGAGGAGGAACGGTGCCTCCCGCATGAGGCGTTCGATCTCGTATTCCTTGGAATAGCCGTAGCCGCCGTGGATCCGGAAGCTGTCCTGCGTCACCTCCGAGCAGAACTCGCTCGCCAGGTACTTGGCCATCCCGGCCGCGACGTCGTTGCGTTCCCCGGAGTCCTTGAGCCGCGCCGCATTCACCATCATCAGGTGTGCCGCCTCGACCTTGGTCGCCATCTCCGCAATCCGGAAGGCGATCGCCTGGTGTTCGGCGATCGGCGAGCCGAAAGTCTCCCGAGTCTTCGCATATTTCACGCCGAGTTCGAACGCGCGCTGTGCGATCCCGCACGCGCGGGCGGCGACGTTGACGCGGCCGACCTCGACGCCGTCCATCATCTGCCGGAAGCCGCGGCCCGGGTCGCCGCCGAGGATCGTGTCTGCGCCGGCCTGGTAGCCGCTGAACACCATCTCGGTGGTGTCGATGCCCTTGTAGCCCATCTTGTCGATCTTCCCGGGGATCGTGAGCCCGGGCAGCACCTCGCCGAACCCGGCGGGCTTCTCGATGAGGAACGCGGTGAGGTTGTCGTGGGGCTTCGCCGCACCCTCCTCGGTGCGGACCAGCACCGCCACCAGCGTCGACGACCCACCGTTGGTCAGCCACATCTTCTGGCCGTCGATCACGTAGTTGCCGTCCGCCGCCCGGGCCGCCTTGGTCCGGATGGCGGCGACGTCGGAACCCAGTTCGGGCTCGGACATCGAGAACGCGCCGCGCAGTTCACCCGTCGCCATGCGCGGCAGGTAGTGGGCCTTCTGTTCGGGTGTGCCGTGATTGGCGATCATGTGTGCCACGATGAAATGGGTGTTGATGACCCCGGACACGCTCATCCAGCCCCGCGCGATCTCCTCGACGCACAGTGCATAGGTGAGGAGGGATTCCCCGATTCCGCCGTACTCCTCGGGGATGGTGAGCCCGAACAGGCCCATCTCCTTCGTCTGCTCGACGATCGCCGTCGGGTACGTGTCGGAATGTTCGAGCTCCTGCGCCTGCGGAATGATCGCCTTGTCCACGAACTCCCGCACCGCCGAGACGATCTCGCCCTGGGTGTCCGTGAGCCCGGCGGTCTGCGCCAGTCGTGTCATTGTTCCACCTGTCCCGTATTCATCATTTCTCCGTACTCTGCTCGGCGTGCACGTCGTTCAGACGGTCGCGCAACGCGGACCGCAGGACCGCACCCCGTGGGGACAGGGGCAACTCGTCGACGAAGACCACCTCGCGCACCTTCTTGTACGGCGGCACCGTGGCCGCCACGAACTCGATCAGTTCCTCGGCGGTGATGCGCGCCGTGGTTTCTGCCACCACGAAAGCGACGGGCATCTCCCCGACCCCGGGAACGGAGTGGCCGACCACCACGACGTCGAGAATGCCTCGTCGTGACAGCAACAGCTGTTCCAGTTCGTGCGGATCGACGGTGTAGCCCTTGTAGAGGAGTGCGTCCTCGGGTCTGCCAACCATGTCGAATATCGAGTTCCATCTCGCCGGGAAATTTCATTGTTCGTGAATATGCCCGGACAATTCCTCCGGACACTGACACCTATTGAAGTGCCTCGGACCGCCGTGGTCAAAGACGCTGTAGGAAACCGACAGTTTCCCTCTTCCTATGGGTCGTAAATGCCGTCTGCGCTGCGGATTCTCGTTCGTGGCACTCGCTTGACAGCGAGGCCGGGTTGCTGGATATTCACCTTCATGGCTGAACGCGAAGTGAGTGACGAAGACTTCAAGGACATTCTCGCGCAGACGAGAACCTTTATTCAGAAGGAAGTAATTCCCAGGGAAAATGAAATCGCGGAAAAGGACCTGATTCCGGACGGCATTCGCCGCAAGGCGGCGGAGATGGGTCTGTTCGGGTACGCCATCCCGCAGCAGTGGGGCGGGCTCGGACTCGACCTCACCCAGGACGTGGAACTGGCCATGGAGTTCGGGTATACGAGCCTGGCGTTGCGGTCGATGTTCGGCACCAACAACGGGATCGCCGGCCAGGTGCTGGTGAATTTCGGTACGGACGAACAGAAGTCGGAATGGCTCGAGCGCATCGCGTCCGGTGACGTGGTCGCGTCGTTTGCACTGACCGAGCCGGAGGCCGGGTCGAACCCGGCTGGCCTGACCACCCGCGCCGTCCTGAAGGACGGCAAGTGGACGATCAACGGCACCAAGCGGTTCATCACCAATGCACCGTTGGCCGATCTGTTCGTGGTCTTCGCCCGCACCCGTCCCGCCGACGAGACCGGCACCGGCATCGCGGTGTTCCTCGTTCCCGCCGACACCGCCGGTGTCGTGGTCGGGCCGAAGGACAAGAAGATGGGCCAGGAGGGTGCCTGGACCGCGGAGGTCGCGTTCGACGACGTCAGCGTCCCCGAATCCGCCCTGGTCGGCGGCAGTGAGGAGGCCGGCTACCGCGCCGCCATGACGTCGCTCGCCCGGGGTCGCGTGCACATCGCCGCCCTCGCCGTCGGCAGCGCTCAGCGGGCGCTGGACGAGTCCGTCGCCTTCGCGGCGGTCACGAAGCAGGGCGGCACCCCGATCGGTGACTTCCAGTTGGTGCAGGCCATGCTCGCCGACCAGCAGGTGGGCGTGTCCGCGGGCCGCGCGCTGGTGCGGGACGCGGCGCAGAAGTACGTCAGCGGTGAGGACCGTCGGATCGCCCCGTCGGTGGCGAAGCTGTACTGCACGGAGATGGCCGGCAAGGTCGCCGACCTCGCGGTGCAGGTCCACGGCGGCACCGGATACATGAGAGACGTTCCGGTGGAACGGATCTACCGTGAGGTCCGGCTGCTGCGCCTGTACGAGGGCACCAGCGAGATCCAGCGCCTGATCATCGGCGGCGGCCTCGTCCGCGAAGCGAAGAAAGCACTCTGAGCCCATGCACGACGCAGTGATCTGTGAACCAGTCCGCACCCCCGTCGGGGGATTCGGCGGCATGTACCGCGACATCCCCGTCACTACCCTCGCATCGACTGTGTTGAAGGGCCTGATCGAACGGACGTCGCTCACGTCCGACGACATCGACGACGTCATCTTCGGTCAGGGCTACGCCAACGGCGAGGCTGCGGCCATCGGCCGGATCGCTGCGCTCGACGCCGGCCTCGACGTCACCGTGCCCGGCATCCAGCTCGACCGCCGCTGCGGCTCGGGGCTGCAGGCGGTCATTTACGCGGCCATGCAGGTGCAGACCGGGATGAGCGATCTGGTGATCGCGGGCGGCGCCGAGTCGATGAGCCAGACCGAGTTCTACAGCACCGGAATGCGCTGGGGCGTCAAGGGTGCGTCGGTGGAATTCCACGATCGATTGGCCAAGCCCCGCACCAATTCCGGCGGCGTCAACTTCCCCGTCGAGGGCGGCATGATCGAGACCGCGGAGAACCTGCGCCGTGAGTATTCGATCAGCCGTGAGGAGCAGGACGCGTACGCCGCCGAATCCCACGCGCGTGCGATCCGCGCCAAGGACGGCGGCTTGTTCGACGCCGAGACGATCCCGGTGACGGTGCCGGGCAAGCGCGGTAAGTCCGACGTCGTCGTCACCACCGACGAGCACCCGCGCCGCGATGTCACGGCCGAGTCGTTGTCGGCGTTGCGGCCCATCAGGTCACGCGTCGACCCGGAGGCGACAGTGACCGCGGGGAACGCGTGCGGCCAGAACGACGCTGCCGCTGCCGCGATCGTGACCACCCCCGAGAACGCGGAACGTCTGGGCCTGCGCCCGTTCGCCCGGCTTGTGAGCTGGGGTGTCGCCGGAGTGGAGCCGAACCGGATGGGCATCGGCCCGGTGCCGGCCGTCGACAAGGCCCTCACCCGGGCGAAGCTCACCCTGAACGACATCGATCTCCTCGAGATCAACGAGGCGTTCGCAGCGCAGGTGCTGGCGTGCGCGCGGGAGTGGAAGTTCGACGAGTCCGACATGCGAGACCGGTTCAACGTCAACGGATCCGGCATCTCCCTCGGTCACCCTGTCGGCGCCACCGGCGGTCGCATCCTGGCCAATCTGCTCCGTGAACTGGACCGTCGCCAGGCCCGCTACGGCATCGAGACGATGTGCATCGGCGGTGGGCAGGGCATCGCGGCCGTGTTCGAGAACGTCAACATCTAGCCGTTTCCACTTCCGCCCGGTTCCGGGCCGACCCGAAAAGAGTGTCATGCGCGTATTCCAGGGAATCGACGACGTCGAATCCGCAGTCGGCGAACATCTCGGCCACAGCGACTGGCTCGAGATCACGCAGGAACGCGTGAACGTGTTCGCCGACGCCACCGGCGACCACCAGTGGATCCACGTCGATCCCGAGCGTGCCGCCGAGGGCCCGTTCGGCGCCCCCATCGCCCACGGCTACCTCACGCTGTCGCTGCTGCCGAAACTCGGCGCCGACCTCATGCGCGTCGACGGCGTGAAGCTGGTGATCAACTACGGTCTCAACAAGGTTCGCTTCCCCCAGCCGGTGAAGGTCGGGGCGAAGGTGCGGGCCGGTGGCGAGATCGTGTCGTTCGAGCACACGAAGCAGGGCGCGCAAGTGGTCGTCAAATACACCATCGAGATCGAGGGTGCGGACAAGCCGGCGTGCGTCGCCGAAACCGTCCGCGTCCTGGTTGCCTGAGACACAAGGAAAGAACACATGCGAAGAGCAGCACTGGTCGCCCCGGTCCGCACCGCGGTCGGTCGTTTCGGCGGCGCACTGCGCGACGTCCCGGCAGAGACGTTGGCCGCGACCGTGATCAAGGAGACCGTGGCGCGGTCCGGGATCGACCCGATTCTCATCGAGGACGTCGTGATGGGGCAGTCGTACGCCAACTCCGAGGCCCCGTGCATCGGACGGTGGGCGGCCCTCGAGGCAGGACTGCCGATCCGCGTCGCCGGACTGCAGACCGACCGCCGGTGCGGCACGGGCCTGCAGGCCCTCGTGACCGCGTCGATGATGGTGCAGACCGGTGCAGCCGACGTCGTGCTCGCCGGCGGCGTCGAGTCGATGAGCAACATCGAGCACTACACCACCGGTGCCCGCTGGGGCACCCGCGCCGGATCGCTGAACCTGTACGACCGCCTCGACCGCGGGCGGGAACGCTCCCAGCCGGAATGGCGGTTCGGGAAGATCAGCGGCATGATCGAGACCGCCGAGAACGTCGCGACCCGATGCGGAATCGGCCGTGAGGAGTCGGACGCGTTCGCCGCCGAAAGCCACGCCAAGGCCCACGCCGCCTGGGAGGCAGGAAAGTTCGACGACGAGGTGATCGAGGTCAAGATCACCGACCGGAAGGGAAACGTCACCGTCGTGGCGCGGGACGAGGGTATCCGCCCGGAAACCACGCCCGAGACCTTGGCGCGCCTGCGGAGTGCTCTCAAGGACGGTGTCGTCACCGCGGGCAACGCGAGTCAGCAGAACGACGCCGCGTCGTCGATGCTCGTCGTCGCCGAAGATCAACTCGACGAACTCGGGCTCGAGCCGATGGGTTTCCTCACCGGGTGGTCCGCCGCCGGGTGCGAACCGGCGCTGATGGGGCTCGGGCCGGTCGCGGCCACGTCCAAGCTGTTCAGCAGGACGGGCGCGAGCTTCGACGACTTCACGCTGATCGAGTTGAACGAGGCCTTCGCGTGCCAGGTGCTCGGCGTCCTGAAGGAATGGGGATTCGAGGACCGAGACCGCCTCAACGTCAACGGGTCCGGGATCTCGCTCGGACACCCCATCGGCGCGACCGGCGCCCGAATGACGACCACCGCGCTGCATGAATTGCGGCGACGGGGCGGCGGCAAGGCGCTTCTCACGATGTGCATCGGTGGCGGGCAGGGAATGGCCGCCATCGTCGAGGGCGCCTAGCCCCCACTGATGCGCGCGTCCGCCGGCTCCGACAGCGGGGTCGGCGGACGCGACATCACGTGATTGACGAGGAGTGCGACGAAGACGACCGCGCACCCGATGGCACCCACGGCGAGAGCGAGCCTGATTCCGTTTTCGGTGGGAAGTAGGTCCGGTGCCAGGTTCGCCGCGAGCACCGCACCTGCGAGGGCGCTGCCGAACGAACCGCCGACGGTGCGCAGCACCTGGTTGAAGCTCACGGCGCTGCCGAGTTCGGTGTCGGCGACGCTGCGGGCGATCAGGGCCGGCATCGCCGCGTACGTCATGCCCATTCCGGCCCCGAACCCCAACATCCCGATCAGGATTTCCCACAGCGCGTTGTGGGCGACCCAGAGGAGCACGCTCGAGGCCGTCACGAGGCCTGCACCGACGAGCAGCAGAGTCCTCATGCGGATCCGGTGCGAGACCGCGCGGACGAGTCGGTTCGCGCCGAAACTTGCCACCGACAGGGGAAGCATCACGAATCCGGCCCAGAACAGGGGCAGCGCGATGCCGTATCCGGTGGAGGCGGGCGCCTGGGCGATGAGGCTGCCGATCGAGAGTCCGATGTACATCGCGGCGCCGAGGCCGATCGCGGTGCTGTTCGCGACCAGCACGTCACCGTTGCGCAGTACCCGCAGGTTGATCAGCGGGTACGGGGTGCGCAGTTCGACGAGGGACCACGCCGTCAGTAGTGTCGCCGCCCCGGCGAAGAATCCGAGTGTCCACGGCGAGCCCCAGCCCCACCGGGAGCCTTCGCTGACGGCGACGAGGAGCGACGCGAGTCCGGTCCCGACCAGCAGTGCGCCCGGGACGTCGAGGGTGTTGCGTGGTGCCTGCTCGTCGGGGCCTGCGGGAACGACACGCCAGACGACGAGGATGGTGGTGACCAGGAACAGCGCCGCGAACCAGAAGGCGAAACGGAACCCGAGCAGATCGGCGAGGATGCCGGTCAGGGGGTATCCGAGTCCGAGGCCCGTCGTCACCGTCACCGACAGGCTCGAGATGCCGAGCCGGGCCTGGTTCTCGGGGAGATAGCGGCGGGCCAGAGCGATCGTCACCGGAACGATTCCGTAGGTGAGTCCCTGCAACGCGCGCCCGATGAGGAAGACGGTGAAGTTGGGAGCGGCGGCCGCGACGATCGAACCGACGAGGATCGTGGTCAGGGAGCACAGGAGCAGGCGCTTCTTGTGGGGGCCGTCGCTCAGCCGGCCCATGATCGGTGTTGCGACCGCGCCGACCAGGAGGTTGACAGTGAGCATCCATTGGCCGGTGCTCACCTCGACGTGCATGTCGTGGGAGATCGTGGGCACCAGGAGCATGCCGAGTGAACTGACGATCGCGGTCGTCAGGGCGGCGTACGCCAGGGCCGGCAGTAATCGGGGACTCGTTGTGGACTCAGTAACCGGGGGCATCGTCCACCAACTTGCGCAGAATCGGGACGACGGAGTCGAGAGTCTTCTTTTCCTCGTCCGTCAGCCGCTCCGCGATGGCGTGTTCCAGCCAGTCCAGGCCTTTCGACCGCTCCTGCGCCAGCCTCTCCCGGCCGGCATCGGTGAGCTCGATCCAGATCCGGCGTCGATCCTGCTCATCGGGCGTGCGCTCGACCAGACCGAGACTCTCGAGTTCGCGCACGGCCGTGGCGATCGCCTGGGGGCTGATCCTCTCGGCCGCCGCGAGTGTCGACGCAGACGTTCGTCCGTGCTTCGACAGGTAGGCGAGCACGCCGATCTTGCCGACCGAGATCGACCTGCCTGCGGTGAGCTGTCGCCAGATCGGGCGCAGCGCTTCCCGCAGGACCTGCGCGGTGGCCTGTTCGGTGATCATGAGCAAAGCGTACAACCAAATTGATCAATTTAATTGACTAAATGGGGAGGCTCACACCGGCAGCGGCCAGGATCGCCCGCACCGATCACCGTCAGCGATATCCTCGGGAGGACGCCTTCGAGAGGTAAATCCACGGTTGTATCCGCGCTGGTCGTGCCGTCGGGACCAGTTCGCGGAACCACGAGCCGACGGAGTGAGTAGACCGTCCGATGGGTGAAGGTGATCCGCTCGACACGCAGCGGTACCCGCCGTCCCTGGCCGGCGAACTCGGTGGATCCGGTTTCGCTGACGTTCAGGAGATCGGCCGCGGCGGTTTCGGCGTGGTCTACCGCTGCACGTAGGCGGACCTGGATCGCACGGTCGCGGTGAAGGTGCTCACCGTCGAACTCGACGAGGAGAACCGGGCCCGATTCTTCCGGGAACAGCGGGCGATGGGGCGGCTGACCGGGCACCCGAACATCGTCAACATTCTGCAGGTCGGTGCCACCGACAGCGGACTTCCCTACATCGTGATGCCGTATCACCCGCAGGATTCGCTGGAGGCCAGAGTCCGGACGCGCGGTCCGCTCCCGTTGGATCAGGTCCTTCGGCTGGGGGTGAAGATGGCCGGAGCGGTGGAGTCGGCGCACCGGCTCGGCATCCTGCATCGCGACGTCAAACCCGCGAACATCCTGCTCACCGATTACGGCGAGCCCGAGTTGGCCGATTTCGGTATCGCGCACATCAGCGGCGGCTTCGAGACCGCCACCGGTGCCGTCACCGGGTCGCCGGCGTATACCGCGCCGGAGGTGCTCGGGGGTGAACCGCCCAGTCCGGCAGCCGATGTCTACGGGCTCGGCGCCACCTTGTTCAGTGCCTTTACCGGCCATGCCGCGTTCGAACGCCGCAGCGGTGAGCAGGTTGTCGCCCAGTTCCTGCGGATCACCACACAGGAGGTGCCCGACCTGCGCGAGCGGGGGCTCCCGGACGACGTGTCCGCGGTGATCGCCCACGCGATGTCCCGCGAGCCCGGTCAGCGACCGGCTACCGCCGCCGACTTCGGGGAACAGCTGCGAGGGCTGCAACGCGCCCACGGCTTTCCGGTCGACGAGATGGCACTTCGTGCGGAGGCCGATGCGCGGGGGAACGGGGAGCAACCGACCTCGCGCAGCGGACAAGGCCCGCCGGCGCACTCCACGCTGGGCGCGACGGGCAGTCTCCCCCTGGAATTGACCAGCTTCGTCGGTCGCCGGCACGAGCTCACCGAGGCGAAGAACCTGCTGACCGGCTCGCGGCTGGTGACGTTGACCGGGATCGGCGGGGTCGGCAAGACGCGGCTCGCGATACGGATCGCGTCCGCTGTGCAGCGCGAGTACTCCGACGGGGTGCGCCTCGTCGAACTGGGTGAACTGCGCGACGCGGTTTCACTGGTCGACTCCATCGCAGGCGCACTGGGAGTCCGGGACCACTCGACGAGGCCACTTCGGGACGTGTTGATCGAGTTCCTCGCCCCGCGGGAGGTGTTGTTGGTTCTCGACAACTGTGAGCACATGGTGGACGCGGTCGCCGAACTCGCCGGCCCCCTGCTGCGGGTGAGTCCACGGCTGCGGATTCTGGCCACCAGCCGCGAACCCCTCGGCATCGGCGGGGAAGCGGTACTACGGGTCCCGCCGCTGGCCCTCCCGGATCCCGAACGGAAGCCCTCGTTGCGGGGGTTGCCCAAATACGATGCGGTGACGTTGTTTACCGAACGCGCCGCTGCCGTTCCGGGGTTCGTGCTCACCGAGGAGAACGCGGCCACCGTGGCGGGGATTTGCCACCGGCTCGACGGGTTGCCGTTGCCGATCGAACTGGCGGCGGCGCGGTTGCGGGCGATGTCGCCCGAGCAGATCCTGGGGCGGCTGACCGACCGTTACGCGCTGCTGACCCGCGGCAGCCGGGGTGCGCCGACGCGGCAACAGACGCTGCGGTTGTGCATCGACTGGAGTTTCGAGTTGTGCACCGCCGGTGAGCAACTGTTGTGGGGGCGGGTGGCGGTGTTCGCGGGAAGCGTCGAACTCGATGCGGCGGAGCAGGTGTGCGGCGAGGGCCTCGACCCGGGTGAGTTGCTGGACACGCTGACGTCCTTGGTGGAGAAGTCGATTCTGATCCGCGAGGAACACGGGTCGGTGGTGCGGTTTCGGATGCTCGAGACGCTCCGTGAGTACGGTTACGAGAAGCTCGAGCAGACCGGTGAGGCTGTGGCGTTGCGTCGCCGGCACCGGGACTGGTACGAGGCGTTGGCGCTGGATGCGGAGGCCGAGTGGATCAGCGCTCGCCAACTCGAGTGGATCGGCCGGCTGAAACGGGAACACGCGAATCTGCGTGAGGCCCTCGAATTCAGCGTCGACGACGACCCCGCCGCCGGCCTGCGCATCGCCGTGGCACTGTTCCTGTTCTGGAGCTCCCAGGGCCTCTACAACGAGGGGCGACGGTGGTACGACCAGCTGCTCGCCCGCCAGAGCGGCCCGCCCACTTTGGATTCGATCAAGGGGCTCTACAGCCACACCGTAATGGCCTTCGCTCAAGGCGACCTCCAGGCCGCGACAGCGCTCGTCGAGGAGGCGCGGACTCTCACCGCGCACACGAGTGACCCCCTACTGCGGGCCTACGTCGACTGCGCCGACGGCATGCTGGCCCTCTACAGCGGTGATCTCGCGCGAGCGTGCTCGAAACTGGAGATCGCGCTCGCCGAGTTCACCGAACGCGGAGATCACATGCTCCAAGTAGCAATCCTGTACCCGTTAGGTCTGGCCCATGGACTGTCCGGCCGGACGGACCAGGCGATCGAATGCCACGAACGTGCGCTCGCGATCACGGAAGCGTACGGCGAGACGATGTATCGATCGCATTCGCTGTGGGCCTTGGGAATTGCGGTGTGGAAGCAGGGTGATGCACGTCGTTCGGTGCAGCTCATCGAACAATCACTGAAGCTGACCAAGCAGGTGCGCAGCCCCCGCGTCGCTGCAGGCTGCCTCGAGGCGCTGGCCTGGATCAGCTTCGAAGGTCGCGATGCGCTCCGGGCCGCAGTGCTGATGGGAGCCGCGGACGGGCTGGCGCGGTCGATCGGCAGTACGGCGATCATCCATTCCAATCTGATTCGCTACCAACAGGAATTTGCGGAGAAGGCCCGGAAGGAAGTCGGGGACAAAGCATTCGGAGCGGCACACCACAAGGGTGAACAACTCGGCTTCGACGCGGCAATCGCCTACGCCCTCCACGAGCAACCGTCCGCCACCTCCACACCCACCGCCGACGCGTCGACGCGACTGACCAAGAGGGAACGCCAAGTCGCCGACCTGATCGCCGAAGGCCTGACCAATCAGGCCATCGCCGACCGCCTCGTGATCTCACCACGCACCGCACAAGGGCACGTGGAGCACATCCTGGCCAAACTGGGCTTCACCTCCCGGACCCAGGTCGCGGCCTGGGTCGTGGAGCGGGCGCACGACTAGGCTCCCGGTCGCCCGCGGCGATCTCAGAGATGCTTCTTGTAGAAGGGGATCAGCTTGTCGAGGGCGATCTTGACGGGCTCGGGCTTGTCGTAGAGGTCGTAGTGGGAGAGGCCCTCGGCGACAACGAGTTCCTTATCCTTGGATGCTGCGCGCCGAATGATTTCCAGGCCGTCGCGGTACGCGCCGAATGCTCACGCAATTTGCATCGAGCCTTCGGCCATGGATGTTCCTCTGTGGCAATCGAACTAGAAGGAGATTTCATCGTGGACAGGTTGAGAGACAAGGTAGCAATGTCAGGATATTCGGGGGGGGATCACGCGGTACAGTTCGGCGGCCGCTCGATCTCCCCGGGGCGGACGGTGTGGAGATCAGGCGGCGGTGCTGGACTGGCGAGGCCGACGACGTCACCGTCATCGTCGGCGACGCCAATGCCTGCCAGCGAACTCACACGCGCCCGATCAGTTGTATTCCAATCACCATCACTTCCGCCAAGTCCTGAGACGGCACAACAACGGCGCACCGCTCACCCGATCACGGGCACAGCGATATCGTTTCCGCCGGTACCTCGCCGCGTTCGGGCAGTTCGCGCGTTGACGATCCGCCCCGAGATCCCGAGGAGACCTGCGGCTCAGTCGCTCACTGAGTGTGGATCAGCCGATCGGCTGAGGCATCGGCACAGTTCGGTAGCTACAGGTCAATTCGTCGGCTGTGGCGGGATCCCGTAGTGCGACCTTCCATGCGTCGGCGAATTGGTTCACCCCGTGGCGCATGGAGATCGTGCCCGATACCAGCACGGTTCCTGGCTTGTACAACCCCTGCTCCCCAAGGACGTCGAGCCAGTACTTCGGAGCGAGGAGATCGGCCAGCGTCCCGGTTTGGATCAGGGTGGACGGTTCACCGTCACCTTGACCGACCCATGCCGTCAGAGTGATGTCATCGAGGCGATCGGCAATTTCGGACAGCCGCCATGCGCGGGTACCGAGTACATCGGGTGCGGCGTTCTTGCTCCACGCCACGCTGTGTACCTCGAGGTCACGGTCGGTGTGGTCGCAGGCGACGGTCAGCAGAACATCGTCGTCGGTGATCACCATGGCCCACTCGGCTTCACCCGAGGTCCGGCCGTGTTGCACGAAGACCTCGGTCGTCTGTTGCGCGAGGTAGGGGGAGATGGGGTACATCGCGGGGATGTTCGTAGGTGCCGGTACACCCAGTTCTGCGAGTTCAGCGATGTGTGACGCGACTTCTTCCTGGTTCCGGCCGGCGTAACCGGCGTTGAGAAGGGTCGTGACCTCGACGGTTTCGACGGTGCCGTCGGGCAGGGTGAACGTGAGTTGAGACATGGGTCGAGGCTCCTGACTTCGCGCCTCTGGTTCCCTGTCGGGACCAGGGCGGATTTGTTACTTTTTTGTTTTTTGTGCGCCAAGGGCTTGCGCATGCGTCTTGTATACAGCAAGTATGTGACTAGTACAACGGTCTCGGTGAGCTGAACCACAGCACGTGCCGAGTCGTGCGAGACGAGAATTCAACCCACAAGGAGTTGCCATGATCGGAGAGTCCACCTCCGTCGATGCCGACAGGTCCGCACCCGTCGACAAGAAAGGTCTCGCGAAGGCGTTCGCCGCCAGTCTCACGGGTACCGCGCTGGAGTGGTACGACTTCGCGGTCTACTCGGCCGCGGCCGCGTTGATCTTTCCGCAGATCTTCTTCCCGGACAGCGATCCGCTGACGGGGACCTTGCTCGCGTTCTCCACCTACGCGGTCGGCTACGTGGCGAGACCGATCGGAGGTTTCGTCTTCGGACGCCTTGGGGATGTGATCGGACGCAAGCAACTGCTCGTGATCACGCTACTGCTGATCGGGGTGACGACCTTCGCGATCGGTTTACTTCCGGGCTATGACCGGATCGGGGTCGCGGCTCCGATCATCCTGGTGATCTTGCGATTCGCGCAGGGTGTGGCGGTCGGTGGCGAGTGGGGTGGTGCCGTCCTGCTGTCGAGTGAGTACGGAAACCCACGCCAACGCGGCTTCTGGTCATCGGCAGCTCAAATCGGTCCTCCCGCAGGAAATCTGATGGCCAACGGCGCACTTGCCATCCTCACCGTCTCCATGACCGAGGCCCAGTTCGAGTCCTGGGGATGGCGTATTGCCTTCCTCCTGTCCGCCCTGTTGGTCGGCTTCGGTCTGTGGATTCGACTGAAGCTCGAAGACACCCCTGTCTTCAAGGCGCTACAAGAATCCGGCGACCGCGCCGAGGCCCCCATCCGTGAGGTGTTCACAACGCAGACCCGTCCGCTGGTTGCTGCGATCTTGTCGCGCATCGCACCGGACGTGATCTACGCGCTGTTCACGGTCTTCGCGATCACGTACGGCACTCGGAAACTCGGCTTCGAACGCGGCGAGATACTGACCGCGATCCTGATCGGTTCCGCATTCCAGCTCGGCCTGATTCCCCTTGCCGGGGCCATCTCGGATCGCATCAACCGGCGCCTGGTCTATGCCGTCGCCGCCGTCGGCGGTGTCGCATGGAGCGCCATCTTCTTCGTCGTCATCGGCGGTGGCTCGTTTCCGCTGCTCATCGTGGGTGTAGTCGTCGGGTTGGCATTCCACTCGTTCATGTACGGGCCGCAGGCGGCGTTCGTGACCGAACAGTTCACGGTCGCGCTGCGCTCGACCGGTAGCTCACTGGCCTACACGATCGCCGGCGTCTTCGGCGGCGCCATGGCCCCGCTGATCTTCACCTACCTGCTGAGCGAGACGGACAGCTGGGTGCCGATCGCCGTCTATGTTCTGATCGTCGGCGCAGTGACCCTGGTCGGCCTCGCATTGGGACGCAACCCCGATCCCACCGAGGATGAGCACTATGCGTTGCTGGCGATCGAGAACGCTAGGCACGCAAGAGAATCTGAAGCGTAACCTCGAGATGGTCGTTGATCTTCTGGTGCACCAGGCCCTCGTCGCCGACTTCGAGCGCGTCGATGATGGCCTGGTGCTCGGCGCACACCTTGTGCTGCCGGTCGGACGCACTGAAGAGGGCCGTCATGCCGACGCGGAGCTGGCGCGCGCGCAACCCGGCGTAGGTGCGCGAGAGCAGCTCGCTGCCCGCCGAATCGATGAGGAACTGATGGAAGCGCCCGTCCCAGTCGATGAACGCACGGGCCGCCTCGGCGCTCGGATCGCTCGCGAACTGTTCCTGCTCGGCCAGTGCGGAACGCATCGCCTCGATCGGCACCCGCCCCGCCTCCAGCGCCCGGCTGGCGGCGTGACGTTCGAGAACGCCGCGCAACTCCATCAACTCCGCGATCTGCCGGCCCGACATCGCCGGGACGTGCACCCCGCGCTTGGGCACCATCTCGACGAGGCCTTCCGCCTGAAGCATCAGCAGTGCCTCCCGGACGGGAGTGCGGGACACCCCGATCCGCGTGGCGAGATCCTGCTCACTGAGGAACGAACCCGACGCCGCGGGCGCCGTCAGCACCTGGTCCTTGACGTACAGATAGGCCTTTTCGCGACCCGACAACTCGGTCGCCGAACCCTCGATCCCACCCATTTCCTGCATACAATATGTATACACCACAGCATGCGCATTTAGGAGTAGCACAGTGACGCTACGTATCAGTCTCGCCCAGATCACCAGCTCGTCGGACCCCGCGGCCAACCTGGCGACGGTGGAGAAGCACGTGAATGCGGCCGTGGACGCGGGGTCCCGGCTGGTGGTGTTCCCCGAGGCCACCATGCAACGCTTCGGTGGACCGCTCGCCCACGTCGCACAGCCGCTCGACGGTCGGTGGGCCGACGCCGTCCGCGAGTGCGCAGCCCGAGCAGGGATCACCGTCGTCGCCGGAATGTTCACACCCGCCGACGACGGCAGGGTGCGCAACACACTCCTCGTCACCGGGGGTGGTGTCGACACCCATTACGACAAGATTCACCTCTTCGACGCCTTCGGCTTCGCCGAGTCGGACACCGTGGCACCGGGAGGCGAGCCGCTGGTGGTCACCGTTGAGGGAGTCGGTATCGGCCTCGCCGCCTGTTGCGACATCCGCTTTCCGGGACTGTTCCAGACGCTTGCCGATCGCGGAGCGGCCCTGACCGTGGTCGCCGCGTCCTGGGGCGCCGGACCCGGCAAGGTCGACCAATGGACACTCCTCGCTCGGGCGCGCGCACTCGACTCCACCACCTTCGTGGCAGCCTGCGACCAGGCCGACCCAGCCACCTCAGGCGAGAAGGCCCACGACGCCACTCGGCGTCGGCCACAGCATCGTGGCTTCGCCCACGGGAGCCATTCTGGGACAACTCGATTCCAGCCCGGGAATACTCACCGTCGACATCGACACGGACCTCGTCACACAGGCTCGCGCGACTCTGCCGGTACTGGCGAATCGGCGGTACTGACGACCGCCCGCACGCCGGACTGGCACGTCTGCCACGAAAGGGTTCATCAGGGCCTGTACTACGGCGGACATGGTGGACTATCGCGAACATTGACGAAGAACCTGCGCACCGGGCGAGGGATGCGCCTACGACGTCGCAGTGCCCGGAGCCGCCCGGCCCCGCTTCGCTGCGTAGTCGGAGAACGACCGACGATCCGCTTGCAACCTCTTTGGCGACGGCATCTACCTCGCCGACCCGGGAAGTCCGTGGCAACGCGGTACAAACGAGAACACGAACGGCCCGCTACGCCAGTACTTTCCCAAGAGCCGTTCGTGCTCACCGCGACCGCGATCGGCTCTCTTCTCAAGGCAAACGCCTCGATCTCCGGAGCCGAGGCCGGATGCGGAGGCGAGGTCGGCACCGCCCGCGCCATGGCTGCCGCCGGCCTGTGCGCTGTCCCGGGCGGCACGCCGCCCAGATCGAGAACGCCGCCGAAATCGCCGGCAACGGGACTCGCTGAGCGTATCGCCCGAAATGAGGAAGCGGGGGAAGGGGCAGACATCGCCCACGGCCGACCGGACGGCTGGCTCGATTCCGGTGACGTGATTCCGCTACGAGACGGGGCGCTCGAGGTGATTGCCGCCCCGGGACACACCCGAGGGCACGTCGTCTTCCGACACACCGACGCCCGAATTCTCTTCTCGGGTGATCATATTCTGCTTCGTATCACGCCGTCGATCGGTTTCGAATGGGCACCGGAACCGTATCCGTTGCGTTCCTATCTCCGTCCCCTCGAACTCGTTCGAGGTCTTCCCGACACTGCACTCCTGCCTGCGCACGGCCAGCAACCGCGATCGTGTCGACGAACTTCCACCACCACCGTGAGCGGATCGTCAAGTGTGTGAGCACATCGCAGCCGGGGCGAGGACGGCCTACCAAGTGGCGAAAGCGATGCGATGGACCCGCCGCCGACGACAATTCGACGAACTGCCACCCGAGCACCAGTTGTCCGCCGTCATGGAGATCAGCGCGCACCTCGACGTACTCACGCTCCATGGCAGGCTGAACCGCACTGACGGCACCACGACGCGTCATTACGCGCTCTCCGGCTGATCGGCTACGTGGCAACCGGTCTGAGTTGGTCAATGCCCGAGCGCGTCGGACCCGCTCAGGGGAACCATTTCCACGGCTTGTCCCAGTGGCCGGGTGGCGGCACGAACGGAAGCTGTCCCAACTGGCCCGGCGGTGGGATGAACGGCAGCTGTCCCAGCTGTCCGGGCGGTGGAACCACGTCGGGTACCGAGAGACCGGGAATCGGCGGTGGCTTTGGATCAGCATTCGCCGTGCCGGTGCCGAGTCCCAGTGCGCCGAAGCCCAGCGCACCGGCGATCACGGCTGCCGCCACGGTCTTCTTCGAATTCATCGTGAACTCCTTCTGCGGCTGCTCCACCTCGTTCGTGAGCGGCGCGCCGTTTGCGCCCTTCTATTGTGCGCACTTCTGAGGGCGCTGTCGCTGCCTGGGGCGGAAAGTTCCGGTGCACTCACGCGCAGCGCGCACCGGATCCAACTGCCCGATCTCGCTCGGTGGAAGGACGATACGGCTTACGATTGAGATTCAAGCCCTGCGGCTCATTCCCTCTAGTCGCGTGCCCAGCCGAGTACGGAATCCGACAGCCGGTCTCGCCAAGAGAGCGAGAAGCCGGTGCGTCGAGGTTCGGAGGGATGCAATGAGTGCAACACCCACTTTGAAGAAGGCGCTGAGCCAGCGGCAGCTGACGATGATTGCGATCGGCGGGGTGATCGGCGCAGGCCTGTTCGTCGGCTCGGGCGTCGTCATCGGTGACACCGGGCCGGGGGCCTTCATCACCTATGCGCTTGCTGGGGTTCTGATCATCATGGTCATGCGGATGCTGGCCGAGATGGCGGTGGCCAACCCGTCGACCGGATCGTTCGCCGATTATGCCCGAGCCGCGTTGGGTAACTGGGCCGGCTTCTCCGTCGGCTGGTTGTACTGGTATTTCTGGGTGATCGTCGTCGGTTTCGAGGCGATCGCCGGCGCGACGATCATCCAGTATTGGATCGACATCCCGCTGTGGTTGTCGGCGTTGGTTCTGATGATTCTGATGACCGCGACGAATTTGTTCTCGGTGTCGTCGTTCGGCGAGTTCGAATTCTGGTTCGCCGGGATCAAGGTGGCCGCGATCGTCGTGTTCATCGGGCTGGGCACACTGTTCGTTCTCGGGGTGTGGCCGAACAAATCGCTCGACTTCTCGAACCTGTGGAGCCATGACGGGTTCCTGCCGTTCGGCGCCATGGCCATCACCGTCGGTGTGGTCACGGTGATCTTCTCCATGGTCGGCGCCGAAATCGCGACGATCGCCGCTGCGGAATCGGCGGACCCGGAGCGGGCGGTGACCAAGGCCGCCAACTCGGTGATCGTGCGGATCGCCGTGTTCTTCGTCGGCTCCACGTTCCTGCTGGCGACGATCCTGCCGTGGAACGACGAGGATGCGGCCGCGTCCCCGTTCGTCGCCGCGTTCACCGAAATGGGGATCCCGTACGCCGACCACATCATGAACGCCGTGGTGTTGACGGCGGTGTTGAGCTGTCTCAACTCGGGCATGTACACCGCCTCCCGCATGTTGTTCGTGCTCGCTGCGCGCCGGGAGGCACCCGCACAGCTGGTCAGGGTGACCCGTCGAGGGGTGCCTGCCATCGCGATACTCGCGTCGTCGGTCGTCGGTTTTCTGTGCGTCATCGCCGCGGCAGTCTCACCGGACACCGTCTTCGTCTTCCTGCTGAACTCCAGCGGTGCGGTCATCCTGTTCGTCTACCTGCTCATCGCCGTCTCCCAGATCGTCCTTCGGTACCGCACCAAGGACTCGGAGCTTCGGGTCAAGATGTGGCTGTTCCCGGTGTTGTCGATCATCACCGCGGCCGCGATCGTGGCGATCCTGGTGCAGATGTATCTGCAAGAGGATGTGCGGTCGCAACTGGTGCTGAGCCTGTTGTCGTGGGCCGTCGTCATCGTGCTGTTCCTCGCCAACAAGTGGTTCGTGGGCCGGCGGCCCGTCGTGGAAGGGGTCGCGGCCACGACACGTCCGCACCGCGTGCTGGTGCTGGCGAACCAGACCGTCCAGTCCAAGGAAATGCTCGACGAGCTTCGTCGCATCGACGCTGATCGGGATGCCACCTACTTCGTGGTCGTGCCTGCCAGCCCGATCGAGACCGGAACCGCCGCCACCCACGGTCCACTCGACGTCGCGGAAGCGACCCGAGAGGTCGCACAGCGGCGGTTGGACGACACGCTGGCGACACTGCGCGCGGAGAACCTCGAAGCCGACGGCGAGTTGGGCGACTACCGGCCGCTGCGGGCCCTGGCCGCCGCCGTCGACTCGTTCCGTCCGGATCAGATCGTCATCTCGACACTGCCACCCGAAGAGTCGGTGTGGCACCGCTTCGACGTCGTGGACCGCGCACGCGCCGAGCACAGCGTGCCGGTGACGCACGTCGTCGTCACCCCGGTCGCCGCAGAGGGATCCCCCCGATGACGATCATCGCCGGCTTCAGCTCGAGCCGTCAGGGGACCGCGCCCCTCAACCTGGCGGTGCAGATATCACGCTGGACCGGTGACAAGGTTGTGGCCGCGGCGATCGTGGAACGGCCGTGGCCTGCGAAAGACGACCCCATCGAACGCGAATACCTGGGCTACGTCACCGAGCAGGCTTCGCACGCACTGGACCGGGTGGTCGGCCAGCTGCCCGGGGGCATGGACATTCCCCGCCTCGTCTACCAATCCGATTCCATTCCAACAGGTTTGATCGAACTCGTCGCCGACCACGACGCGCGTCTCGTCGTTGTCGGGTCGTCGTCGTCCGGGTTGCTGGGCAGGGTGACGCTGGGCAGCGTCACCGAACGGCTGGTCCATACCGCGGCGGTGCCCGTCGCGATCGCTCCGCGCGGCTACCCGCCGGTGCCGGAGTCGATCCGCCGGATCACCGTCGCGTATGGAGGCGAGGCCGATGTCAACGGTCTCGTTGCTGCCACCGCCGAGCTGGCCAGGCAGTGGCCGGTGCAATTGCGGATCGTGTCGTTCACGGTGCGGCCGATGACGATGTTCGGCGGCGCGATCGAGCGATCGACGGAGGACCTCGTCGTCCAACAATGGGCACGCCGGACGCGCGCCGATATCATCAAGCAGCTCAACGCAGTTCGCGCACGAATTCCGGTTCCCGACGTGGACGTCGTGGTCGGCAGCGGCCACGACTGGCGCGAAGCGGTGGAGGCCGTCTCCTGGGAAGCCGGCGACATGCTGGCGCTGGGGTCGGGCGCAGCCGGACCCGCGGCCCACGTATTCCTCGGCTCGGCCGCCTCGAAGATTCTGCGTCACGCTCCGGTGCCCGTACTGATCGTTCCCAGAAACAAGGTGACGGCCTAGGCGTCGTTCGTGCCCGCCTGGGAGAAAACATGCCGTTGCAACGACTAGGACGTTCGTTGGCGGGTATTACTTTCGTACCAATCCGTGTCGCAGGGGAGGGACCATGACAGCCGAGAACCGGGGCGACCGCACCGATGTCGACAAGGCGTTGCTAGGGCACACCACCTATCGCAGCCTCGGCGAACAGCATCTCTCACCCGCCGAGGAGCGATTCGAGAAGGGCCGCCGCACGATCGGGCTCTTTCTCGCGCCACTGATCACGATCGCGTTCCTCGCCCTACCGATCGACATACCGCCCAACCAGCAGACGTTGGCCGGCGTGCTGCTCGGCGTCATCGTGCTGTGGGTGACCGAGGCGGTGCCGATCCCGATCGGCGGGCTGCTCGGGGTGGCGGTCGTGGTGTTTCTGGGCGTGGCACCGGCCGACGAGGTCCTCGCCGCGTTCGGGTCGTCGACGATCTTCACGTTCATCGGAGCGTTCATCCTCGCTCAGGCGATGCTCAAACACGGCGTCGCACGGCGGTTCGCGTTTCGGATCCTGACCCTGCCGCGTGTCGGCCAGTCCACCACCGGCGTGATCGTCGCGTTCGGCGCGATCACGTGCGGGCTCTCGGCGTTCGTATCCAACACCGCGACCGTGGCCATGCTGCTGCCCACCGCCCTGGGCATCCTCGGCGTCGTCGCAAAACTCATGCAGCGTCGCGGCGTCGTCGCAGAGGACTTCGACCCGTTGCGTCTCCGGGTGGGTGCCGCGATCATGCTGATGCTCGCGTACAGCGCAAGCGTGGGCGGCCTGCTGACACCGGTCGGGAGCCCACCCAACCTCATCGGACGCGGGCTCATCGAGGAGGCCACGGGGGAGCGGATCAGCTTCGGGCAGTGGATGGTGATGGCCATCCCGATCTGCCTGCTGATGTTCATCGCGCTCGCCATCATCCTGCTGCGCCTCAACAAGCCGGAGATCCGGCGGATCGAAGGCGTCGCCGATTACCTGGCGGAGCAGCGCGCAGAAATGGGTCCGCTGTCGCGTGCCGAGAAGAACACGCTCATCGCGTTCGGCGTGACGGTGACGCTGTGGATTCTGCCCGGTGTCGTCGCGGTGGTCGCCGGCAACGACTCGGACCTCTACGGCACGATCAGCGACCGACTCGACGAGGGCATGGTCGCGGTCTTCGGGGCGGCGTTGCTCTACCTTCTGCCGACCGATTGGGAGAATCGCGAGTTCACGCTGACCTGGCGGGACGCAGCGAAGATCGACTGGGGCACGATCGTGCTGTTCGGCAGCGGCATCATCTTCGGCGCACTGCTCGCCGACACCGGACTCGCCGAGACGATCGGCACCTCCGTCGCGGACTCGCTGGGCCTGACGAGCGTCGTCGCCATCACCGTCTTCGCGGTGCTGCTGGCCATCGCCGTATCGGAGACGACGAGCAACACGGCGTCGGCGGCGGTCGTGGTGCCGATCGTGATCCCGGTGGCGTTGGCGGCCGGGGTCAACCCCTTCGTGCCTGCACTCGCCGCCACGTTCGCCGCATCGTTCGGCTTCATGCTGCCGGTCTCGACGCCGCAGAACGCCGTGGTCTACGGCTCCGGAGCAGTCCGGATCACCACCATGATCCGAAGCGGAATCACCTTCGACATCGTCGGCGCAATTCTGATCATCGTCTTCCTGCCCTTGATGATCGGAGTGGTCGGCCTCGGCGGTGGATGATCAGTCGGTGCGGACTCCCAGTACCCGAAGTGCGAGGTCCTCGATCTCGTCCTGGTGCTGCGGTCGGGCCCGCAGGTGCCGCAACCGGAAAAGGCCGTTGATCAGGTCGATCGCGGCGAGCACCGTGGTCCGGGTCTCGTGGGTGTCGGTGCCGAGCAGATGCACCCACTCGTCGATGTACTCGCGTTGTCCCGTGCGGCTCTGCGACTGTGCCTCTTCGGGAAGATTGGTCGACTCCTCGATGAGGATGCCGATGGCACTGTCGGGTGCCGCCACCGCAGTGGCGTACGAGTGCACCACCCGAGTGAGGGCGTCTTCGCGGGATTGCGCCCCGGCAAGTGCCCGGACCAACCCCATCCGCAGGGTCTCGTTGCCACGGGAAAGGATCGCCTGGAGCACCTCGACCTTGCTGCCGAAGTAGGTGTAGATGCTCGAACTCGCCATTCCCGCCGCAGCGCCGATGTCGTCCATCGTCACCGACTGGTAGCCGCGCTGCCGGAACAGGGAGATTGCGGCGGTCAACAGGGTTTCTCGACGGGAGGCGTGAGCGAAGCCGGAGACGTGCGCCTCCTCGGCGGGTATCTCCTCGGTGTGCAGGATCGGTGCGTCCCGCAGCCTGTCGAACAGCTCCAGCAGCAGGCTTTCCCAGCGTTTGCGCGGCAGAGTCGTTCGGTGCCGGGCGGGACTAAGGGCGACGCTCGACATGGCCCAGGCCAGCATGTCGGCGTCCGCCGCGGTGAGGTCGGGGCGTTCGGCGCGGAGGGCGTCGGCGATGCGTGCCACGACGGACCGGACGGCCGTCTGCACCTCGGCACGCCGATCGGGGACGAGGTTGCGGGATTCCTGGTCGAACAGGACGGCGCGGAAGTCGTTGTCGAGGCAGTAGCGGAACATGGCCAGAAAGTTCGAGGCCGAGTCCTCGGGATCGATGTCGTCGAGCGTGGCGGTGAGCGACGAGGCGGCGTCGAGTATCGCCTGAGCAAGGAGGTCCTGCTTGTTCGGGAAATGGCGGTACAGCGCTCCCGCGGTGATGCCCACCGCGGAAGCGATGTCCTCCATGTTCACGCCGTGATAGCCGCGTCGCCCGAACTGCTCCCGGGCCACAGTGATGATCTGCGCTTTTCGGTTGCGCGGCCGCCGCGTCTTCTTGGCGGTCGGCTCGACAGCAGGTGTGTCGTCCGATGTGTCGATCGTCATTGCAGCCTCGGGGTGTCAGTTCGCGGGGCGGTCAGCCAGGTCGGAGAACTGCCGGCGGAGTTCTCTCTCGAGTATCTTGCCAGCCGGGGAGACCGGCATCTGTTCCACGATCGTGACGCTCCGTGGGGCCTTGTATCCAGCGATCAGTCTCTTGGTGTGTGCGCGCACGTCCTCGCAGGTCAGTGACGTTCCGGGTTTCATCACCAGGAACGCGTGCACGCGCTCGCCGAACCGATCGTCGGGAACACCGATCACCGCGCAGTGCACGACATCGGGGTGGGAGGCGAGGGCATTCTCGACCTCGGTCGAATACACGTTCTCTCCGCCGGAGATGATCATGTCCTTGAGCCGATCCACGACGAGGAGGTAACCGTCCTCGTCCATGTAGCCGCCGTCGCCGGTGTACAGCCAGCCGTCGCGCAGCGCCGTGGCGGTCTCCTCCGGCCGATTCCAGTAGCCGGCCATGATGTTGCCGCCGCGGGCGATGATCTCGCCGACCTCGCCGCGGGGGAGTTCGACGCCTCCGTCGTCGACCACCCGTACCTCGACGTGACCCATCGGCCGGCCGGCCGAATTGAGCCGGGTGGCCGCGTGGTGGTCGTCGGCGCTGAGCGACGTGAGTCCGGGGCCGGCCTCGGTCATCCCGTAGCCCTGCACGAAATCGGCTCTCGGGAAGGTCCGCTGCGCCTCGCGCAACAGGGTCTCGGAGATCGGGGACGCGCCGTACTGAATCCCGGTGATGCTGGACAGGTCCCGGATCTCGCGGTCAGGGTGACGCAGCAGCATCTGGATCATGGTCGGTACCAACAGCATCGAGTTGATCCGCTGCTCCTCGATCAGTCGAAGAGCCGCGGCCGGTTCGAACGACGGCAACGTCACCAGGATGCCGCCTGCGATGTTCTGGCCATTCCAGCTGGCCAGTGCAGCGAGGTGGAACATCGGTGCCGAGACCAGCGCGCGGCCGCCCGCGACGGCGGTGCGGTTGGCGGCCAGCGAGCCGAGGCTCGCGGTCATCAGGTTGGCGTGGGTGAGCATGACGCCCTTGGGCCGGCCGCTGGTGCCTCCGGTGTAGAAGATCCCTGCCAGTGTGTCCCCGCCCATGCGCAGGTCCTCTACGGCTTCGGTGGTGGCGATCAGGTCTTCGTAACCGAGAAGCCCGTCCGGTGTCGGTCGGTCGCCGCAGTGCACCACTGCTCGCAGCGACGGGAAGAGTGTGCGCATCTCGTCCAGCAGCGGTACGAAGGTGTCGTCGACCAGCAGTACCGTCGTCTGTGAGTCTTCGAGGGCGAACGCGATCTCGGCGGCGCTCCAGCGGGTGTTGAGCGGGTTGACCACGCCGCCTATCCACCAGGTGGCGAAGAAGTACTCGTGGTACCGGTCGGAATTGAGCGACAGCATGCCGACGCGGTCGCCGACCCCCAGACCGAGACCGAGCAGAGCGCCCGCGAGACGGGCGACCCTGTCTCCGGTCTCGGCGCTGGTGTGGACGCGGTCCCCGCACACGGTCATGAGCTGGTTCGGGCGTTGCTGCACCGCGCGATGCAGTGACTGAGTCAAGTACATGGGACCACTCCTGTCGGGATAGTTAGCGGCTGCCGCCGTCGCAGACCAGGCACTGGCCGCTGACGTAGTCGGTCTCGGGCAGGCACAGGGCGAACACTGCGCCGGCTGCCTCGTCGGGACGGCCTGCCCGGCCCAGCGGGATGGACCGCTCGGCTGCGGCGAGCAGCTGCGGGTTGACGCCGACCTTGATCTCCCGGCCCCCGACGTCGATGGTGGAGTTGCCGTCGGCGGACGCCTCCGTCAGACGGGTGTTGATCAGGCCGTAGGCAACTGCGTTGACGTTGACGTTGTAGCGGCCCCACTCTCGGGCGAGGGTCTTGGTCAATCCGATGATGCCCGCCTTGGCCGCCGCGTAATTCGACTGGCCGGCGTTGCCGACCACACCGGCGTTGGACGAGATGTTGACGACCTTGCGGTGATGGTCGGTCGGGTTCACCTTGATGTACGGCTGTGCCGCGCGCAGGATCCGGAAGGGAGCCTTCAGATGCAAGTCGAGGATGGTGTCCCACTGCTCGTCGGTCATCTTCTGGATGACATTGTCCCAGGTGAAGCCGGCGTTGTTGACGATGATGTCGAGGCCGCCGAAGGTGTCGACGGCGGTGGCGACGAAGCGGTCCGCGAAGCCTTCCTCGGTGACGGAGCCGATGCAGGCGACGGCCTTACCGCCGGCCGCGACGATCTCCTCGACCGTCTCCTTGGCCGGCCCCGGGTCGAGGTCGTTGACCACGACACTCGCGCCCTCGGCCGCGAACTTCATGGCGATGGCACGGCCGATGCCGCGGCCCGATCCGCTGACGATGGCTGTCCTGTTGTCGAGCTTGCCCATAGCGGGTGTCCTTTCGGTGGTGCGGTGCAGGTCAGGCGGCGACGACGGCGTCGCCGCGGAGGGTGACCGTTCCGTCGGCCAGGGTGACGGTGAGGTCCAGATGTGCCAGGCCGTCCTCGACCTTGGTCACGGTTCCGCTGCAGGTCGGCTTCGCGTGCAGCGGGGTGATGGCGGCGAATCGCACGCTGTAAGAGCAGATTTGTTCCTGTGAAACGTAATTGGTGAGCAGTCGACCTAGGTATGCCATCGACAGCATGCCGTGGGCGAACACGTCGTCCATGCCGCCGGAGCGCGCGACGTCGAGATCGATGTGCATCGGATTGTGGTCGCCGGAAGCGCCCGCATAGAGCGCCAGCGTGGTGCGGCTGATGTCGGCAAGTTGCAATTCGGGGAGAGAGTCGCCTGTTTTCATCGTTGCGCCTTCGAGTTTCGGACGATGAGGGTGTTGGTGAGGCGGGCGATCGGCTCGCCGTCACGGGTGACGTCGACCGTCCGGACGAGGAAGTCCAACGCGCCGTTCTTCTTCGAGTACACGTCGGCAACTGTGCCGTTGTAGGCCAGCGTGTCGCCGGCGTAGGCCGGCGAGTGGTACTTGAACGCCTGCTCGCCGTGCAACACGTACCGCATGTCGATCCCGAGTTCGCGGATGAGGGCGAATGGGTCCGGCTTCTCCATGTCCAGACAGAACAAGAAGGTCGGCGGCACCAGTACGTCGCGGTGCCCGGCCGCCTTGGCGGCCTCGGCGTCGAAGTAAATCGGGTTGGTCTCGCCGATGGACTGCGCGAAAAAACGCAGACGCCCACGCTCGACGTTCACTTGGTGGCCGGGAATCACCTTGCCGATGACGGCCGGATCGAGTGCCATGTCAGCCCACCTTCTTGAAGATACTGACCACGCACGCGCCACCGAGTCCCAGGTTGTGCTGCAACGCGATCCGCGCGCCCTCCACCTGGCGCGCCCCCGCCTGGCCGCGGAGTTGCCACACGAGTTCGGCGCACTGGGCCAGTCCGGTGGCGCCGAGCGGGTGCCCCTTGGAGAGCAGACCACCCGACGGGTTGGTGACCACCCGGCCGCCGTAGGTGTTGTCGCCGTCGAGGATGAACTTCTCGGCGGTGCCCTCGGGGGTCAGACCCAGTCCCTCGTAGGTGATGAGCTCGTTGGCGGAGAAGCAGTCGTGCAGTTCGACCACCTGTACGTCCTCGGGGCCGATGCCCGCAGCCTCGTACACCTGGGCGGCGGCCGCTGCGGTCATGTCGTAGCCGACCACCTTCATCATGTCCCGGTCCTCGAACGTGCTGGCGGTGTCGGTCGTCAGGGCCTGCGCCTCGATCACCACGTCCGCCGCCAGCCCGTGCTTGCGGGCGAACTCTTCGCTGCACACCACCGCCGCTGCGGCGCCGCAGGTCGGTGGGCAGCACTGGTATCTGGTCAAGGGGCCGAAGATGTGCGGCGACTCGAGCACCTGCTCCTCCGTGAGCAGGTCGCGGAAGACGGCATTGGGGTTGTTGGCCGCGTGCTTGCGGGCCTTGACCGAGATCTTCGCGAACGTCTCCGGCTTCGTGCCGTACTTCTGCATGTGGGAAACGCCCGCGCCGCCGAACAGCTGGGCCGCGCGCGGGGCCTCGTCGTCGAACCCCTGCAGCTCGGTCATCAGGTCGTCCATGCGGAACATCGGCGCCGGACGGTCGTCCCAGACCCGCTTGAGCGCACCGTGTTTCATCTGCTCGAACCCGACCGCCAGAGCACACTCGACGGCACCGCTGGCGACGGCCTGGCGGGCCAGGTACAGCGCCGACGAGCCGGTGGCGCAGTTGTTGTTGACGTTGAAGACGGGAATTCCGGTCAGCCCGAGTCCGTAGAGGGCGGCCTGGCCGGCCGTGGAGTCGCCGTACACGTACCCCACGTAGGCCTGCTGAACGAGGGAGTACTCGATGCCGGCATCACGCAATGCTGCGCGGGCAGCGGTCTCACCCATGACGTTGTAGTTCTCGCTCTTGCCGGGCTTGGTGAACGGGATCATCCCGACCCCGGCGACGTGGACCTTACGAGTCACATCTGACTCCTCTCTGATCGAATGGCGCCCAGCCCCGAGGTGGGGCTCGACTTTCCCTCGGGAGTGGGTACAGTTCCTCGATCCCGACAACTCCGAGCACCTCATCGCCGCGGACGTGACGTGGCTGCTCTCGCATTGGACTTGCGTGTTCGTACTCCGGCGTGCCAGGGGATCATCGCGGGCCGACCGACGACGGCTGTTGCTCGCACGGCGCGTTCTTCACCAACGAGGAGGATGTCGAGAGGTTGCACGAGTCGGTGAAGCTGCGCAGACCTGAGAACTGGCAGTTCATGAGGCAAGGCCTCGGGAAGTCGGCTACGAGTGCTCTGTTCCGCAACTCGGTGGCTGTGGCATCGCAGCGGTTGGGGGTGATGCCCTGCAGCGGAATCAGCGCCTCCCGGAACTCGTACGCAGCGTAGGCGAGGGTAAGCGCTCAGCCGGAGCCCATAGTGGCCGTGCTTAGCGACTGATCCGGAGTCAACTGCCACTATTTTTGCAGGTCACGGTATCGCGAACATGCTCTCGACTGTCCTCGCAATCGGTTTCGAACAGCGAAACCATCGCCTTTGCGTTATGGGTTGTCGCCGAAGAGCTGCGTGACGTTGCGTTCCCTTTCGCGCTTCACGTTGGCCCGTGCGCCGTCGAGGGATCTCGTGAGTCTGGTTCGTTCCTTCTCCGACTCCGCCAGGCTTCGGGTGAGATTCCTGATCAGCTCGCGCAGTCGTGTGTTCTCCTGGACAAGGTGGACGCCGTCGGCGTCATAGAGCATCCCGGTGAGGTCGCTGACCTGCTCGTCACGCCGCTGAATCCCTGACCTGAGCGAGGTCACAACTGCCTCGGCGTTGAGTGCTCGTTCGCGCCAGGATGCGGTCTGCGTATCGAGCGACTCCTCGGCCCTTGTGGTCGCTGCCCGGACTGAATGCTTCCGTGCGTCGAGGACTGCCTGAGTGAGCTCGGGCCGCTTCTGGCTGTAGATGAACGTTCGTCCAACCCCGGCGAGAGTGCACACATCAGCAGCGGTGAACGGAACCCCCGCCTTCACGAGTCGTGAAAGCGCCTGGCGCACCCTATCTTCACAAGCTTTCGACTGGGCAGTGCGCCGCGCAATTGCCTCAGCTGGCCGTCGCTCCGCAGCCATCGTCACCGCCTCCCACTTCGTTGGAATTCTGATCCAATTCTCCTGCCGTCCAGCCGATGGAGAACACCGGGCTGAAGTAGTCCTGGGCTGGACTTCTCAAGTCGAGTTGTTCTGCGGCCTCCAACAGCCGGCGTCCTCGAGCGCTTCCCTGAGGCCGTCGATCACTGGTTCCCACTCGCGCCACTGGCTCAAGATGTACTCGCGCGCCTCCTCGGTGGGTGCTCCCTCCGCGAACTGGTAGTCGGCGTCTCGTTTCCGTTCCCAATACGCGAGATCCGCACCGGTGAGGGCGAAGTGCTCACACACGCCGCCAGGTCCGGTGGTGCAATTCTTCTGCTTTGGACAGAGCGCGCCACCAACGACCGGGCCGTATCGGCAGAGACCGTGCTCCACGGGCACAACCGCAAGGTCTATTCGAGCGGCAGTTGACGTGCTGTCGGCAAAATCGCTGGGTTGCGCCACGATGGCGCCAGGCTTACTGGTGCCTGGCCCGCCCGCCCAGAACATCTGGAGGTGGCGGACGGTGGTTTCGTCGCTGTACCTTCCGTAGAAGGCGAGAGCGGCATCGGAGAAGTGCCCGAGAATCTGCTGAACGAGCTTTGGTGGTGCCCCGTTGTCGAGGAGGGTGGTTGCCATCGTCGCACGTGTCCGGTGCGACGTCACACCTGCGACTCCGATCTGTTCCAGCCACGTCATCCACGAATCTTGAAACCCGCTGAAGGAGAATGGTATAACCAGGTCAGGGTTGCTGCTCGGGCGTGGAAACAGTGGCATCTCCCGGTCCCATTTGGTCTCCAACGCCGTCGCCTGGCGCTTTCCGAGCTTCGACAATTCCTTTGCATACCGTTGGCGCAGTAGTTGCCGGGTTTTCTCTTGCCGCTTCAGCAGTCTCTGATAGACGGGTTGGTGGCACGGAATGCCGTAGTCAAGTTGACCTGCTTTCGATATGTCCCGCCACAGGTAGGGCTGCATCGCGCCCACAAAGCCGATACATCCGAGGCGTAGCGTGAGTGTCTCATTGATTCGCCCGCCCTGGAATGCATGAGTTACCCAGATATCGGCGATCCCAACGTCGTTTGTGTCCAAATCCTGGAGCTTCGTGATGCTCTCGTCCGATACCAGACGCATGAACTCCTCGTCGCTGAGCGGTCGTGGGCGAGGACTGGATTTCGGCCTGGAGTACTCCGGAAAGCGGAGGATGAAGCTCTCCGTCTTACGCGCGATCGTATTGTGGTTCAACGCGTGAAGGAGAACGATTCGTGCGTTCGTGGTGAAGTTGAACCGTGCGCGAACCAAGGCGGTGCGCTCGTCCTTGACTGGGCGATTGGGCGGCTTGATGCACGGGACGTGAATATTTTCTGATACCCAGATATTCCAGAGACCGGCGAGTGCTGCCGAATCCTCGCTGGTGAGAATTTCTGCCACGTTGCCGCCGTCCTGACGGATTTGGCGGAGCATGAAGGACAGGACGATCACGCTGGTTATACGTAGTTGGATGGTTGGCAGCGTGGCACGCTTCCCGTTGGTTGCGAGTGCCTGGTCGGAAAGATAGTCCCACAGAACATCTCGAAGCCATCGCTGTGACACGTTTCGAAGATCAAACAGGTAGCGGCGGTGTCGCACCGACGATGATTGGAAGGGCTCGCCACCGACAAACACCGGGTCGAACACGCCAGCATCTTTCGCCGATTTGGCGTCGAGGAGTAGCGGCCGGGCCGCGATCGGCAGGTCCGTGAGTACTCGTTTGGCCATGCTGCCGCGTTTCGCTGCGGCCGCGATGGCCTCGACACGTGGATCGGCCAAGGTCTCAATGCCCTCGGCTGCGAGTCGATTGAGTGCTTCCCTGATGTCGAGCGGACGCCACTGTGTCCGGTTCGGGGCCTTGGCGTGTCTATAGATGCCGTACCGGACCTCTCTTTGAAGGTTGGCCGGAAGGTCCGAGAGTGAGAGCAGGCCGCGACTCTCGTGTGGCTGCATTGAATCCCCGATGTCCTCCCTGGAGAACCATTCCTCGGCTTGCCGCCGTGTGGGAGGCTTCGTCAATGACTTGCGCCAGCGTGACCACACGAGCTGGTGCCCGCGGCAAACCCGCCGACTGGCGGCGCCTACCCCAATCGTCATCGTAGCGTCACGCACACAAACCCCGAGTTCGCAGCAGGCGAAAGGAGGAAGTGGAACTGCAGTTGACAGCCAGTCGGGCCGCGGTATGCCGCACTCCGATGCCCTCATTCTCGCGTTGTTGTGCTGCACGCAGAGTCCTCGTGTCACTGCTTCACGATGGGACCCGCACACCTCGCAATCCCTACCGCGTTCGAGGGCCCACCCGAATCGTAGACTCCGTTGTGGCTGAGCCTGTTCGGCGAACTCATCGAGCGTCAATCTGTCCTTCGCCTGAAGGTACTTGGTCGCGTGAGCCTCGCAGAGACGGAGCGTGTAGTTCCCGCACATCATTGCCGCGCAGTTTGGAACCCGGCACGCCCACCCAAACGTGTCGTGATCGGGCGGAAACTGGATCGGCTCGTTCTTCATCCACTCGGGGAAGAACTCGCTGGCGATGGTGTATCGCCGCTCGATACCGAGGTTGTCTATATCCGAATCATGCTCTACTACTGCAAGTGTCGGATACCTGCTGGTAGTCGCTGCCACTGCGCCAGCCCTCACTTCCGGTCCGGCACGAGGTCGTGCTCTGCGTTCGGACGTGCAGTTGCTGTCCAGTACTGATCGAGGTGCACAAGCACCGATGAGCTAGCCGACTTGCCGTAGAGCTCCGTGACCATTTCCGGTCTGGACCAGCCGAATTCCTCCGCCACTTCTTCGGCATTGAAGTCCGTGACCGCATAGAAATCCGAGGCAGCCTTGTGGCGAAACGCGTGTGGAGTGACACGGGTCGGCAGCTCCGCTCGTTCACCCGCTCTCCGAAGCATGCCTCGAACAGCAGTTGTCGTGAGAGCAGCGCCCGGCGTTCGACCATCCGTGTGGACGAGTACTTGCTGGTGATCAATGAAGTGCTGGACGGTCTTGTATTCGTCGAGGAGGTACGCGTGGAAGGTGCTGATCATGTCGTCACTCACCGCACGAATGACACCATCAATGACATACCCTTCGGAATTCAGCTGAACCCGGCTCAACGCACCTGGGATCTTGGCGCGAGCACCGTTCGGATTGTCGTCGCGCCCCACCACGTGGATATGTGGATATCGGTGTTGCCCGCAGGGATGATCCGCAACGAGATGAAGGTCGGTAAACCTCAGTCCGCAAAGGCCTCCGACCCGGATGCCGGTGTCGTGCAGCCAGGTCACGATCATGACATCGCGAGCGCTTCTCAGGATGCCCGGTTCAAACAGGGCCTGCACAGTGGCGTCCGTAACTACCCGCGGTCTTCGCGAAGCTCGCTTCGGGGCTAGGGGATTCCTCTGCACGAAGGTGCCCAGTTGTGTGCGGGACGCTGGTGCGTTGAGCTTGCATACCAGGTCTTCGTTCACCGTCCCCGATTTGAGCAGCGACATGTAGAACGCCTTCACGACAGTTGCCACGTTGCACGCGGACGAGGCACCAAGTGGTCGCTGATCAGCACGTCTCCACGGCACAAAGATCTCCGCGCCCTCGTTGGTGAGCGCATTCATGTACCGACGCAAGTCGTCAAAGGTTACCGACTTCGTCTGGATGCCGTTGATGTGCAACCAATTCAGGTGGTCTACCAGACTGAAGGCATAAGTCTGCTGGCTTGCAGTGCCGTACGAAGCCAGCACGCGCATCGAATCGTGATGGAGCTCCCCATCCGAACTAAAGATCCAGTAGAAGATTTGCCCACCCCGGTGGCGAACCTGCCGAACGCGGTACCGCTGGCCATCGCTCTCCACGGGCGGCTCCTCATTTCGCGTACACCACATCTAGCACGTGTGCGCGACATAGCAGTCCATGACACACCGCGAACGTCGAGAACAGGCAACAGTCAGTCGCTAAGGCCGTGCACCGTCGGATCGTAGGTCTCGGCCCGCAGGGTGGAGAGCAGTCGCGCACGCAATTTCGCGAACAGGCCCGGATCCCCGGCCGCGGAGGCGATCTCGTGCATCAGCTCGTCGGTGTTGCCGCGACCGGTTTGGGCCGGTGGTTGCGGAACAGGATCGGCAACCCCGCTCGGCTCACCCCAGTGCCGCCGCCTCGTTGGTGGCGATCATCAGCTCCTGCACGATGACGTAGGCGACGGTCCGCAGTTTGGCGGCGATCGCCACGATGGCCCCGTCGTCGCTGGCCGCCGGCCGCGGGTGAGGTCGTAGAAGGCGAGCGGCACGGCCTCGCGGCGGGCAGTCGGCAACACCTGCGCGGCAGCATCCGCCGCTACCAGTTGGGGTGCAGCGGATGTTGTGGGGTCGACGAGAATGCCGGGCACCTCGGCGTGATTGACCGCCATGCCTTTCCGACGCATTGCTGAGAAATGCGTCGACAAACACCTGGGTGCACAACGGCCTGTAGCCGTAACACCATTGCGCTGTTACGGCCGACCGGTACAGGTGAATGGGATGGGCTCGATTTCGGTAATCGAACTCGCTTACCGAGCTCGTATGTTCGTTTGTCATTTGTAGGGTGGAACTGACATTGCGCGCCTGGGTTCGGGCGTTGTTCCTACAGCTGTCGATGTTCGGCTTGAACAGCGAGCACAGGAACAGGAGAGTCGAGAATCAGTCGTTGCGTGACGCTCCCGAGCAGTGCTTTGCCCACCCGTGACCGGTGCCTGATGCCCAGGACGAGCCTGCTCACCTCGTGCGCGGCGAGCTCGTCGAACACGGCCTGCACCGGATCGCGATCGTCGCGACCGATACGTTCGATCACCTCGATAGGCACATCGGTGGGTAGTTCTGCGACGTCGAGGTCATGCAACGCGAGGTTGATGACGACGAGGTTCGTATCGAACCGGCGTGCTTCGGAGATTGCCGCATACAGAGCTGCTGTCCCCTCCGAGTTGTCCGATACGGCGACAACAATTGCCATGCGTGGCGCCCCTTTCCAAGTTAGACGGTTTGTCGGTTCAACGGCGAGCAGAATATGCGGCGCTGTATTCTTCTTCGAATTCTTCGAGGGTTTTCCCACGGGTTTCCGGGACGTATCTGACGATGAAGATCCACGACAGGACCCCGAGACCGGCGAAAATGAAGAATGTCGGTGCAATTCCCAGCGACGCCACCACCGGCGGGAAACCGAACGCGACTCCGGCATTGGTCATCCACAATACGAAGACACACACTCCCATTGCCAGGCTGCGAATCTTCAGGGGAAAGATTTCCGCGAGCATGAGCCACGCCAGCGGCCCGAGAGTTCCTTGCATGGAGAACACGAAACAGACCACGAACGCCAAAATGAGATACGGCTTGATCACGGATCCGTCGGGAATGAGCAGAGCCGACAATCCGATGAGGATGTGGAAAGTCGTGATCAGCCCGTATCCGACGAGGAGCATGGTGCGCCGGTTGACGCGGTTGATGAGCATGATGCCCACTGTGATGCCGAGGACGCTGAACAGGCCGTTGAGTGTGTTGGCGACGATGGCTCCGTTTGCGGAGAATCCCGAGTCCTCGAGCAGTTGGGTGCCGTAGTACATGATCGAGTTGATGCCGGTGACCTGCTGGACAATTCCGAGGCCGATGCCGATGAACACCAGGCGCCGAATCCACGGCACAGCGAGGTCGGTCCATCCCCCGGTCTGCGCCTTTTCTTCCTCTTCGGCGAGCTGGTGGACTTCGGCCATCTCGGCCTCTGCGCGCCTGGGTGAACGGACTTGATGCAGAACGGCGAGTGCGTCGTCGTCGCGGCCTTGGGAGCTGAGCCAACGCGGGCTTTCGGGCATGCGAAGCATTCCGATGAACAGTGCGAATGCGGGGAGCACCGCTATGAGGAGCATGAACCGCCACACCGCGGAGTGCTCGCCCCAGACGTTGAAGATGATTGCGTTGATCACGAAGGCAGCGAACTGACCCGAGACGATCATGACCTCGTTGCGCGTGACCAGGGAGCCGCGCTTTTCGAAGGGGGCGACTTCGGCGAGGTAGACCGGCACGGTGACCGAGGCGCCGCCGACGGCGAGGCCGAGGATGAAGCGGAACGCGCCGAGGACCTCCCAGGTGGGGGAGAAGACGCATCCGAGCGTGCCGAACGCGAAGACCCCGGCCAACATCAAGATGTTGTTGCGGCGGCCGAACCTGTCCGAGAGTCGCCCACCGATCAATGCGCCGAACGCTGCACCGATCACCAAGGCACTGACGACGAATCCTTCGGTGAAGGGTGTGAGCCCGAGGTCTTCCTTCATCGGCTTGAGGGCACCGTTGACCACTCCGGTGTCGTATCCGAACAGCAGTCCGCCGAAGGTTGCGACCACGGCGATCATGCCGAGCCGCTTCGAGTGCGGTCCTGGTTCGTTGGGCGGAAGATGTGCGGCGACGGTGGACGGTGGCGATGCGGGGTGAGTCATGTCTGGGCCTCTCAGGGAACAGGGCAGCGGGCGGGGGAACGCGAGCGGCGAGTGCGGGTCGGCTGCTCGCCTGCCTCGCCGGTGCACCACCGTCTCCGGTCAGTTGACGACGGGGTGATTGCCGGCGACGGCGGGCGCAAGGATGATGTCGAAATTAGCTCTGGCCCAGTTTGATTCGCCGATGTCGCGGCAGTCCGGAGTCGGCGTGCCTGCGGGTTGCTCCACGAAGTCTTTGATCAACGACTCCTTGACGCCGAATACGGTGTCGTGGCGGAGTAGTTCGTCGCCTCGGACGAAGATGTGGGTGACCAGGGTGCGCAGACCTGGGGCGGTGACCATGAAATGCAGGTGTGACGCGCGCATGGGAGAGCGTCCGGTCGCGGCCAACATGCGGCCGACGGGCCCGTCGTGCGGGATCGGATATGGGGTGGGGGTCAGCGCCCAGAACCAGTAACGGCCTTCCTCGTTGCTGAACAGATGCGCTCTCCCCGAGACCCGGGAATCGTCGTATTGGACGTCGTAGAAGCCGTCCTCGTCGGCCTCCCACACCTCGATGCGGGCATTCGGGACGGGATTGCCGTCGGTGTCGCGGACGGTGCCTTCGACCCAGCATGGTTGACCGGCGGCGCCTCCGGCGACGTCACCGCCGTTGTCGATGAGCGGTGCGTCGTCCACGAAGAATGGCCCGAACACTGTTGCTTCGGTGGCATCACCGTGAGCGACGTTGTTGACGTTGATTGTTTGCATCGACGCCCCGAGTACGTCGGAGAGCAGGATGAACTCTTGACGTCGGTCGTCGGTGATGTGTCCGACCTCGGTGAGGAACGAGATCGCGGTGTTCCACTCCTCTTCGGTCAGGCGGACGTCGCGAATGAACGCGTGCAGGTGCCGGACCAACGACTGCATCAGTTGCGTCAGTCTCGGGTCGGTGCAGTCGTCGAACGAGCGAAGCACGGTGCGCGTCAGGGATTCTTCGACGGCGATCTGGGCTTCGGTGAACTCGGTGGTGTCCGGAGGCTGTACTGCTTCGGGGGCCATGTAGGTGTGTTCGGTCATGTCGGCTCTCGCTGGTCTGGTGCGGATACGTTTCTGCAGGCGACGAACGGTCGCGGTCTAGGCGTCGAAGTCGGTGGGTGCTTCACCTGCCCATGCCGCGCGCACGATGGCGGCGACCGCTGCGTGTGTGATCGGGCGAGGATTGCCGTAGGAGCGGCTTGTCGCCTCCTCGGCGATGCGATCGATGTCGTCTTCTTTCATTCCCAGTTCGGCGAGAGAGCGCGGCGCTTTCAGATCGCCTGCGAGTTCCCACAGCCTCGTGGCGGGGTCTGCGGTACCGGGAAGTGCCCGAGAGAGTGCTGCGACGGCGTCGGCGGCGTGGGGTTGGTTGAACGCCATAACGTACGGGAGCACGACGGAGTGGGTCGGGGCGTGCGGAAGGTTGAGGGTGCCGCCGAGCGCGTGGCACAGCTTGTGGTGCAGCGACATCGTCGTGGCGCCGAGTGTCGCGCCGCACAGCCACGCCCCGTAGAGCGCGTCGCTTCGGGCCTGCGAATCCGATGGCGCGGCAAAGATCTTCGGCAACGCGGAGGCCAGTGCCCGCACGCCGTCTTCGGCCATCAGAGCGATGATGGGACTGATGTCGGGCGCGTAGAGAGCTTCGACCGCGTGTGCCATGGCGTTGATGCCGCTGGTGACGGACATCTCGACCGGAAGGCCGATGGTCAGGTCGGGATCGTAGACGACGCTGCGCGGCAACACCTTCGGGTCTCGTCCGGTCTCCTTGCGTCCGTTGGTCGTCATGCCCCAGACAGGAGTCATTTCGGAACCTGCGTAGGTAGTGGGAACTGCGACAATGGGCAGGCCGTGTTCGAGGGCGATGGCTTTGCCCAGTCCGATGGCCGAGCCTCCGCCGACAGTGACGCAGCCGTCGGCGCCGAGAGTCACCGCTTCGGCGCTCGTGCGTGCGGCGACCTCGGCAGGAACATGCATCACGGCATCTGCTCTGGTGCCCACGCACCGGTTGCCGAGGATGGAGGCCACCTGCTCCGCAGTCTCTTCCTGGCCTGGTGAACAGAGAACAAGGACGCGCTCGAGTCCGAGCTGATCGAGCTCGTCCGGTAGCGAGGTGAGTGCTCCGGCCCCGAATCGCACCCGCATGGGGTTCGCGTCGTACAAGAAGTCATAGGTCATCTGGTTCTCCTGGGCACACGTCGACTGGTTTCGCGGAGGCTTCCCGCCTACCTCGCCCGAATCGACTAGTATCATGTCGTGGACAAGATGTTCACACAGTATCATCAACATAGCCGAGAGAGTGACCCACGCAACTGCGGCGCAGTTCCGGCTGCCAACCGGTGTCGGCATGATCTTGGCGGTCGTGAACAGTGGCCCGGTGCCGCTGCAGATCGGCGCGAGCTACGCAGGCCCTGACATGGAGGACGAGTCGACCAGTGAATGCCATACAACTTCTCACCAAGGCTGGTCAGATCGTCGACGAACTTGCGCGACTCGGCCCGTCAACACCTGCGGAGCTGGCCAAAGTAGTCGCCGAACCGCGCCCGAGCGTCTACCGCATCTTGACCGCGCTCGAGCAGATATCTGTCGTTCGTCAGGCAGGCGAGGGTCGATTGGAGCTAGGAATCGGGCTGTTGCGGTGGTCCGATGCTGCGGTGGAGGCATTCGTCGACAAGGGTGAACTCCGCCGCCAGCTGCGGTGGGTACGCGAACAGCTGGGGATGAACGTGTTTTTCTGCGTACCTCACGAACATGGCGTGCTCAGCTTGGACCAGGTCGACGGCGCCGTGGTGGACATGCTCGATCTGGGGCCGGGGCGGATGCTTCCACGATTCGCCGGTGCGGCGCCGCGTGCCCTGTTGGCGTTCGAGAGTCCGGAGGTGCAGGACAGCGTATGCGCTGGTGCGCCCTTCGGCCGGCTCGCGTCCGGCACTCCGACGACGGCGCAGGATCTGCGAGAGCTGCTCGACAACACGATCGCGCGCGGATGGAGCGTCGACGACAGCGAAGTGGTCGAAGGCGTGGCATCGGTGGCGGTACCGGTGCGTCGAGACGACGGAGGTGTAGCGGGCGCAATTGCCGTGGCGGGTCTGCGGGAAAGTGTGTTGGCCCAACAAGACGTAGCTGGGCGGGTCCTCACCGTTGCGGCCGAAGCACTGGCTGCTGCGATGGCTCGCGCGCAGGCGACGGGCCCTCGGTCCGACGCGACACACAACGGGGTGGCCCAGCCGTCGGAGACACGCGCCCCTGCATTGATCGTGAGGGCCGGCGCGCTGATGGAAGCGCTTGCGCGCGAACGCATCGCCACCTCGACCCGCCTCACGGAAATCCTCGACGAGCCGGTCAGCTCGGTGTATCGCATGCTCGCGACCCTGTCCGAGATCGGCTGGGTCGAACAGATCGGGCACAGGGGCGCATACCGCGTCGGCGGTCGGCTGCTCTCATTGTCCGGCGAATTGACCCGTCGCCTCGACATTCGACGCGCCGCGGGGCCGGTGCTGCGTGCAATTCACGAGGCTACGGGCGAGACCACCTTCATGTGCGTTCGGCACGGGACGCGAGCGGTGTGCATCGAACGCGTCGACGGGATACGAGTGAACAGCCGCGTTCTGCGGCTGGGTCGGTCGTTGCCCTTGCACGTCGGCGCCGCGCCGCGGGCACTGCTTGCGTTCGAAGACCGCGCGGCGTGGGACGAGTACGCCTCCGCGGCGCTCAGCGAGGACCTGCTGCACATGGGTTCGCGCTCGACGCTCTACGCCGAACTCGATGAGATCCGATCGCTCGGCTTCGCGCTCAGCGACAACACCGTCACGCCCGGGATCGCCGCGGTCGGCGCCCCGATCTTCGATCATCGCGGTGATGTTGCCGCCTCCTTGTCGGTCAGCGGCCTGCGCGACGGCGTACTGGCACAGCCAGCGCACGGCCGATCCGTGACGGATCTGGTGCTCTGGGGGGCAGCCGAACTCTCTCGGTACCTGGGCTTCGACGTCGCACGACTATCCGAGGCCCCGCGCTCCTCGGCGGCGAACGCACTACCTTCTTGACCCCCTGCAAAGCAGCATGCAACACTATGGACGACTCGTCCACTCAGTGACAGTGGCTTGCGGCACCCGCAGACCGAATCCATCGGATTCATTCTGCCCCGGTGCCATATGTACCTCATCGAACACCCGCGACCGCCCGCACAAATAAGTTCTCGCACACCGGAGCGGTCCCAAAGCAACAGGAGACGATGTGTCCGATCCGATCGTGGTGGGCCTGCTCGGCATCACCCACCCGCACGCGTCCGCGCGAGTGCGAGCACTGCGCGAGATCAACGGCGTCTCCGTGATCGCCGCCGCCGACGACGACTCCCGCCTGAAGTACTTCGCCGACAAATACGACCTCGAAGCCCGCAGCATCGACGAAGTGCTCGGCGACCCGAGCATCAACGCGATCATGGTTCACTCCAAGAGCCGCGACATGGTGCCCCACGCGCTGCGAGCCCTGGACGCGGGCAAGTCGGTCGTCGTGGAGAAGCCGGGCGGCGGGACCGTCGCCGATCTTGTGACGTTGCGCGACGCCGAGGTTGCCGCCCAGCCCGGCCAGATCGTGCAGATCGGCTACAACGTGCGGCTCGCCCCGTCGGTGACACGCGCCAAGGAACTGATCGAGTCCGGCGTCATCGGCGAGGTCGTCACCGTCTCCGCACGCGGAGCCGCACTGGCCGGGGAACACCTCACCCAGCACCTCAATCAACCCGCCGACATGGGCGGTGTGCTCTGGATCCTCGGATGCCACATGCTCGACGCGCTGGTACGGGTTTTCGGTGCACCCGAATCGGTCAACGCTCGAGTACACAAGAGCGCTCGCCTGTCGGACGAGAAGAGCCGCGAGGATTCAGCTGCCGTACTGCTCAACTACCCGGACATGTCGATGACGTTCAGCTTCGACGGTCACGACCGGCTCGAATGGTTCGAGAGTTCGCGAATCATCGTCCACGGCACCCACGGCGTGATCGAGGTCGGTATCCTTCCGCAGAGACTGAAGGTCTACGTCGACGCAGACCGAGGCGGATACAGAGCCGGGTGGACAGAATGGACACAGAGCCACTTCACCCCGCCCTTCGCCCGCACCGAAGCGAACAAATTCTCCGAGCTCCCTGAACTCGAGAACATCAGTAACTTCCACATCGAAATGCAGGGCTGGGTCGACAGCATTCGTGACGGCGCACCCAACGTCGCACCGGTGTCGGACGCATTGTCCGTCGCTCGCATCGTAGATGCCTGCTACCGCTCCGAGAAGTCGCGCGGCGCCGCCATCGACGTGGAGTCTGCATGAACAACCAGAACGAGGACACCATGACACCGGAACTCATCGCCACCTGTTGGGTCAGCGCAGGAAACACAGCACCCGGACTCCCCGACGAAACCAGCCCCGTGCCCATCGAAGAGCGCATTGCCTTGGTCGCCAAGACAGGATGGGCCGGCATCGGCCTGGTACACACCGACCTGATCAATGCGCGCGACACCATCGGCTACGACCGCCTGGCACAGCTGATCCGCGACGCGGGCATTGGAACAGTCGAGGTCGAATTCCTCGACAACTGGTGGACCACAGGCTCCGAACGCGCCGCCGCGGACCGCGTACGCGCAGACCTGTTCGAAGCTGCCACCGCGCTCGGCGCCAGTCACATCAAAGCCGGTGCAGGAATGACCGACGAACCCTTGCCTTTGGCCACTCTGGTCAGCGCGTTTTCCGACCTGGCCGACGAAGCAGAAGAAGCGGGAGTCCGGCTGGCCCTCGAGGCAACACCGTTCTCCCATCTGCGCACCACCCATGAAGCCGTCGACGTGGTGACCGGCTCCGACAGCCCCTCGGCGGGACTTCTGGTCGACATATGGCACACCTACAAAGCGGGCCTGTCGCACGACGAACTCTACAAAGTGGTGCCGATCGATCGCGTCGTGCACGTGGAAATCGACGACGGAACGGATGAGCGGCGCACCGGCTTGGCCGCTGTCTTCGACGACTCGACCAACTACCGCAAGTACTGCGGTGAAGGCGCATTCGATACAGCGACGTTCATCCGTCGCACGCTCGACGCCGGCTACACCGGCAAGTGGGGCGTCGAGATCATCTCCGAAGAACACCGCCGCACGCCCGTCGAAGAGGGCCTGATCAAGGCACGCGCCACCGCGCTCGCCTCGTTCGAAGCGGCCGCCAGACTGTCCTGACGTCCCGATCGCATTTTCCGAATGTCGTCGCACCGCGGACGACCGAACCCACTTATAAAGGACCGACGTGTCTTCCACCAAACTACGTCTCGCCCTGTTCGGCTCCGGCCGCATCGGGCAGGTACATGCCCGTAACATCGCGGACCACCCCGAACTCGAGCTGGTCATGATCGCCGACCCGTTCATCGACGGTGCTCGTGCACTGGCTTCACGAACCGCCGGGCGCGCCGTCCAAGACCCCGACGAGGTCTTCGCCGACTCGACCCTCGACGGCGTCGTCATCGCCTCACCGACGCCCACACACGTCGATCTCATGTCCGCTTCTGCAGCGCACGGTCTGGCCGTGCTGTGTGAAAAGCCCATCGACCTCGACATCGACACCGTCCTCGACTGTCGCGAACGCATCAAAGAACATGCCGTCCCGATCATGCTCGGCTTCAACCGGCGCTTCGACCCTCACTTCGCCTCGATCCGCACGCAGGTCGCCGCCGGAGCGATCGGTGCACTCGAACAACTCCTGATCACCAGTCGCGATCCCGCACCCGCACCGCGGGATTACATCGCTGCGTCGGGCGGAATCTTTCGCGACATGACCATTCACGACCTGGACATGGCGCGCTTCTTCCTCCCGAACATCGTCGAAGTGTCGGCTATGGGCACCAATTCTTTCCACGACGACACCAAAGCGCTCGGCGACTTCGATGCTGCGACAATCATTCTGCGCGGACGCGACGGCGAAATCGTCAACATCACCAACTCGCGCCATTGCGCTTTCGGATACGACCAGCGCCTCGAAGCCTTCGGATCCACCGGCATGCTGACTGCCGGCAATGTCGCTCCGACGACAGTACGCCGGTACGGCAGCAACGGCACCGAGGAAGCCCCCGCATATTTCCCGTTCTTCCTCGAACGCTACGCTCAGGCCTACCGCGCCGAACTCGACGCGTTCGCCCTCTCCATCCGCACCGGCGACCCATGCTCACCCGGATTCGACGACGGTGTGGCCGCACTCGTCCTCGCCAACGCGGCCGCGGAATCGGCTGCCACTGGCAAGACCGTCGCCATCACCGACTGACCGTCTCCGTCGGTTATCCGCCCACTAGCCGGGCGAGCAATGGAACATCCAGAAGTGGTGGTGCGGGAATGCCCGAGCATGTCCGCATCGCCACTTCGATCAGTTCGCGTGCGCTCCGAGGCTGCGACCATCGCTGTGTCATCCGTCCCGACCCATCGACGTCGAACCGATATCGGTATCGGTATCGGTGCGATTTGGGTCGATCTCTTCGCTGAGGCTGTCGGCCTGCTCCGCCGATCGGCGTGCAGATAGTGAGCATCGAGGTAGTGGTGCTCGCCCAGCATTATGGCGACGTCCCTCCCATCTTCGAGCGCAAGTGCGGTTCCCATTCCGGTTTCCGCTACCGACCTGGTCACGGGGCCGAATCACGCTTATCGGCGATGCGGTGCATGCCGCGGACCCAAGATGCGGTTGCGTCTATGAAGATGGATGCTCCCTATTGCTGTCAAGCCGTGTCGACGAGGGATAGGGAGATGGACTGCTGCTCGCGGTCGGTGAGCCACCGCGAGTAGTGGGCGGAGAGATCGGGGTCGAGGCGTTGCCCGATCTCCAGACGTCGTACGCGCTGGTAGGGAACCGCGAGTGCGGTTGCCACCGTGGCGATCGTGATTGCCAGTGTTCGGCGACGTTGTCGAAGTCGGCCTGTGCCGCTAGTCACCGGTAGCGTATTCCGGATGAGCTTGAAATCCTCGCGCGCGACGAAAGCCGAGCCGGCGACATTTTCGGTGCGGAGTTAGGGGGCGCGTTTGACTCATCGGATGCAGTGCGGTGCAGTTTAGTTGACATAATAACCGTTATCGATACTTTGAAAAGCGCTTCCTACCACCATATTTAGCGCCTGGAGCTGTCCCGTATCCCCATTCTCGAATGCGGAGCAGAGCGGGACGTCGAGTAGCAGTCAGCCCAGGGCTTTTCGCACGGTGGCGCGGAACCATTCGGTGCCGGGGTCCGGGAGGACCCTCTTGTAGGTGTAGAGCGAAATCTCGACAGCGGGAACGGCAAACGGCAGTTCGAACGTTTTCACGTCGGCCATCCGGCGGAACTTGTCGGAGACCGACCGGGGGATGATCGAGAGATGGGGCGTCTTCTCGATCAGCTGCGGTAGCGCCGCGAAATGCGCGATACGCAACGCGACGTCGCGCGAGTGGCCGAGCAGGGACAGCGACCGGTCGACGTCCGTGTGGCCGGCGCTCACATCGACGGCAACGTGACGCTCGCTCAGAAATTCGTCGAGCGTCGGATCGGTTCCGACACGCGGATGCGATGCGCTGCAGATTCCGCAGTAGCTGTCACGGAGCAGGACGTCGCGTTCGAAGTCGGGGGCGGTGATCCTTGGGGTGCAGATGACGGCGTCGGCTTGACCTTGCCTGAGTTCGGTCTCGACCACGGCGAAGTTGAGCGGAATGATGTGGACGTCGACCCCGGGAGCAGTCTCCGCGACGAGACCGAGCACCGGCGGCAGCAGACTCACTTCACCGAGGTCGGTGGCGTGCAGTCGGAAGGTGCGGCGCGACGTCGCGGGATCGAACTGGCCGACACCGCTTACCGTGGTGTCGATGACCTCGAACGCCTGACGAAGCCTCGGATACATCGCACTCGCCAGTTCCGTCGGCTGCAGACCTGACGGCGATCGGCTGAAGAGGCTGTCGTTGAACTGTTTCCGCATCCGGCTCAGGGCGTGGCTGACCGACGGCTGGGTGAGCGAGAGGCGTTCGGCAGTGCGTGTGACGCTCCGTGTCTCGTACAGGAGCAGGAACGTCCGCACGAGATTCAGGTCGAAGTCGGTCATGAACTGCAATAGACACCATCGATGGGGGTATGTCAAACATTCATTGGAGCTATTCCCGACCGGCGGATACCGTGACGTGCAGCACAGCGAGGGCCGCCTCCGGGGGCAACTCAGCCGGCGAATGGTCGGCGTAGGTCCCCGGTTCGGTGTGGCGCAGCCAGACCCGACGGCCACTCGCCAGTCGCCCCGATGAACCCTCACACCATTGCGAGAGAGAAGCCGACATGAGCGATCAATCAGCCACGGGACAACGAGAAGGGGCCGGGACATCGGCGCGCGTCGTGCTTCTGCTGTGCCTGCTGGCCGTCGTGTTCGAGGGCTACGACATGGTGGCCTACGGGACCACCCTCCCGTCGATGCTCGCCGACCCGGCGTGGAACCTGACCCCGGCACGAGCCGGAGTGATCGGGAGCTACGCGCTCGTCGGAATGTTGGTTGGCTCGATCCTCGTCGGCGGGATCGCCGACCGTCTCGGGCGCCGAACGTTGATGATCACGGCCACCGGGTGGTTCTCGGCCTGGATGGGCGTGTGCGCCATAGCCCCCGACGCCACACTGTTCGGAGTGGCACGCTTCTTCGTCGGTGTGGGGGTCGGCGCACTCATTCCACTGGCCGCCGCCATGGCGGTCGAGTTCTCACCCAAGGGGAAGAACCACACCTACAGCGCTATCGTGTGGGCCGGTTTCCCCGGCGGCGGTGTTCTGGCGTCCCTGCTCGGGCTCGTGGTGGTGGACGCGTTCGGTGTCCGGGCCATGTACTGGATCGGCCTCGTACCGCTCCTGGTGTTCGTGCCGATCATGCTGAAGTTGCTGCCCGAGTCGCCGAGCTTCCTGCTCGCCCGCGGCAGGGTCGACGAGGCGAACCGCATCGCCGACCGCGCCGGAATCGATCGTCCGGAGCCCCCGCGCCCGGGTGAGAAGGTGGGGCCGCGGGCCCTGTTCACCCGGGAGTTGCGGCGCGCGACCCTGCTGTTCGGGCTGCTCAGTGCATGCGGGCTGCTGCTGACCTATGCGCTGAACACGTGGCTGCCCAAGTTGATGCAGTCGTCCGGATTCGGCAGCAGCTCCGCACTGACGTTCCTGCTGGTCCTCAATGCCGGGGCCATCATCGTGCCGCTGTTCGCGTCCCGGCTGTCGGACCGGATCGGCCCGCAAGCTGTCACCGCCGCGTCACTAGCGAGTGCCGCGGTGGCGATCCTGGTCCTCAGCACGGACGTGTCCTCGTGGTTGTTGTTCGCCCTCGCCTTCGTCGCCGGTGCCGGAACAATCGGCGCTCAGGTGCTGATCTATGGTTTCGCCGCCTCGTATTTCCCGGCATCGAGCCGGGCGGCCGGAACAGCGTGGGTTGCCTCCGTTGGCAGGCTCGGCGGCGTGACGGGTCCGACGCTGACCGGTCTGGTGATCGCCAACGGATCGAATGTCGCACCCGCCTTCTATCTGTTCGCGTTGATCGCCGTCATCGGCGCGATCGCCGCACTGCTGGTCCCTCGGCAGAGGAACAATGCGGCCGTCGGACAGGCCGCAGCGGTGCCCGGAATCGCGCGGCAGGATGCAACGACGTGAAGACCCCCTCCTGGGCGGGCGTCAAGCCCTACGTTCGATTCGAACGCCCGAGCCTGGACCGCCGGCAGGTGGCACTCGACAAAGCCTGCACCATAGGGGATCTGCGAAAGATTGCCCGCAGGCGCGTACCGCGGATGGTGTTCGACTACGTCGACGGCGCAGCAGAGCAGGAGATCGGGCTCGGGCGGGCACGTAGCACCTTCCGGGACATCGAATTCCAGCCCGGGATCCTGCGTGACGTCTCGTCGACGGACATCTCGACCACGGTCGGCGGGCACGTCAGCGGATTGCCGTTCGGAATCGCCCCGACCGGGTTCACCCGACTCATGAACTCGGAGGGTGAAATCGCCGGTGTCCGCGCCGCCGAGAAGTACGGCATGCCGTTCGTGCTCTCCACGATGGGCACCGCGTCCATCGAGGAAGTCGGCGCCGCGGCGCCGGACGCGCAGCGGTGGTTCCAGCTCTATCTGTGGCGTGACCGCGACAAGTCCATGGCACTCGTCGACCGCGCCCACCGCGCCGGATACGGGACTCTCGTCGTCACCGTCGACACCCCCGTCGGAGGCGCCAGACTGCGCGACGTGCGCAACGGGATGACCGTCCCTCCGGCCCTGGGCGCGCGCACGTTCGCAGACATCGCGCGCCACCCCGGGTGGTGGGTCGACGTCCTCACCACCGAGCCGCTCAGTTTCGCGTCCCTCGACTCCTATCCGGGTTCTGTCGCCCAGCTCATCAACGAGATGTTCGACCCGACCCTGACCTTCGACGATCTCGACTGGCTGCGCAGGGAGTGGGGCGGACGGCTCGTCGTCAAGGGCGTGCAGACGGTCGACGATGCCCGCCGATGCGCCGAGCACGGCGCCGACGCCGTCGTCCTGTCGAATCACGGGGGCCGGCAGCTCGACCGTGCACCGGTGCCCCTTCGTCTGCTGCCACGGGTGAAGGACGCACTCACCGGTTCGGACACCGAGATCTACCTCGACACCGGGATCCTCACCGGTGGCGATATCGTGGCCGCGCTCGCGCTCGGGGCCGACTTCACGTTCGTCGGCAGGGCGTACCTGTACGGACTGATGGCGGGCGGGCGGCGCGGAGTCGAACGTGCCATCGAGATCCTGCGCGACGACATCGTCCGAACTCTCCAGTTGACGGGTGTCCGGACGATCGGCGAACTCACCCCGGAGCACGTACGTTTTCTCGGGGCGAACAGCGGCGACTCGGTGGATCTCGGCCCGGTGCCCCGAGGCGCCCCGCCCACCTAGCGTCATAATGTTCGAGCGGAACGGTCGTGCAGGCGAAGATGTGGTGTGGTGATGCCGACGTGAATCGAGTGACGGACTCCTGGAGCGAGATCATGTCCACCGAATTCGGTGGACTCGCACCTCGGCTTGCCTCGGACGCCCCGGTCACGGGGGCGATGCAGGCGGTCCTGCTCGGCAACGTGGAGGCCTTCACGATCTCGGGGACACCGCAGGTGCTGAGCCGCAGCCCCCGGGCCGCTCGGCGGAACCCGTCCGAGTCGTTGAAGCTGTGCGCGGTGAAGACGGGTCGCGCAGTCCTGCATCAAGGGGACCGGGAACTCGTCGTCGACCGAGGTCGTGCGGTGATGTACGACGTCGCGCTGCCGTACGAACTGTCCTTCACGGACACCTGGTCGTGCTCCGTCGTCACGTTTCCACGACACTCGTTCGTTCTCACGCCGAACGAGATCCGGGAGTGTCTGGAACGCACCTACGACGTGCGAGCCGGATCCGGCGCGCTCCTCGAGCACTTCGTCACCACCGCGGTCGCGGAGGGGGCCGACGTGGACCCCTCCGCCGCCACCCTGCTCGGTGACGCCGGCATGAGCCTCGTGTCGGCGGTACTCACCGCACCGGAGACCCGCCCGGCCCCGCCCTCGTCCGCGGTTCGGGACCAGATCCTCCGCCATGTTCGCCGCAATCTCGCCGACCCGGCCCTCAGCGTCGGCTCGATCGCATCGGCACTGCACATGTCGCCGCGCACACTGCAGCGCATCTTCGCCGACTACGGCCACACCCTCAGTGCGGTCATCCGCCGTGAACGGCTGGCGAGCGTGCACCGGGACCTCACCAACCCGAATCTGCACGACCGCACCATCTCGTCGCTGGCGTCGCGATACGGTTTCTACGACGCACCCGCCTTCACGCGCGCGTTCCGCGCCGAGTACGGGATGACGCCGTCGGACGCCCGTCACCAGGCGCTCCCCCACACTGTCGCCTGACGGCAACAATCCTGTCGCTCCGGGACAACACGGGCCCCCACGTCAAGGGCACAGTGTGTTCCACATCGCTTCGTTCCCGTGAAGTGATCGACGTTATCGACTCTATGAATGGGAGCTGACATGACTGACCTTCTCGGCGGCGAGACCTGGTCCGGCAAGATCTTCGACGGCAACTGGGTCACCGCTTCGGGCGGCAGCATCAAGGTGACCGAGCCCGCCACCGGCGCCGTACTCGGTGAAATCGGCGCAGCGGACGCATCCGACATCGACCGCGCCGCCCGCCGCGCCGCGGCCGCACAGCCGGACTGGGCCGCCCGCACCGGTCACGCCCGCGCGGACGTATTACGCAAGGCCGCAATGACACTCGACGCGAACCGCGCCGAGGTCGAACGCTGGCTGATCCGCGAGGGCGGCGCCGTCCCGGGCAAGGCCGCTTTCGAGGTCGACCTGGTTCTCTCCGAGCTGTGGGAAGCATCGGCCCTGCCCACCCAGCCGTGGGGTCACCTCCTGCCCACCAGCCAGGAAGGCCGCGTCAGCATCGGACGCCGTGTTCCGTTGGGTGTCGTCGGCGTCATCAGCCCGTGGAACTTCCCGCTGGTCCTGGCGATGCGAGCGGTCGCACCCGCCCTCGCTCTCGGTAACGCGGTCGTCCTCAAGCCCGACGTGCAGACCGCGATCAGCGGCGGCGTCGTGATCGCTCAGCTGTTCGCGGCGGCAGGGCTGCCGGAGGGAGTACTGCACGTACTCGCCGGGGACGCCGAGCCCGGGCAGGCGCTGTCCGAGCACCCTGCCGTCTCCCTGATCTCGTTCACCGGCTCGACCTCCGTCGGACGCCAGGTCGGCGCGACCGCCGGACGGACGCTCAAGCGTGTCTCCCTCGAGCTCGGCGGCAACAACGCCCTGATCGTTCTGGACGATGCCGACCTCGATGCCGCGAGTTCGGCCGGCGCCTGGGGCTCCTTCCTCCACCAGGGTCAGGTCTGCATGACGGCAGGCCGGCACATCGTCCTCGAATCGGTGGCCGATCGGTACCTCGAGAAGCTGACGGCGCGCGCCGCCAACCTCCCGGTCGGGGACCCGAACACCGGACAGGTCGCGCTCGGCCCCCTCATCAACGAACACCAGGTCGCCAACGTCGATCGCATCGTCCGGGCAACCCGCGACGCCGGTGCCGAGATACGCACGGGCGGAACGTTCGACGGACTCTTCTACCGGCCGACCGTTCTCGCGGGCGTCACCCCGGCGATGCCGGCATTCCAGGAAGAGATCTTCGGTCCGGTCGCTCCCGTCGTGGTCGTCAAGGACGAGGCGGAAGCGATCGCCGTCGCGAACGACACCGAGTACGGCCTGGTCGCCGCTATTCAGACGGGTTCGGTCGAACGCGGGGAGCGGCTGGCCGATCAGCTCCGCACGGGCATGGTCCACATCAACGACCAGACCCTGAACAACGACGCGTATGCGCCGTTCGGCGGTACCGGAGCGTCCGGCAACGGCACGCGATTCGGAACGCAGAGCAGCTGGGACGAATTCACCCAATGGCAGTGGCGCACCAGCCGCTCTGTGGCCCAACAGTTCCCGTTCTGACACTCACGCACCCCACTGATCTGCCGGCCGATCGCGACACACCGCAGTCGGCCGGCAGACTGCGTTCACCGAATACATGAATAGCATCTATGCCCCTATTGGAAACATTCATTGGAGCTATTGTCCCAGCAGCGTTAGCGTGGACGCGGAGACACAGTCGGTGTCGCCGATCACACGAGGGAGAACCGATGGCAACGGTGAGTGAAGTGACGTACGAACTGCTGCGGGCCCGGGGGCTCACCACCGTGTTCGGCAACCCGGGATCGAACGAACTCCCCTTTCTCTCCGGAATGCCCGACGACTTCCGCTACGTGCTCGGTCTGCACGAAGGTGCCGTCCTGTCGATGGCGGACGGGTACTCGCTGGTTACCGGTGAGGCGACTCTGGTGAATCTGCACGCAGCTTCCGGCTCCGGCAATGCCATGGGCGCGCTGACCAATTCGGTCTACTCACACAGCCCCCTCGTCGTCACCGCGGGCCAGCAAGTTCGCTCGACGATCGGGCAGGAAGTCATGTTGTCCAACGTCGACGCAGGCACGCTGATGAAGCCGCTGGTCAAGTGGAGCAGCGAGCCCACGTGCGCGGAAGACGTGCCGCGCACAATCAATCAGGCCATCCACACCGCGCTGCTGCCCGCGAAGGGTCCGGTCTACGTGTCGGTTCCCTACGACGACTGGGCCGCGGAGGCTCCCCCGGAATCCGCTGGCCTCCTCGCGCGCGAGGTGCACAGTGCCGCTTCCCTGTCCGGTGATCAGATCAACGACCTGATCGAGACTCTGGAGTCGGCCACGAACCCGGTACTCGTGCTCGGACCGGCGGTCGACGCCGATCGTGCCAACGCCGATGCGGTGCTCCTGGCCGAGAAACTCCGCGCACCCGTGTGGATCGCCCCGTCCCCCTCACGTTGCCCCTTCCCGACGCGCCATCCGAGCTTCCGCGGCGTGCTGCCCGCCGGCGTCGCTGACCTGTCGAAGACCTTGGAGGGGCACGATCTCATCCTCGTCGTCGGCGCACCCGTGTTCCGCTACCACCAGTACGTTCCGGGCAACTACCTCCCGGGCGGCGCGCGGCTGATCCACGTCACCGACGACGGCGGAGAAGCGGCGCGCGCCCCGATCGGTGAGGCGTACGTCGCCCCGGTCGGCAGCACGCTCGAAATCCTCGCGAACATGGTGAAACCCAGCGACCGCTCCCCACTTCCCCCGCTCGGGGACTTCGAGGAGGCTGTCTCGGTCGGTGCCGGCCTCGATCCCGCGCAGTTGTTCGCCCTGGTCCGGGCGGGCGCTCCGGACGACGCGATCTACGTGAACGAGTCGACGTCGACATCCGACGCGTTCTGGTCGCAGATGGATCTCTCGCACCAGGGCAGCTATTACTTCCCCGCGTCCGGAGGTCTGGGTTTCGGGCTTCCCGCCGCTGTCGGGGCGCAACTCGCCTCCCCGGACCGTCAGGTCATCGGCCTGATCGGCGACGGTTCCGCCAACTACGGCATCACCGCTCTGTGGAGCGCCGCGCAGTACAAGATCCCCGTGGTCATCATCATCCTGAACAACGGCACGTACGGTGCGCTGCGCGGCTTCTCGAAGATCCTGAACACCGGCGAGACTCCCGGCCTCGACGTGCCGGGAATCGACTTCGTCCACCTCGCCGAAGGGTACGGCGTGCGCGGCACGGCGGTCGCGACCGCCGAAGACTTCACCACCGCGTTCAAGTCCGCCTTGGCCGCCGACGCGCCGACCCTGATCGAAGTGCGCACGAACTTCGACGAATCGTGAACGACGAACCAGGATTACGCATGAATCTCATCGAGACACTGAAGGAACTCGTTCCCGCCGACATCGTCGTCACCGACCCCGACACGATGGAAGGCTACCGCCGCGACAGCGCCGACCTGGTGGCCGCAGGCAAGCCGATCGCCGTCCTGCGTCCCCGGACCACCGCCCAGGTGTCGAGCATCATGGCGTGGGCCACGCAGACCGACACCGTCGTCGTGCCACGCGGCGCAGGAACCGGGTTGTCCGGCGGAGCAACCGCCCTCGACAACTGCGTGGTGGTGAGCATGGAACGCATGAACTCGATCCGCGAGTTCGACGCGACGAACCACACCGTGGTGGTCGAGGCAGGAGTCGTCAACGCAGACGTGGGCCGGGCGGTCGCGGACGCCGGATTGTTCTACCCACCCGACCCGGGAAGCTTCGAAGTGTCGACGATCGGCGGCAATCTCGCGACCAACGCCGGCGGCATGCGATGCGTGAAGTACGGGGTCACCCGCAACTCCGTTCTCGGACTCGAAGTCGTTCTCGCCGACGGACGCGTACTCCGCACGGGCGGAAAGACGGTCAAGAACGTCGCGGGTCTCGACCTGACCCAGCTCTTCGTCGGCTCCGAAGGTGCCCTCGGAATCATCACCTCGGCGACTCTCCGACTGCGACCCAAGCCTGCCGCCACCGCAACGTTCGTGGCGAGCTTCCCGACACTGGACGCCGGCGGCAGGGCTTTGAACTCCATCTTCGCCGCCGGGGTCACCCCGAGCATGCTCGAGATCATGGACAACGCCACGATCAACGCGGTCGAGAACTATCAGCGAATGGATCTGGACCGGGAGGCGGCACTTCTCGTGATCGGGCAGGCAGACGGAGCCGACGCGCTCGCCCAGGTCGATCGGATGGTTGCGTGCTGCGACGAGGCCGGGGCCGACCTGTCCGTGTCGACGTCGGATCCCGCGGAGTCGGAGATGCTGCTCCAGGCCCGGCGGCTCGCGGGGTGGGCCACGATGGAGCAATTCCCGACCATCATCGAAGACGTCGGTGTTCCGCGAACACGGCTGGCCGAACTCCTGTCCACCATCGCCGACATCTCGGAGGACACCGGGGTCCGCATCGCTACCGTCGGTCACGCCGGTGACGGCAACGTCCACCCGATGCTCCTGCTCCCCGACCTCGGTGTGGACGCCCGCAATCGGGCGATGGTCACCGCCGACCGCATCTGCGCTGCAGCGCTCGCCCTCGACGGAACCGTCACCGGTGAGCACGGCGTGGGAGAACTCAAGCGGGAGTGGCTCACCCGTCAACTCGACGACGTCTCGCTCGATGTGCAGGCGAGCATCAAACGGGCACTCGATCCGAAGATGCTGCTCAATCCCGGCCGTGGGTTCTAGCCGATGACTTTCACGCTCAGCCTATGGATCGGATTCGAGTCACACAGGCGCCGAACGCTTCTGGGTGACTGCCACCGCGCGGCGGCGGCCGTGCGAAGCTCGCACAACGCCTACATCTCGGTGGTGGACCACACAGATCCAGCGGTCGCCGACGGTGAGCTCGCGGGTGTGCCGTTCGCGGTGAAGGACAACATCGACGTAGCCGGCATGCCCACCACCGGCGGGAGCCCGCTGTTCGCACTCGACGTCCCCGAGTGCGACGCCGGGGTGGTCAGCGCGTTGCGTGAGGCCGGAGCGGTGGTCGTCGGCAAGACCAATCTGCACGAACTCGCGTTCGGGATCACGAGCAACAACGCCACCTACGGCCCGGTCCGGAACCCGCTGGATATCGCTCGCGTGGCCGGCGGATCGAGCGGAGGCAGCGCTGCGGCGGTGGCACTGGGAACGGTGCCCTTCAGCCTCGGCACCGACACCGGAGGATCGGTCACCATCCCCTCGGCGTTCTGCGGGATCGTCGGATTCCGTCCCACCACCGGCCGCTACCCGAGCGACGGCGTCGTCAACCTGTCGTCGTCGCGAGACACGATCGGCATTCACGCCCGGACCGTCGAGGACGTGCGCCTCGTCGACCGCGTCATCACCAGAACGAGTCCGGCGATCGACACGCCCGACCGAACCGATCTGGTACTGGGAACCGTCCCGAGCCGATACGACGACATGGAACCCGCGGTCGCCGAGGCGACGCACCTCGCGCTCGACGACCTGCGCGCGAGCGGTGTGAAGATCGTGGAATTGTGCATGCCCGACGATCTGTCCCTGGCCGCGGAGCCTGGTATCGAATTGGTGTTCTACGAGGCTGAACGCCTGCTGGCGGCGCGGGTGAACAATGGTCGCGGACAAACGGGCCCCGTCGATGTCGCGGATCTGATCGACGCGATCGGGTCGCCGGACGTGCGGGCGATCTTCGAGTCCATCGCAGCCACGCGGGTCACCGCATCGGCATACGAGCAGGCCCGCCGCAGACGGTGGCAACTTCGGCGTCTGTACGAGGAGACATTTGCCGCCACCGGAGTGCACGCGCTGATCGCCCCCACCGTTCACGTTCGCCCGCCCCTCATCGGACAGGACGACACCATCGACGTCAACGGGCGACCCCAGCCGGTCTTCCCCACGGTCACCCGCAACTCAGCGCCGGGTTCGGTCGCCGGGGTCCCGATGCTGACCGTCCCCGGCCGGTCGACCGCTGAGGGATTGTCGGTGGGCCTCTGCCTCGAGGGCCGCTTCTTCGAGGACCACCAGCTGCTCACCGTCGGTGCCCTGATCAGCGGCATCCTTCACCGCTGACGCCGACAAGTGGTTTCCGAGCCAGGTCAACACCGCCGGGAACGGTCGTGTCGCGACACACGGCGAGATGGCAGCACTCATCGCCATCGAGGCGCTACTGATCTGGGCATTCGGATCCATCACCGCCCGACTGACGGCGGCGTGATTCACGCGTCTGATCCGAGGCGGTCCGTCGGTCGGTCGAGGTGGGTGGTGGATGCTGAACCGCTTCGCAGGTGATGTCGTCGGATGCTGCTAGGTTCATCGGTCAGAGCCGGTTGTTGCACGGCTGACCCCGAGCCGCCGTGATGCCCGCATCATCATTTTCGGTGGCACCCGAGGGCAAGGTCCGCTGGATCTGCGACAGCCGATCCGTCACTGACCGTGGCGGCGGATGCGGGGCGTCGTCCTCGAGTAGTGAATTGGACCGCGATGACGAAGAATTCCGCGAAGAAGAGGGCCGCCCGCACCTATCAGGCCACTCACCCCGGCGGAGTACGGGTCTGTCCCCGGTGAGGTCGGAAAGTAACGAATGACGAGAGCGTGACGACGGCATCGGTGATCCCTCGCGCGCCGCCGATGGTGTCCGCGGGCGAACGAATGAGGGTTCTGATGGGAGGAAGGATCCGATGCGACGTCGTACCTCGCACGCCCTACCCGGACGCCGGATGTCGATCACCACTGTCCTGGTCGGACTGGGTGCCCTCTTCCTCAGCGCCGCACCGGTCGCGACCGCAGCGCCCGCGGACACCGCCCTTCCGGTGCCAGTCGTCGGGATCACGACTCTGCCCACGGGATTGCCCACCCTCGTCTACACGCAGGTGACGGTGCGCACCGACCCGGAGAGGCGGGGTATCACCGAGTTCGTCGGCTACTGCTCCTGCACCGTGCACTGGCGCAACCTGTCGACCGGAGTGGGGGGAACCGTGGTCCCGGCGGTCAAGCCGACTCCCGTCGTAACCGGCTCGGGAATCCTGGTTGCCGCCATGACGGTCGACGGCCGGTCCGGCGTTGCCGTCACGGCACTGCCCGGCGCGGGCACCTGGAATGTCCCGTGAGATAGCGGCTTACGTAACCAGCCTGCACGGCGATCAGGGGTCACCAGATGGCGAGCTGACCGGATTCCTGCCGGCGTGATGCGGCCGGGGTGGTGTCCCACCGCTTGCGGGACTGGTGGGCGGTCAGGCTGGTGGCTTCGCCGATTTCTGCCCACCCGGCGCCGGCCGCACGGGCGCGAGCAATGTCCTCGGCGAGGTCGAAATGCGCCTGGTGCGCGATCGCGATCCGCACCAGCAACCGTTCCTTCACCGAGTCCGCGGCGGTGTTCCGGTGCGCGTACCAGGCCCTCGAACCTGGCGTGGGAGCGGCCATCACCTGGTCCGCCAGACGTTCGAGCAGCATGTCCGCCTTCTGCGTCAGCAGTTCCGCCGCGTCGGCAATCGCCGCATTCGACACTGCGCTCTCGCCCATACCGACCGGGCGGTCCAGGTGCTCGGCGGAGCCGGCATCGTGGGCGAACACCCGGTGCCGCGCATGTAGCGTGACGTGCGGGCGCTGCGCATCTACGAGGGTGCCTCGCAGATCCACGAGCGCAACCTCGCCCGGGCATTGCCCACCCTGCTGTCCACCACGCAACCCGCTCGAATCGGCTGAACATTCGGCGTCACAGCACGTTCCATCGCCCAAAGTAGAGGGAGAATTCATGGCGACCACCACCGGCACCGGACCGCTCACCGGTGTCCGCATTGTCGAACTCGCCGGCATCGGTCCCGGCCCGCACGCTGCGACGTTGCTCGCCGACCTCGGCGCCGACGTGGTCCGCGTACAGCGCGCCGGCCTGCTCCCGACAGCCGGGCAGCCCCGCGACCAGACCCACCGCGGCCGCCGCGTCGTGGAAGCGAATCTCAAAGACCCCGCCGACATCGAACTCGTCCTCGGCCTCATCGAGCGGGCAGACGTGCTCATCGAAGGCTTCCGCCCCGGCGTCACCGAGCGCCTGGGACTGGGCCCGGACGTCGCACTGGCGCACAACCCGCGCCTGATCTACGGCCGGATGACCGGCTGGGGGCAGGAAGGTCCACTCGCGCAGACGGCCGGCCACGACATCAACTACATCTCGCTGACCGGTGTGCTGCACGCGATCGGCAGGAAGGGCGAGCGCCCGGTGCCGCCGCTGAACATGGTCGGCGACTTCGGCGGCGGCTCGATGTTCCTCGTGTTCGGCATCCTCGCCGCGCTGATCGAGGCGTCACACGTCGGGCAAGGGCCAGGTCGTCGACGCGGCTATGGTGGACGGCACCCTGGCGTTGTCGCACATGATCTGGAGCTTCCGCGGATTGGGCCGGTGGTCGGACGAGCGTGGGGTGAACATGCTCGACACCGGCGCGCCGTACTACGACACCTACGAGACCGCGGACGGCCGATACATGGCCGTCGGTGCGGTCGAACCACAGTTCTACGCACTGCTGGTGGAGGGCCTGGGACTCGACCCGGCCGACTTACCGGCCCAGAACGACCGGAGCGGCTGGCCGCAACTGCAGAAACAGTTCACCGAGGTGTTCCTCACCAAGACCCGCGACGAGTGGGCGGCGATCTTCGACGGCACCGACGCCTGCACCACCCCGGTGCTGACCTTCGCCGAGGCACCGCAGAACCCGCACATCGCAGCCCGCGGATCCCTCGTCGAACTGGACCGGGTCACCCAGCACCGGCCCGCGCCGCGATTCTCCCGCAGCGAGCCCGGGCTACCCGGCCCGCCGGCCACCGAAGCGGTCGACGCCGCCACACCGTGGAGCTGAAGTGACTGCCGGCGCGCAGCTCGACGCGGAACAGGCGACAGCCAGATCGGCACACACCGCTCAACCGTTCTTCGCTCGTGCAGGTTCGGGGTACGAGCCGAGGGCGGCCGCCGTCAGCGGATGGTCGGCGGACATGGTGTCCGGTCCGGCGGTGCTGGGCTTGCTTGCCTACGCCATCGAGGGTGAGTACGAGCAGGATGAGTTCTTCGCCACCCGAGTGACCGCGGATCTCTTTCGTCCGGTGAGGATGTGTCGGATCGATGTTCGCTCACGGATCATCCGGTGGGGAAACCGAATTCGACTTGTCGAAGCCGAACTGATTCAGTCGGGTGAATTGGTGGCCAGGGCCACGGTTGCCTTCTACCGAAGATCGAGGAACGCAGCAGGAGCGCACTGGGTCGACTCCCGCGTCCCGCAGCCTCCCTCGCCGACCGAACATCCCGGTGAGCGGTTGATCGGCACCAGTGGGGTGGATGCCGACTGGGAGCCGTTGCCGCAAGGCGGACCGGCTTGGCGAACCTCGGATCGGAAACGGATCTGGACGACAGGTTGGTCGGTGATCGAAGGAGAGGCGACCACCCCGTTCGTGCGTGCGGCAATGGTCGCCGACTTGACCAACTTGGTGACCAACATGGGCACCGAGGGCATCGGCTACATCAACGGTGACGTCACTCTGGCGCTGACCAGGCTGCCGGCGGGGATCGAACTCGGACTGGAAGCTGACAGTCACCGCGCGTGCGACGGAGTCGCCGTGGGCTCGGCAACCATGTTCGATCGCGACGGCCCTCTGGGGATCTGCACGGTGTCCGCCATCGAGAACGATCGCAGAACCCTGCAGCGACAACCGCATGTTCCGGCGGCGCAACCCCACCCGCACCCGGTTGTTACAGCCCCGGCGGTTTTGTCCGGGTGACGTTTTGGCTCCCCTAGGGTGCCTGGAATACGTGGCGGCACGACCACATTCTTGAAACCGATCACGATCCCGGTCTCGAACGACCGGAGTCACGGGTACGCATCCCGGTCGGGTTTTCGGAATGGAGGAATAGATGTCGCCGAATTGTCATGTCGTCTCTGCGCCTGTAGGTGGGAGAACGGTGGAAGGCCGTGTCGACCGGTCCCGGCTGGAGGAGGACGGGTACGTCGTCGTCCACGACGTACCCGACCGCATCGCCGCGGCGGAAGTGGTTGGCTCCCTTGGTGATCTGGTTCCGCAATACAACGGTCTCCTCACCCACGAGGTGACGTACCGTCCCGGCAACGATCATCGGGCGTACTCGCAGAGCGCGAACACGATTCTGGCGCACACCGAAGCGCCGGGCTGGGATCCGAGCCCGGCGTACCTGGCGCTGTTCTGTCACCGGCAGGCGCGCTGCGGCGGTGGCCACACCGATCTGCTCGACATCCGGCGGCTCGTCGACGCCCTGGAACCGGCCGAGGTTGCCCTCATGACGGACGCCGAACTGACCTTCCCGGGCCCGGACGGGGGTGTGCGCACCACGATGCTGGACGCGGACGACACCGGCCGCACGGCCCTGCGCTTCAGCTACAACCTGCTCACCGCGTCCGACTACGACCCGCATCACGACGCTGACGTCGACGACGTCCGGCTGCCGCTCGGCCGGGCCGGTCGCAGGTTGGCGCATCGCGTCAGCGACCTGTTCCACGAGCTGCGCACCCGCGTGTTGATCCCCGAGAACGCGCTGCTCATCTGGGACAACCAGCGCATGCTGCACGCGCGCTCGGAGTACGCCGACCGCGCCCGTCACCTCACCCGTTTCTGGGCCGGCGACCGGACTCGCGCATGATCATCGACGACCTGCAGTGCTCCGACGCCGACGGGCTGGTGCACCTCCCCGGACTGCCGTCGTTCGACCCCGCCGACGAAGCCGAGAACGCCGTTATCAGCCGCCTCGCCGGCAATTGGCACCGACGGTCGACGGTGAAGCGCGACGAGCCCGACCTCGATGAGTTGTTCGACGCCGGCCGGGCCGATTACCCCGAGGGAATCGTGCCGTTCCGCGACCATCCGACGTGGCAGGCGATGCCCGACGCGATGCGGTCGCGGCTGCTGAGCTGGGCCTGGATCGCGTACAACCGGCACACGGTGATCGCCGAGCAACGCGTCGCCAACCCGGCGTTCGCGCTCGTCATGGACGGGGAGTTCCCGGGTCTCGGCGGCCAGGACATGGATATCGCCCTCGCACAGGCCATGGTCGACGAGCAGTATCACACCCTGATGCACATCAATGCGAGTGCGCTGACCAGACGTAAACGGGGGAACCCGTTCCCCGACAGCGCGTTACCCGAATCGCACACCTCACGGACGCACCGTCGGCTGCGGGCCCATGCCGCCGAACGCTGGCAGCGCAGCCTGACCACGCTGGCCTTCGCCACGGTGTCCGAGATCTCGATCAACGCGTATCTCGATCTGCTCGCCGACGATCACGACATCCAGGTGGTCAATTCCACCACCGCAAAACTGCACAACCGGGACGAGTACTGCCACGCATCCATTTCCGACGAGATGGCGAAGCTGGTGTACGACGTGCTGGACCCCGTCAAACGCCGATTCTTCCTGGACATGCTGGTCGCCGGACTGGACGCGTTCGTCGCCACGGACTACTCGACGTGGGAGGCGATCTTCCGGATCGAGAAGGTCACCGGATGGGAGAAGATGCTCGCCGACGTGCGGGCCGAGAAGTCCGGTGCGCGGCTCGTGCGCGACTACAGCGGGCTGTATTCGCTGATGTCGGACATGAATGTCCTGGGCGATGTCGACTTCGACTGGGGCCTGGCGGTGACGGGCAAATGACCGTGCTCGATCTCGACACCCGCACAGCCCTCGCTCCGCGATCGATCAGCGGCGACCGGCTCCGCAAGCTCGTCGCCGAACGAACCGGCGACCCGATCCTGGGGCACGAGGCACACGTGGTGTCCCAGGTGCTGCCGTTCAAGGTCAGCAGTTACGTCGTCGACGAGCTGATCGACTGGGGCCGTGCGCCCGACGATCCGATCTACCGCCTGACCTTCCCACACCGCGACATGCTCGAGATCGAGCACTTCGACCTGATCGAACGGGCTGTGGCGCAGGGAGATCGGGGCACCGTCCGGCAGGCGGTCGACACGGTCCGGGCCGCGCTGAACCCGCATCCCGGCGACCAGCTGAGCATGAATGTTCCGCAGCACGACGACATCGACGGTTCGGGCATGCAGCACAAGTACGCCGAGACGCTGCTGGTGTTCCCCCGCCAGGGGCAGACCTGCCACAGCTATTGCGGCTACTGCTTCCGCTGGGCCCAGTTCGTGGACACCCCCGACCTGAAGATGGCCATGTCCGGGCCGGAGGCGATGACCCGGTACCTCGACCTGCACCCCGGTATCACCGACGTGCTGTTGACCGGCGGCGATCCGCTGGTCATGCGGACGGAGTTGCTGGCCTCGTATCTGGAGCCGCTGCTCGAACCTGAGCGGGAACACGTCGAGACGATTCGGATCGGCACGAAGGCTGTCTCGTTCTGGCCGTACCGGCTGTTGGCCGGGCCGGAAGCCGACGACCTGTTGCGGTTGCTCGAGCGGTTGACCGCCGCGGGCAAACACGTCGCGATGATGCTGCACCTGTCGCACGTCGCGGAACTGCAGACCGATGCTGCCCGGACAGCGCTGGCCCGGTTGGCGTCGACCGGCGCGGTGCTCCGCGCTCAGGCGCCGGTGGTGCGTCACGTCAACGACGACCCGCGAACGTGGGCCGACCTCTGGCAGGCGCAGGTCCGAAACCGGGTCGTGCCCTACTACATGTTCGTCGAGCGGGACACCGGTGCGCGACCGTATTTCGGTCTGCCGCTGGCGCGAGCGGTCGACATCTACCGCGAAGCGCTGCAACGGGTCTCCGGACTCGGGCGGACCGCGCGGGGTCCGGTGATGTCGGCGTCACCGGGGAAGGTCGTGGTCGACGGCGTCGTCGACCTCGACGGCGGACGTGCGTTTGCGCTGCGGTTCCTGCAGGCACGCCGGCCGGACCTGGTCGGCAAGCCGTTCTTCGCGAAATACGACGAGCACGCGCAGTGGTGGGACGACCTCCGCCCGCACGGCCCGCGCGACCGCGAATTCTTCGGTACCGGAGGGACCGCGTGAAGGTCACCGCGCACGAGATCAGCTTGACGCAACGGCATCTGTGGCGCTCTGCCAGAGAAGCGATTCCGGTGCAGCGGGGCCTGGTGGTCGAGGTGGAGCAGGACGGTCTCGCCGGGTTCGGTGAGGCATCCGCGTTCATGACCGACCGCTACAACTCCGGCCTGGACCGGATGCACGCAGATCTGCGGCGGATTGCGCCGTTACTGATCGACCTGGGTCCCGACGACCCCTTCGCCGTGTGGCGAGCCCTGTCCGCGGAGCTTCCCGATTCGCCGTTCGTCCTGGCCGCCCTCGACACCGCGGTGCACGATCTGCGGGCACGCCTGGTCGGTGTGCCGCTGTGGCAGGCCCTCGGACTGGAACGTCCGCGCGAGTTGCGCTCCAGCTTCAGTATCGGGCTCGACGAGACCGAGGTGATGGTCCGCAAACTCCGTGAGCGGCCCGGATGGTCGGCGTACAAGATCAAGCTCGCCGATCCGGGAGACCTCACCGTCGTCAAGGAGCTTCGCTGCCATACGAACGCACCGTTCTACGTGGACGGCAACTGCGGCTGGGAGCTGTCCCGACTGCTCCCCGTCCTTCCCGGCCTGCAGGAACTCGGCGTGCAGTTGATCGAGCAGCCGTTTCCGCGCTCGGCGTGGCGCGACGCCCGGATCCTGAAAGAGCGCAGCCAGATCCCGGTGATCGCGGACGAGAGCATCGCGTCGCCGCAGGACCTGGACGCCTGCACCGACGCGTTCGACGGCATCAATGTCAAGCCGATGAAGGCCGGAGGAATCACCCCGTCCCTCGCGCTGCTGCGCCGGGCCCGTGAACGGGGTCTGATCACCATGCTCGGCTGCATGCCCGAATCCGCGGCCGGGGTGTCGGCCACGGCCCACCTCGGGGGACTGGCCGACCACCTGGATGTCGATGCAATCGACCTGCTGGCGGTGAACACCGGCAGTGGACTGACACTCGACCGGGCCGGCCGCGTCACCCTCCCGGATCGTCCCGGTTCCGGCTACCTCCCCGATCCGGTCGCCCACGGCTGGCGGGTGCGGCCGGTGCCCGCTGCCGATGTGCGACCGATCCGCCACACCGTGCTCCGACCGGGTCAACCGGCCGAGACCTGCGTCTACCCCGAGGACGCGCACGCCGGCACCCGGCACTTCGCCACCCTAGTCGCGGGGCGCCCGGTCGGCGTGGCCTCGCTGTACCACGAGGATCCCCCCGAAACGCACGCCGTGCCGGGTCTTCTCCCCGGCCGGGGGTGGCGCCTCCGCGGCATGGCCACCCTGGAGGAGGTCCGCGGCACCGGTGCAGGGGCAACACTTCTGCGCACCGTCCTCACGAACGCCGCGCTGGCCGGCGCCGACGCGGTCTGGTGCAACGCCCGCACCACCGCCGCCGGCTTCTACGTCAAGCAGGGCTTCCGGATTCTGGGCCCGGAGTTCGACATCCCGGGCATCGGGCCCCACGTCTTCATGCATTGGAGTGCTTCATGATCCACGAGATACCGAACACCACTTCGCTGATCGACGAGCAGGAGGCCCGCTGGCTCGCCTCCACCGCACTCGTCGAGGCGGGAGTGCCGGAGGACGACGCCGATCTGGTGGCCGCCGCGCTCGTCGACACCTCCCTGCGCGGCATCGACACCCACGGTCTGCGGCTGCTGCCGCAATACCTGGACGAACTTGCGACCGGAGTCGCGAATGCGGCCGCGTGCCCGACCGTGGTCCGGGACCGTGGAGCCGGACTGCTGCTGGACGCGGACGGCGCACTCGGCGTGCTCGCCGGACTCGCCGCCACCCGCCTGGCAGCCGACCGCGCCAAGGCCTTCGGCGTCGCGGCGGTGGGTGTGCGCAACTCCAACCACTTCGGCGCGGCGTCGGTGTACACCCGGCACCTGGCCGGGCAGGGGATGATCGGTATCGCAGTCACGTCCGCCGCCTCCCGGGTCGCTCCGTACGGCGGCGTCGAGCCGCTGTTCGGCACCAACCCGATCAGCGTGGCCGCGGGTACGGGGGACGACGGGCTCGCCCTCGACATGGCCACCAGCCAGGTATGTTTCGGCGAGGTGAAGCACCGCCGGGCGGAGGGGCGACCACTGGGCAGCGGCTGGGCCACCGACCGCGGTGGGCTGCCCACCGCGGAACCCGACGAGGCGTACGCGCTGTCGCCCCTCGGCGGCTACAAGGGACAGGGCCTGGCAATGGCGGTCACTCTGCTGGGGGCCGTGTTGACCGGGTCGCCGCCCGACTGGCAGCTCGAGCAGGTCGGTGAGGGAACGCCCGGCCGAAGCCGAGGGGTCGGCCATTTCGTCCTCGCCCTCGATCCCGGAGCGTTCAGCGGGCATGCGCACTTCGCGGCAGGGTTGGCAGACCTGCTCGACACCGTCCGCGGATCGACGCCCGCCACCGGGACACCGGTGGTGGCCCCGGGCGATCCGCAACGCGCCCACGAGCGCGAACGGCGGGTGCGGGGAATACCGCTCGACCCCCGGACGGCGGAGATTTTCGCCACGCTGGAAACAACTTTCGACGGATTGGCCGTGACAAGAAAGGAGGCTTCTCGATGATTCTCGCACTGATCAGCCCGCGCGCCGCCGGGCTGCCCTTCGCCCAGTGGCTGCCGGAGATGCGCGGACGGCTGGTGGCGGTCTGTGCCGCCGGAACGGATCCGGGTGAGGGATTCGCCGAGATCGTCACGGTCAGCGACTATCACGACGACGACGCCGTGCTGGCCGCCGCTCGGGAACTCGCCCGACGGCACCGGCCGACCGCGGTCTTCGCCCTGGCCGAGGTGGACGTGGAGCGGGCCGCCGGACTGCGCGGCGAACTCGGCCTCCCCGGCCTGGACACCGCCACGGCAGGCGCCTACCGCGACAAGATCCTGATGAAGGAATTGGCGCAGGCCGCAGGGCTTCTCGTCCCGGCCTTCGCGCCCGTGCTCCACCCGGCGGACATCGTCGACTTCATGGCCGACAACCCGGGCCGCGTCGTCGTCAAACCGCGCAGCGGTTCCGGCTCCACCGGCGTGTACGTGCTCGATTCGCCCGCGGAGGCAACCGGACTCGCCGACATCGTCACGGCCACACCGTACGAAGTCGAGGAATTCGTCGACGGCGCGGTGCACCACGTGGACGCGTTCCGCGTAGCCGGAGACCCGGTGGCCGCCATCGCATCCCGCTACACCGGCCAGGGGTGCCTCGAGCACTGGACCAACGCCCCGTTCGGCTCCCGGTCGGTCGACACCACCGACCCGGTCTGCGCGCGCCTGGTGGACGAGACCTGGCAGCTCGTCGATGCACTCGTCTCGCCGCCCACCGTCTGCGTGCACGCCGAGTTCTTCGTCACCGCCGGCGGCGACATCGTGCTCTGCGAAGTGGCCGCGCGAATCGGCGGCGGGCCCATCCCGACGATGCTCCGCCACGTCCTGGGCATCGACCCCCGGCATCTCTGGGCGCGGGTGGAATGCGGGCTGCCGATCGACCTGGACGCGGTCCGGGACCGGGTTGCGGCCGCCCCGCACGCAGCGTTCTACGGCGTGCCGCCGCGCCGGGGCCGGGTGCTGCGACTGCCGGACGCACCGCCGGGCGTGCACGACTTCACACTGAACACCCACATCGGGGACGACTGGACCCATGCCCGGTACAACGAGCGCAAGTCGGCGGACTTCCTGGCCTACTGGGTGGTGACCGACTCCGATTTCACGGCGCTGGGAAACCGGCTGATCGCGACCGCCGAACAGGTCAGCGCCGGATTCGATTGGGACCGCGCCGAAAGCGAGGACGCAGCATGACCTCCACCCACACCGACATCGACGGGTTCACCGGCCACGTCCTGCCCCGCGGCGCCCGCCCGACCGCCGCCGACTTCGCGGGCATCGCGGACCCGGACATCATTTGGGAGGATGCGCGGTGGTGGCGGTTCACCGAACGCACCGACCTGCACGAGGTGCGTTACCTCGAGGTGCGTGCGGACGGCCGGACCGTCGCGGTCGCGCCGCTGCTGATCACGGCGCGGCCAGGGGGCCTGCTCTTCTACGACGCGCCCCGGCTGGCGGGAACCGCAGGGCCGATGGCCGAACCGGAGTTGCTCGATCACCCCGATCGGCTGCGCTGGGCCGAGCTGGCCGCGGCGCTGTCCGGTGCCCGCGAGGATCAGTACCCGTCGGTGGCGCTCGCCACGTTCGGAAACCACCACGGTGTCGCGCACGCGCCCGGCCGTTCGCACGATCAGCGCCGCGCGGTCATGGCGGCCCTGCCCGGCCTGCTCGACCAGGCCGGTGACGAACTCGGCTGCCGCAGTGTGGCATTGCTGTACGTCGGAGCGCCGGACGCCGACGATGTGGACGGGTCCGCCACCCGCGCCGGGTACACGGCGGCGTTGCTGGGCGCCGAGGGTGTGCAGGACCTGAGCGGCCACAGCTGGCCGGAGTACGTCGCGAGCCTCAGCAAACGCCGTCGCGCCCGGCTCCGCAAGGAGGTCGCGGACTACACCGCCGCCGGCCTGCGCACGGTGGTCCGCTGGGGTCCCGAGGCGATCGACGAGGACGTCGTCGCCCTCCAGGTCGCGCACCGGGCCAAGTACGGACTGCCCGGCGGCGAGGACCGCGTACGACGCGATTTCGACGCCGTCCGTGCGGAATTGGGCGACTCCTGTGTGGTGCTCGGCGCCGAAGTCGACGGTCGCCTCGTGGGTTTCGTGCTCTACCTCCGCACCCCCGACGCGTTGTTCGCCAGGACCGCGGGCTTCACCCCGGGGATTCGTGGCTGCTACCTGACACTGACCTACCACGAGACCGCGCGGTGGGCGGTGGAGCACGGCATCCGTCGCGTCCACTACGGCCTCGCCGCCTACGAGGCCAAGATCGCCCGTGGCTGCAGCCTGCGACCCCGCTGGGGCTGGTTCGCCTTCCGCGGTGAAGGCGCCGACAAGTATCGAGAGGCTCTGACACTGCAGTCGCGCAGCATCGAACGGCGGCTGGACCTGGTCGGCGCACCGGCAGTCCCTGTCCCGTCCCGGCGGCCCGCCGCCACCGAACCGAAAGCAGAACAATGGAACTGATCCCGACCAGCACCGTCTGGATGGACGGTGAATTCGTTGCCTGGGACCAGGCCCAGGTCCATGTGCTGACACCGAGTCTGCACTACGGATGGGGTGTTTACGAGGGCATCCGGGCCTACGCGACCGACCGCGGTCCGGCCGTGTTCCGGCTGCGCGACCACCTGCGACGGCTGCACGACTCGGCACGGGTGTACCTGATGGACCCCGGGTGGTCGGTGGACGAGCTCACCGAGATCTCGCTCGAACTGCTGCGCCGGACGGGCCTGGACTCCGGCTACCTGCGACCGATCGTCTACCTCGGCTACGGCTCGATGGGTGTCGCGCCCGCGCTGGACACTGCCCGGGTGGCCATCGCGGCGTGGCCGTGGGGTTCGTACCTCGGCGAAACCGCGGACCAGGAAGGCTGCCGACTCGTCGTCAGCAGCTGGCAACGCAACGGTGTCCACTCGGTCCCGCCGCTCGCCAAAGCGACGGGAGCCTATGTCAATTCGGCTCTGGCCAAGGTCGGGGCGCTGCGCGCCGGTTACGACGACGCGCTGATGCTCACCTCTACCGGGCACGTGGCCGAAGCGTCCGCCGCGAACATCTTCGCCGTCCGCGACGGTGAGCTGGTCACCCCGCCGGTCGGCGACAACATCCTGCCCGGTCTCACCCGTGACACCGTGATCACGCTCGCCCGCGACCTGGGGATCACGGTGAGGGAACAGAGCGTGACCCGCAGCGAGCTCTACGTCGCCGACGAGGCGTTTCTCACCGGCACGGCCGCCGAGGTGGTCCCGGTGGCGTCGGTCGACGACCGACCGGTGGCGGCAGGCGGGTGCGGCCCGATCACCAAGCAACTGCGCGACGTCTTCCACGACGTGGTCCGCGGGCGTGAGCCCACCTACCGGCACTGGCTGGAGTTCGCATGAGCACGCGTCTGCTGTCTTCGGCCGTACCCGATCGGGTCGCGGCGATCTGGGATGCCGAGGGACTCGGCATTTTGGAAGGTGCCGTCACCGGATTCGCCAGCGCCGCATACCTGCTCGACGGCAGCGCATGGGCGAATGCGCGTCGCGAGGAGATCGCCGACCGGGTGGTCGACGTGATGGCCGTCCGGGCGTGGAAGGCGCTCCCGGAGCAGTCGCACGGCCGCGCCCGGAGAGTGGCCCGGCGCTGCATCGCCTACTCGCTTGCCGCGGACACCGCCCGCGCCGACGGGAGCGGCACCGCCCGGGCCGACTGCTGGGCCCTGACCACCCATGCGTTGGAACTGCTGACGATTCGCGAACACTTCGACGCGGCCGCCCACCGGTCCAGGGAGCTTCTCGGACCGGCTCCCCAGGGCAGGTTGCTCGCGGCCTGGCAGATGGTGCACGATGCGCTCGGTGCCCTGGACAGAACTCGCCACGAATGGGTGGGGGCAGACCCCGCGACCGTCGCCGCCGCCGGGTGGGTGCTGGTCGACCGGATGAGCCGGCTCCTCATCGCGGCGGCGCTGGTCGCGCAGTCCGAGGCAGCCGAGTCGGCTCAGGACGCCGAACTACTCGTCAACGCGGCCCGGCGGTACGCCTGGAACCACCTGCGGCGTCCGGCGCCCGAGGCGGCGACACCCACCCACGTGCAGCGGTCGGCCGACCTGGTGCACGCCTTCCTGACGCCGGGGAGCGTCCCGTGAACGCCCGCGTGCGGCGGCTGGGCGATGCGCTGCTCCCCGACAGCCCGGCCGGTCGCACGCTCGCCGTCGGCGCCGGCATCGACTCGCTGGGCACCGGGATGTTCTTCGCGTCCTTCGCCCTGTACTTCATCGGCGTCGTCGGTCTCACCGCGAACCAGATCGCCCTGGCCACCACGACAGCGGGTGCGCTCGCGCTGCTCGCCCCGGTGCCCCTCGGCAGGCTGGCCGACCGGGTTGGGCCGGGCCGGTTCTACGTGGCCCTCCTGCTGGTACGCGGCATCGGATACGGATGCTTCGCGCTCGTATCCGACTTCACCGGCTACCTCGTGCTCACCGTGCTGCTCACCGCGGCCGACCGGGCGAGCAGCCCGATCCAGCAGGCCGTCGTGACGGCGGTGATCGGCGGCCGCGACCGGACCCGGACGATGGCCACCATCCGCGCCATCCGGAACGTGGGTCTCACCGCGGGGTTCCTGCTGGCGGGCGTCGTCTTCGTGACCGGCACGTCCGCCGCGTTCACGGCGCTGTTCCTCGGCAACGGAATCTCGTTCGTGGTCATCGCGTTCGCCGTGCGGCTCGTACTCCGGAGGACGGGAACGGTGGTGCAACGCACGCCTCTCCCCGCTGATCCCGGGCCGGGCGGAACGGCGGTGCGCTCGCCGTTCCACGACTGGTGGTTCATGGTCTTCACGGTCGGCAACGGTGTGCTGTCGCTGTACGACACCGTGCTGATCGTCCTACTCCCGATCTGGGTCATCGGGTACACGTCGGTGCCGCTCGCGTGGGTGCCGGTGCTCATGGCGGTCAACACCGTGCTGACCGTGGTCCTGCAGGTCTACGTCGCCCGGTTCGCCGACGGCATGTCCGCAGCGACCCGACTCCTGACGTGGACCGGGGCGCTGATGGCCTTCTGTTGCGGTGCACTCACCGTCGGCCAGACGGCCGACACCGGTCCGGCGATCGCCGCCGTCGTCGTTGCGGTGGTGGCACTGTCGATCGCCGAGAACATCCACTCCGTGGCCGCCTGGGAACTGTCGGCCGAGTTGTCCCCGCAGCCGGCCGTGGCCCGCTATCTCGGCGCGTTCAGCCTCGGCATGACGGGCCAGAAGGTGCTCGGCCCCACCGTTCTGGTCGTCGTCCTGTTGCCGGCCGGTCTCCTGGCGTGGCCCGTCCTGGCCGGGACGTTCGGGGCCGCGGCTCTGGTCTCCCGGACGGCGGCGCGTCGCAGTCTCGCGGAACGCGCACGGACGAAGGAACTCCCGGCCGGCGACCATCCTGCACTGTCTCCCTTCTCGCTACTCGAGGTGAAGAAATGACTGAACACGTCCTCGTCGTCGGCAGCGGCCGCGACCTCCCGGGCAGGGTCCGTGACGCCCTCCCCGGCACACAGACCTCGGTGATCTGCCGACTGGAATTCGTCGCCAAGCTTCGCCGTCTGACCGAGCACTCGCGGGTGATCGCCGTGCGGCACGATGCGCCGGACGAGGAATGGATCGCCCTGGCCTCGGCCGCACATGCGGAGCATCCGTTCACCCGGATCGCCACGTTCGGTGAACGCGACCAGGATCGCTGCGCCGCGATCGGGGAGGCCCTCGGCCTGTCCACCCACTCACGCCGCACCGTGACGTCGGTCCACGACAAGAACGCCATGCGCGCCGCGCTCCGCGAATCCGGCGTCGACGCCACCGCCTCCGCTGTCGTCGCCGACGTGGAGGCGTTGCGCACCTTCGCGTTCGAGCACGGGTTCCCGTGCGTCGTCAAACCGGTGCGCGGCGCGGGCAGTGCCGGAGTGGCCGTGGTTCGGGAGGAGGGCGCACTGGCTGCGGCGTACGCGCGCGCAGGGGGCGACTTCGACGGCCTGACCACCAGCGGGGTGCTCGTGGAGCAGTTCCACGAGGGCCCGCAATTCAGTGTGGAGGCCTTCTCGGAGTGCGGCGAACACCAGATCGTCGCCGTCACCCGCAAGTTCTCCGACCCGGCGACCTTCGTCGAACTCGGGCACGTGGCACCGGCAGCCCTCTCCACGACACAGGAAGAACGGATCCATACGTACGTGACGAGTGTGCTCGACGCAGTCGGCGTGGAGTTCGGTGCAACCCACACCGAGATCGTGCTCACCCCAACCGGTCCCCGGGTGATCGAAACCCACGTGCGGATGGGCGGCGACGAGATACCGGGCCTCGCCGTCGACGCCACCGGCGTGGACCTCGCCGACTGCGTCGTGCGGCAGACCATCGGGGAGAAGGTCCTTCCCGGGATCCGGGCCGTCCTCGCGGTGGAGCGGCCCGCGCACTGTTCCGCGATCTGGTTCGCCGCCGCACCCGTCGCGGGTGTTCTCACCGACGTCAGCGGCATCGACGACGCCCGGAACGTCGACGGCGTGACCGACGCGCAACTCCTGGTCCGCCCGGGCGGGGCGGTCAGCGTCCTGGAGTCGTCCGATTCGCGTGTCGCATACGCACGCGCGGTCGGGGACACCGCCGAGCAGGCGCTCGACGCCGCCCGGGAGGCCATGTCACGCCTCGAATTTCAGGTGCGCGTGGCCCCCGCGAACACGGTGACGGTGTGATCGCGCGGATGCTCCGCCGAGATCACAGTCCGACGGCGGTCTCGAGGAGATCGAGTTCGGCGTCGAGTTGATCGAGCATGGGGTGCAGATCCGGGACGGTGCGGCGGCAGCCGGTGAGGCCGAATACGATCTGGTCGTCGCTGCTGGTGCACGTGATGTTGAGTGCCTGCCCGGTGGTGGGGATCGAGAGCGGGTAGAGGGATTCGAGTCGGGCCCCGTTCCAGTACAACGGGGTTCGGGGGCCGGCGACGTTGGAGATGACGACGTTGAACGGTGGCCGCAGCGGACCGCGGCGGCCGAGGAACATCTCGACTCCGAGCGGGGCGGCGCCGAGGGCGCTCATTGCGAGCACCTGGGCGGGACTCATCGCCTGGAGGGCGGCCTTGCCCTCGTTCATGCAGTTGCGGACGGTCTCGAGGCGGTGCGCGGGGTCGGGGAGGTGGGTGGCCAGGTTGCACATGAGCACTCCCACCCGATTGCCGCCGGCCCCGGTATTCGGCGCGCGGAGGGAGACGGGGACCATCGCGATCAGGGGGTTGTCCGGCAACGCGTCGCGGGTGTGCAGGTAGGCCCGGAGGGTGCCCGCGCACATCGTCAGCACGATGTCGTTGATGGTGGCGTCGGCGTGCTTGGCCAGCAGGCGGATCCGTTCGAGGGGGAAGGACCGGGCGGCGACGTGCCTGGCTCCGCTGATCGGCACGTTGAACAGGGTGTGCGGTGCGGTCAGCGACACCGCACCACCCTTGCCGTGCAGGGCACGATCCACGGTGTTGACCGCCGCGGGCAGGAGTCCGGCCATCTCGCCGACCGCCGCGCGGGCGGCGTCCCACGCCATCGCGGGCAGTGCGGAGCCGAGCCCGCCCGAAACCGCGACGCCCGCGTCCGGCACGGCCGCCAGCGGGTTGCGGGGTTGCCACGGTGTGGGCATGTTCCGACGGTGGGGGTCCTCGCTCATGCTGTCTCGGAGCAGCCTCATCGCGGATGCCCCGTCGGCGAGGGCGTGGTGGATCTTGGTGTAGATCGCGTAGCGGCCGTCGGCGAGTCCCTCGATCAGGTGCATCTCCCACAGGGGGCGGCTGCGGTCGAGCAGGGTGCCGTGCAGCCTCGACACCAGGGTCATCAGTTCGGTCATTCCACCCGGCTGAGGCAGGGCGTCGCGGCGCACGTGGTGTTCCAGGTCGACCTCGTGGTGCGGGAGGGTGTCCCAGCCCCACTGGCCGAACGAGGTCACCGAGCGGCGGGCCCGCTTGCGGAACGGCGCCGCCACCTGGTCACCGACCAGCGCGGCATCGAACATCGCGCGCACATCGGCCGCGGACGCCCCCTCGGGTGGCGTGAACACTGCCAGGCCGCCGACGTGCATCGGATGCTCGCGGGACTCGCCGAGCAGAAACAGTGAATCGGTCGGTGCCATCGGCAACAGCATGTGGTGTCCTTACCGTTCCCGAACCCGGATCCACCTGCGCGGATCCGCTCCCCCCGGAACTGTTGTTCATGTCTGTGTAGTGGTGTCGCAAAGTAACGTTTAGATGTGGTTCATATCACAAACCGGTCTCGCTGTTTATGTTCTACAGCACAGTCACGCTTTCCGCCACATGCACAGATGTCCAACAGGACGAATGCCGACAGTTCTTTCGTTCCGGGGCTGTCGGCGGCGCTCAGAGTTCGATGTACAGGAAGTTGTCGGCCCAATTCGTCTCGCCGCTGGTCGTCGCGAAGTAGAAGATTCGCTCCGAGAATCCGCAATCGAAGTATTCGGCGATCTTCGATTCGCCGGGGGCGAGCGCGCCGAGGTTCGTGCTCGGGTAGGTGAGCGGCGTGTGGACCGTCACCCCGGGGGCGGTCCCGTCGCCCTCGTTCGTGACACGCACGGCGCACGCGTTGACCCCCTCGGCGTTCGCCTGCGTGATCACGAGGTCGGGTCCGTCGCCGAGGGAGCCGAACGGGGCGGCGGACGCCGTTGCCGCCCCCGCAGTCATCAGTCCCGCGATCATGATCCCCGCCACTGCCGTACGTCGAAAATTGCGCATGGGTGTGCCCTTCCTCGGTCGTGTGGATTGCCCCGATCCGTACGCCACTGCAGGTCACCCGCACCGTCGTGCCGTGACTCTCAGCGCAGCCGGATTCAGTACCAGTAGCGTCGGCCGCCGATGCTTCGTCCGCTGACGCCGAGAAGCAGCAATCCCAGCCCGATCGCTGCGATGACGAGTCCGACGATCCACATCGCCGAAATCTTGACGATGAACCCCACGAGAATCAGAACGACTCCGATGGCGATCATGATTGGCTCCTCTGTTCGATGGACGGGTCGGGGATTTCGTCTCTGCGGTGGTTCGGAAGCCGGCTCGCGGGAATGAGTGCGGTGGTGGCGACCGCACCGGCATCGGCCATGGGATTCATCGGGCTGCCGTCGTGGAGTTCGAGCGCCACGACCGAATTGAATGCCAGCCCGGTGACCTCGGCCACGCAGATGCCGAGCAGGGTGGGATCCACCGGGTTCACCCCCTGGTGACCGATCATCGGCGTGATTGTGGTCAGTCGAGCCGAATGCTATCCCACGACTGCGCTTCCCGCGGATCTTTCGCTGGGCGAAGTAGCGGACCGGACCAGGGGAAGCCGGCTCAATACACGTTGATCTTCGTGTCGCTGGGGATGTGCGGACGATCGGTGGTGAGCGTGACCTCGACGCGCCCGGATCCCGTCGCGAGGTGTGTCCACGGCTCCGCCGGGAAGTCGATCACCCCTCCACTGACCTCGGCGGACCACGATCCTGCAGCGCCGGTCTCCAGGTTGCGCCAGTGCAGCGTTGCGGACACCGAGCACAGCACGCCAGGCGTCGTCGAGATACCGACGAACGTCGCGTTCAGTCGAACGTAGACCAGCCCGGGCAGGCTGTCCGTAGCAACGGTGACTCCTCCGATTCGGCCGCCACAGGCAATTCCGTGAGCGACGGTCGCGGTGTCTGGAATGTTCACCCATCGGTCTCGAGTCTGATCCGCCGCAGCCGGGGCGGCGGCACCGAACAATCCGGCCAGCACCAGTCCACTGACCGCGATCGACTTGCCAAGCGTAAGAAGAGACATGGTGCTCCAGATCTGCGGGCTCGTCATGGTTTGATCGAGTTATGACCGAGAAGAATGGGATTCCCACCGTCGTGACCGTCGGCCGCATCATCGCGGCCCCGGCGCGGACGGTCTTCGAACTGATTGCCGACCCGGCACAACAGCCGCGTTGGGATGGCAACGACAACCTGGCCGAGGCCGCCGCCGGGCAGCGGGTACGCGCCGTCGGCGACGTGTTCACCATGACGCTCACCACCGGCGGCATCCGCGACAACCACGTGGTGGAGTTCGAGGAGGGGCAACTGATTGCCTGGCTGCCCTCGGTGCAGGGTCTTCAGCCGCCGGGGCATCTGTGGCGCTGGGAACTCGACCGACTCGACGAGGCGCACGTCCGCGTCACGCATACCTACGACTGGTCGCGATTGACCGACGAGAAACGCCTCGAGCGGGCCCGGGCCACCACGTCGGACAGGCTTTTGGCCTCTGTCGACAGGCTTGCCGAACTCGCCGAGGCGAACGGCCCCTCGCCTGACCTGTAGGCGAGGGGCGTCCGACGTCACCGTCCGGGCACCACGGAAATCGTTCCCTGGCAGACGGCGTTCTGCGAGTTGACGAACCACCATCCCGCGCCGGTCTGGACGGTCACGGTGAACGAGACTGTCCCGGTTCCCGTCCAGGTTCGGTTGATCGGGATGCCGGGCTTCTGCTGCCAGGCCGCCTCGTCGCTGACGCTGTGTCCGGTCGCACCGGTTGTCGTGTTGTGCCAGTCGACCGACACCCTCGTGCCGTACCAGTTGACGCCGATGCTCGGGATGAGACCGCCGGGCGGCGTCGGCAGTTCGTTGCCGCCGCTCAGCAGAATTGCCGGCTCCAGCGCAGACCCACCCGGTCGCAGCGACTCCCCGGACGCGGCGTTGATGGTCCACGTGAACGGCGGTGCCCAGACGAGGGGATTCGCACTCGAGCACGTCATGGTCGTCGATGTCGGTGGTGCTGGCTGAGCACTCGCAACAGCGCCTCCTCCGGTCGCCACCGCGGTTCCCAGTCCGACAGCGGTGAGTGCCGCAGCACAGACCCGTCGTCCCAGCTGCTTGTTCATGAGCGCTCCATTCCTTCGTTACCACGAGAATTGAGACGTCCGTCGCCCCCCATTCCATTTCGGAAGCGGGACAGGATCTGTTACAAATCGTGCGAACTGGACCGCCACTCACGCTGCTTCATTCGGCAATTGACGCTGCCCGAACGGAACGGAGGACTACGTTTCGACAGCAGTGGAGGGGGAGTAGGCGGCGGGCTGTAATCCGCCGATGCCCAACATCGACGGCGGCTACCGGCGCAACGAGAATGCCGATCTGGGCATACAACGTGCAGGGCAGGTCGACGAACTCCGCGTAGGCGGCAGCAGAGGCTCGACCATCTCGCCGGATAGCAACTCCCTCAACGCATTCGGCACCTATCCGAGGTGCTCACCTCGGTCGACGGTTGTCAGGGCCTGTCGATCCGAGGCTGGGACGGGTGACCTGCCAGACACTTCTCGACCCAGACCAGTCACACCTCCTTCTCGTCTACACCGCCATCCCCGGCAGCGAAAGCCACGAAAACTACAGCTTCTCTCCGTGACCCCAACCCATCCCGCAGACGCACCCGAACGCGTGACTGACAGTCCCGGTCGACCGAGTGGGACTACCGCGGTGTCTGGATCTACAACGCGTTGTGACATCGACCCCGGTGAGGCGGAACGGCGGAACGTAGCGAAGTGAGTGTCCACGGCCTCCGGATCGGCGAGAATTGGTGCCGTGCGAGTTCCGGTCGGTTAACTACCAGCTGGCCACACGACGAGGCATTGTCCCGAGCGACAGGGGGTATCGAGCATGGTGCATCCAACGGAGCGGTGCCGCGTGCGAAGGGTCGGCAGTGGCGCGCCTCTCGCCATCCTCGCGATCATCCTGGCCGGCGTCCTGTTCGCGGGTGGGTGTGGGCAGCAGGACACGCAGTCCGATGCCGAATCGCAGCAGGACGCGACGACATCCGAGGCGATCCTGTTGCCTCAGGAGATTCTGGTGGGGTTGGACGTCGTCCAGACGTACTTCCCGGAGATAGAACAACAGACGGCGACGAGTGAGAACTCCACTGCTTCCGGTACTCCCGACGCGACGCGAATGGTGATCTACGAAGGGGGCGGTAGAAGGGTGACCGTCTCCGTCGATCGATATCCCAGCGTCGACGCAGCCGCGACCGCATTCGAGCAAGCGATCGACAACAGCGAAGTCGTCCCGGGGTTCGTGGCGCTACCGGCGCCGGCCGACGTCGGCGACAAGGCATTCGCCGGCTCCGTGACCCAGGGAGAGGACACGCATATCGGGTACGGCGCGCTCGCCGGCGAGTACGTGATCGGGGTGACCTCGGCCGGCTATCCGGCGACCACCGAGAACGTCGAGAAACTGGCCGGTCTCACACGCGACGCGGTCGAGAAGGCAACGGCATAGGGAAGAACGCGCGACACCACCCTCGCGGCGCCAACACCGCGTCAGGATTGCGGCCATCGGAGTCATGGTGCCGTCAAGAAGGGCCGCGTCCTCGCGTGGCGGGGGTAGATCTGGAACTGAATCCCCGAGGAGGTTCCGATGACGCTTCATCTTCCCCACCCGTTCGTGCACGAGCAGCCGCGGCAGAACATCGTGCTCGACCTCTCGGCGCTCGGCCCGGGCATCGAGGACGCGCTGCGTGAGGTGATGGAACAGCCACAACTGCGGCTGATCGGTTTCCGCTGCACACTCGGCCCCGGGGCGGTCGACGAGGCGATCGGGCTGATGGAACAGGTCCGGCGCGACTATGGGGTGATCCTGACGGAACTGGTCCTCCATGGCGCAGACGGTGTCGATCTGCGGGAGGTCGTCGACGAGGCCCTGGACGAGGCGTGCGCCCGCAATCGGTATCCCCGCCCGAGCGTCGTGTTCACCGGGCACGCGGCAGAGCCGGGACTCCGCGCCTTGACGAAATCTTGACGCCCTCACCCCTTGCGCCCGATTGAACGCGCGTTTAGCGTATTAAACATGCGTTCAACCAGTGCCGGTTCCGAGGTCCCGCAACCCGATCTGACCACGCGTGCCCGAGTGCGCGACGCGGCCATCACGGTGTTCGGCAATCACGGTTTCAGTACCGGAGTGCGGGCGATCGCCACCGCCGCCGGGGTGTCACCCGGTCTGGTGATCCACCATTTCGGCTCGAAGGACGGCCTGCGCGCCGAATGCGACGAGCATGTCCTGCGGATCATTCGGGAGCAGAAGGCGGAGGCGATTTCGACGCCCGGACCGGCGGGCGCCATGCACGCCCTCGCCGAGATCGAACAGTACGCCCCGCTCGTCGCGTACATCGTGCGCAGTTTCCAGGCAGGTGGAGGACTCGGCGAATCCCTCTTCGAGCACATGGTCGAAGACACCGAGCAGTATCTCGCGATGGGCGTGGCGGCCGGAACTGTCCGGCCCAGCCGCAACCCGAAGGCGCGGGCGCGCTACCTCACCCTCTACAACGTGGGTGCCATGCTGCTCTACCTGCAGATGCGTGCCGACAAGGAAACTCCGCTCGATTACGCCACGGCCATCCGCGACCTCGCCACCGACGTCACGCTGCCCGCCCTCGAGATGTACACCGAGGGCCTGTTGCCGGATTCGTCGACCCTCGAGGCGTATCTGGCCACCGAAGACGGTGCCGCGCAGGCGGGCGCTGCACCCGCAGAACATACCGACTCCCCGAACTAGGAGCAGCTATGAGTGCGATCATCGAAGTGCGCAACCTGGTGAAGACGTTCGGACGAACCCGGGCGTTGGACGGACTCGACCTCGAGGTCGGCGAAGGGGAGGTGCACGGGTTCCTCGGGCCGAACGGCGCCGGCAAATCCACCACCATCCGCGTCCTCCTCGGCAGCCTGCACTCCGACAGCGGTGAGGCCACCGTGTTCGGCCGCGACCCGTGGCGCGACGCCGTCGCCCTGCACCTCGACATGGCGTACGTCCCCGGCGACGTGACCCTGTGGCCGTCGTTGTCCGGCGGCGAGACCATCGACCTCCTCGCCCGGATGCGCGGCGGACTGGACGAGACCCGCAAGCAGGATCTGATCGAGCGTTTCGACCTCGACCCGCGGAAGAAGGGTCGGGCGTATTCGAAGGGCAACCGTCAGAAGGTGGCATTGGTGTCGGCGTTCTCGTCCGACGCTCGCCTGCTGCTGCTCGACGAACCGACGTCGGGCCTGGATCCATTGATGGAACAGGTTTTCCGTGAGTGCGTCGCCGAGGCCCGCGACCGCGGTGTGACGGTGCTGCTGTCCAGTCACATCCTGTCGGAGGTGGAGGCGCTGTGCGAGCGGGTCACCATCATCCGGGCCGGACGGACGGTCGAATCCGGAACCCTGGCGTCGATGCGGCATCTCAGCCGTACGTCGATCACCGCCGAACTTCTCGGTGACCCCGGCGATCTGAGCCGCATCGACGGCGTGGCGGACATCGAGTTCGACGGGGCTACGCTGCACTGCCAGGTCGACAGCGAACATCTCGGCGAGCTCATCCGGGTGCTCGGCGACACCGGGGTACGCAGCCTCGTCAGTCAGCCGCCGACCCTCGAAGAACTCTTCCTGCGGCACTACGAGATCGACGACGGCACGACCACGTCGTCCGACGCGGTGGAGAAGGTGCGGGCATGAGTACCGCAACGGTGTCCCGGTACCGGCCCGTGGAGCCGGCGCCGGTGTCTTCCTCGGATTTTACGGGGACACTGCACTTTCTGCGGTTGTTCCTGCGCCGGGATCGGATCGCGCTGCCGCTGTGGATCCTGATCTTCGCGTTCGCGCCCGCGCTGTACGTCGCGAGCATCGCCGACATCTACACCTCCGACGCCCAGTTGGCGGAGTTCGCGGCCACCACGGCGGCCAGCCCCGCGCAGATCGCCATGTACGGGCCGATCTTCAACTCCAGCCTCGGCTCGGTGGGTGTCTGGAAGGCCGGTATCTACTACACGCTGATCGGGCTGGTGGTGATTCTGACGGTCATCCGGCACACCCGCGCGGAGGAGGAGACCGGCCGGGCGGAGCTTCTCGACTCGACCTCCGTCGGACGGTACTCGGGCCTGACCGCGGCGCTGCTCCTCGCCGGCGGCGCCTCCGTCGTCACCGGGATCCTGTGTGCGGCAGCGTTGCTCGCCCGGGACCTTCCGGTGGGCGGTTCGGTCGCGTTCGGGACGTCGCTGGCCTGCTCCGGTCTGGTGTTCACGGCGGTCGCCGCCGTTGCGGCGCAGGTGAGTACCGGCGCCCGTGTCGCGCGCGGCGTCGCGTTGACGGTGCTCGGGATCGCGTTCGCGTTGCGCGCGGTCGGTGATGCCGGGTCCGGCACCCTGTCGTGGTTCTCACCGCTCGGCTGGGGCCTGCAGATCCGTCCGTATGCCGACGAACGCTGGTGGGTGGTCGTCCCCAGCCTCGTCACGGCACTCGTACTCACCTGGGCGGCATACGCTCTCCTGCGCCGACGCGATGTCGGCGCCGGTCTGATCGCCGAACGCCCCGGCCCCACGGACGCGTCGCCGGCGCTCGCCGGCACGCTGGGACTGGCGTGGCGGATGCACCGCGGCACACTCGCGGCCTGGACGGCCGGGCTCGGTCTGTACGGCCTGCTCATCGGCAGCGCCGCGAAGGGGATCGGTGGCCAGGTCGGCGACAGCCAGACGATCCGGGACATCATCACCCGGATGGGCGGCTCGCAGTCGCTGGAGGAATCGTTCATCGGTTACGCGTTCACCATGCTCGCGGTCGCCGCCGCGGCCTACGCGATCTCCGCGTCGTTGCGGCTGTATTCCGAGGAGAACGCCCAGCGTCTCGAACCCGTTACGGCCGGTTCCGTCGGCCGCGTCCGGTGGGCATCGAGCCACATCCTGTTCGCCATGCTCGGACCTGCGGTCGCGATGATCGTGGCCGGAGTGGCCGCCGGACTCACGTACGGTGCATCCATCGACGACGTGGGGGGAGCCCTGCCCGACGTGATCGGGGCGGCGCTCGTGCAACTTCCCGCGATCTGGATGCTCGCCGGCGTGACGGTCCTCCTGTTCGGTGTGGTCCCGCGGTTCACGCCGGTGGCCTGGGGTGTGCTCGTCGCGTTCCTCTTGATCTTCATGGTCGGGTCGATCGCGCAGTTCCCGCAGGCGGTGCTGAATCTGGAGCCGTTCAGCCACGCCCCGAAGCTGCCGGGTGGGCAGTTCGAGGCGACGCCGATCGTGTGGCTGCTCCTGATCACGGTGGTGCTGATCGTGGTGGGCGTGGCGGCGTTCCGGCGGCGCGACCTGCGCTGAGCGCCGGTCGGTGTGCACACTGAAGGCATGGCACGTGTGCACACCGGCGAGTCCGTCCTGGCCCGGACGGTGCGGATAGTCGAATCGTTCCGTTCGGACGATTCGCTGCTCACGGTGTCCGAGATCGCGCGACGGTCCGGTCTCCACATCTCCACGACGTCGCGGTTGATCGACGAACTGGTGGGGTGCGGCTGGCTCGAGCGTGAGGACCGGAAGGTGCGGATCGGGGTCCGCCTGTGGGAGGTCGTGTCGCGGGCGTCCCCGACCCTCGGGCTCAGGGAAGCGGCGATGCCGTTCATGGAGGACCTGCACGCCGTCGTCGGGCAGCACACTCAGCTCGGTGTCCTCGAGGGCGACGAGGTGTTGTTCATCGAGCGGCTCACGGCACCGGGCGCCGTGGTCAACTACACGCGCATCGCGGGTCGGATGCCGCTCCACGTGTCCTCGTCCGGGCTGGTCCTGCTCGCGCACGGACCGGCGGAGCTGCAGGAGCGCATACTGAGCGAGCCGTTGAAGGTCTACACCGACAACACGATTCGCACCGCACGACAGCTGCGAGGAGTGCTCGCCGACGTCCGCCGGCACGGCTACATCCTCTGCGCCGGACACCTCTACCCGGACACCACGGGCGTCGCGGTCCCGGTGCGGGACGGCCACGGCAAGGTGGTCGCCGCGCTGTCGGTCATCGTGCCGAACGACGAGAAGGCGTACGCGCAGATCCCCGCGCTGCAGGCGGCCGCGAAGGGCATCACCCGCGTGATGGCGGCGGCGTCGACGTGAGGCAAGCCCAGGTGGCAGATTCCCACGGATTTGCCGGAATCCGACGCAATTGCGCGGGCGGCTGACCAATGTCTGTGACACTGTGCGCGGTGGACTATCCGCCCCGCCCGTGCCACGGTGGAAACGGAACCACTTCTCCCAGAAAGCGCAGCATCATGGAAAGCACCTCGCAACCCAGCCCCCGGGAATGCCCGGACTGCCACGCGCTCACCGCGGACCTCGAGGCACATAAACTCTGGCACTCGCGGCTCGTCCACGACATCGCCACCGCCGTCGACAAAGACATCAGCCGAAGGGCGCACACCGCCTAACTCAGCCGGCGGACACGGTGACCACGAGCTTCCCGCGAACCTGACCGTCGACGAGCCGCCGGAGTGCGGTGGCGGCCTCGCTCAACGAGTACGTCCGGTCGATGACGGGTGTGACGTCGCCGGACTCGACGAGGTCGCGGAGCACGAGCAGGTCGTTACCGTCCTCCTTCGAGACGAACACGCACAGTGTCTGACTCACGAAGGGGGACAGCGCGAGTGCGCGCAGCTGGCGATCGGTGCCGCCCAGCCACCGTCCGTCGGTTTCGCCGCCGACGATGACGAGTCGGCCGCGCGGGGTGAGGACACGACGCAGGCGGGAAAGGGACGAGTTGCCGCCGATGTCGAGGACGACGTCGTAGCGCCGCCCGAGTCGGGTGAAGTCTTCGCGTGTGTAGTCGACGACGTGGTCGGCTCCGATCGACCGGACCAGGTCGACTTTCGCGGTGCTGCACACGCCCGTGACCTCCGCCCCGTACGCCTTGGCCACCTGCACGGCGAACGTGCCGACGCCGCCGGACGCGCCGATGATGAGCACCGCCTGCCCCGCCGTGACCCTGCCGTGGTCGCGCACACCCTGCAGCGCCGTCAGCCCGGAGATCGCGATCGCCGCGGCTTGCACGAACGTCAGATCGGCGGGCTTGTGCGCGAGCTTTGCCGCCGGTGCGCACGCGTACTCCGCGAAGGTTCCGGCGCCGATGCCGAACACGTCGTCGCCGGGGCGGAATCCCGTGACGTCGCGACCGATCGCTTCGACGCGTCCGGCCAGATCCATCCCAGGAACAGCGGCCTTGGGCCGGCGGAGGCCGTAGCCCGCGAGGCGCAACGGATATGGGAGACCGGTCACGAGGTGTGCCACACCGCGATCGACACCCGCCGCGTGCACTCGGACCAGCACCTCGTCGTCGGCGGGAACCGGTCTTTCGACGTCCCGCAGCTCGAGGACCTCGGGCGGGCCGTAGACGTCCTGGGCGACGGCCTTCATGCGGCTGTCGGCGTGGGTCGGTGACTCCATGTCGGACTCCATTCGGATGGCGGATCGGCCGTCTGCTTAGAGCGTACGCTTACAATGTAAACTAGTGCTTACAACGTAAACTATGCCGGTGGAGAATGTGCGATGACGGCCGAGACCGACCCGAAGGCAGAACCCCGCGTCCCCCTGACCAGGGAGCGCGTCCTGAACGCCGCCGTCGCCCTCGCCGACGACAGCGGCGTCGAGGCACTCACGATGCGCCGGATCGCGGAGACGCTCGGGGTGGAGGCGATGTCGTTGTACCGGCACGTGAAGAACAAGGACGACCTCCTCGACGGCATGGTGGACGTCGTCTTCGGCGAGATCGACCTGCCGCCGAACGGTCGCGACTGGAAGTCCGCGATGCGCCGGCGCGCTATCTCCGTACGGGACGTGCTCGCACGGCACCGCTGGGCCACCGTCCTGATGGAATCGCGGACAACCCCCGGCCCCGCGACGCTCCGGCACCATGACGCGGTGCTGGGCATTCTGCGGGCAGCGGGATTCTCCATCGAGTCTGCCGCGCATGCATTCTCGGCCCTGGACAGCTACATCTACGGCTTCGCGATGCAGGAGACGAGCCTGCCGTTCGGCTCCTCCGACGAGCTCACCGACGTGGCGGAATCGATCCTCGGCAGCGTCCCGGCCGACGAGTACCCCCACCTCACCGAGTTCGTGAGGCAGCACGCCATGGCACCCGGATACGACTTCGGTGACGAGTACGAATACGGACTCGACCTGATTCTCGACGGACTCGAGCGGGCAGGCGGACCGTCTCTGCCCAGTTGAGTGACCCCGGTTACATCTCGACTTTCAACTATTGAAAATGATCTGGCGGCTCACCCCCGGCTCGGAAGATCCTCGAACAAACGCCAGAACGAGGAGTCGAGATGCCACAGAACCCGGTTTCTTCCGGTGCGCCAGCGAACGCGGCGCTACAGGTTGTCGCCAAAGAGGTTGTCGCGGAAAGTGTTGTCGCGCTGACCTTGCGTCACCCCGACGGACGGCGCCTGCCCGACTGGGCACCGGGGGCCCACATCGACCTGTTGCTCCCGAACGGGCTGACGCGGCAGTACTCGCTGTGCGGCGACCGGTGGGACGCGTACAGCTACCGGGTCGGGGTGCTGCGGGAACCGGCGGGCCGGGGCGGGTCGGCGTACGTCCACGACGTACTCGCGGAGGGTGATCTCGTCGGGGTCGGCGGTCCGCGCAACAACTTCCCGCTCGTCCCCGCACCGAGGTACCTGTTCATCGCCGGCGGTATCGGGATCACCCCGCTGCTGCCGATGGTCCGTCAGGCGGAGCTGATGGGAATCGACTGGCAACTCCTGTACGGCGGCCGCACCCGCACGTCCATGGCGTTCCGGGACGAACTCGCCGCCTACGGCGACCGGGTGTCCGTCGTGCCTCGCGACGAGCAGGGCCACCTCGACCTGTCGGCGCATCTCGCCGCGGAGGCCGCCGACGCGAAGGTCTACGTGTGCGGGCCCGGACCACTCCTCGCCGCCGTCGAAAACTGTTGCACGGACTGGCCCGTCGGCACGCTGAGGACCGAACGCTTCGTGCCGAAGGACAACGGCGTACCGCTGCGCGACGAACCGTTCGAGGTCGAACTCGCGCGCTCCGGCCTCGCGGTGACGGTGACGCCCGGCGCCAGCGTCCTCGACGCCGTGCAGGCGGCCGGGGTCGACGTTCTGTCCTCGTGCCGCGAGGGCACGTGCGGGACCTGCGAAACCACCGTCCTCGCCGGCGCCCCCGACCACCGCGATTCGGTCCTCGACGACGAGGAGCGGTCCGCCGGCGACTGCATGCTCATCTGCGTCTCCCGGTCCTGCTCCGACCGCCTCGTGCTCGACCTCTGACACACCCACCCGAAGGGACTCACCGTGACGATGTTCGCCCCCGCTCCCGCGTTGCCCGTCAGCGACGCCGACCCGTTCGCCCTCGATGTCCTGCAGGACCCGTTGCCGTTCCAGGCAAATCTGCGGGACGCCGGCCCCGTCGTGTACCTGCGGCGGTACGACGTCTTCGCGCTGGGCCGCTACGAGCAGGTCCATGCCGCGCTGACCGACTGGCAGTCGTTCCAATCCGCTGCCGGGGTCGGCCTGAGCAACTTCCGGTACGAGACCCCGTGGCGTCCGCCGAGCATCCTGCTCGAGGCCGACCCGCCGCATCACGACGCTCCGCGGGCGGTGCTGAGCAAGATTCTGGGCCCCCGCGCGCTGCAGAAACTCAGGGCAGCGTGGATTCAGGATGCGGAGGCCCTCGTCGACCAGTTGCTCGCGAACACAACCGAATTCGACGCGGTCACCGACCTCGCCGCCGCGTTCCCGCTGCGGGTCTTTCCGGATGCCGTCGGCATTCCCGACGCCGGACGGGAGAACCTGCTGCCGTACGGGGACCATGCATTCAACGCGTTCGGTCCCGCCAACGGTCTGGTGGAGAAAGGGGCGCCGCGGGTGGCCGAACTGTCCGGCTGGGTCAACGCGCAGTGCGCCCGCGACGCGCTCACCGGCGACGGTTTCGGTGCGCAGATCTGGGCGGCGGCGGACCGCGGCGACATCACGTACGAGCAGGCGCCGCTCGTCGTGCGCTCGTTGCTGACGGCGGGGGTGGACACCACGGTCAACGGACTCGCGGCCGTGCTCTACGCGTTCGCGACGCATCCGGACCAGTGGGCGAGGCTGCGCGAGAACCGCACGCTGGCCCGGACGGCGTTCGACGAGGCGGTCCGGTGGGAGTCGCCGGTCCAGACGTTCTTCCGCACCGCCACCCGCGACACCGAGATCGGCGGCGCGACCATCCCGGACGGCAAGAAGATCCTGATGTTCCTCGGCGCCGCGAACCGGGATCCCCGCCGGTGGGAGAACCCGGAAGTATTCGATCTCGGCCGCAACCCGTCGGGGCACGTGGGGTACGGGATGGGAATTCACCAGTGCGTCGGCCAGCACGTCGCCCGGCTCGAATCGGAGGCGCTCCTGACGGCACTGGCCTCGCGGGTGCACTCACTGGAGATTGCCGGGCCGGTTCACCGGCACCTCAACAACACGCTGCGGTCGTGGGAATCCGTGCCGGTCAAGGTGCGGCTGCCCTAGGCGCGAAAACCATACGTACGTATGTATTGGCACGGCGGAAAGTCGCACGAATCCGACGGTCCCACCGATACGATGCTCCCGACCCGGCCGCCACGGAGAGAGGGACCATGGACACTCGTTCGTCCGCATCCACCGCGCTCACCACCGAGGAGAAGGCCTCGCTCACCAGCGGTGAGAACTTCTGGGAGACAAAGGCGCTCGACCGGGTGGGTGTCCCCTCGATCTACATCACCGACGGCCCACACGGAGTGCGGAAGCAGACCGGCGGCGGCGACCACCTCGGCATCGGCGACAGCGTACCCGCGACGGGCTTCCCGCCGGCGGTCGCGCTGGGTTCGACCTGGGACCCGGACCTGCTCGAGACGGTCGGTCGGGCCCTCGGTGACGAGGCGAAAGCCGAGGGCGTCGGGGTCCTGCTGGGGCCGGGTATCAACATCAAGCGTTCACCGCTCTGCGGCCGCAACTTCGAGTACCTGTCCGAAGACCCGATTCTGAGCGGCCGGCTCGGTGCCGCCCTCGTCGACGGACTGCAGGGACGGGGGATCGGTGCGTCGCTGAAGCATTTCGCCGCCAACAACCAGGAGACCGACCGGCTCCGGGTGAGCGCCGACATCGACGCGCGGCCCCTGTGCGAGATCTACCTGCGCGGGTTCCGGCACGTGGTCGAGCACGCGGCTCCGTGGACGGTGATGTGCTCGTACAACCGCATCAACGGCGTCTACGCGTCGGAGAACCGGTGGCTACTCACCGACGTCCTCCGCGGCGAATGGGGTTTCGACGGGCTCGTCGTCTCCGACTGGGGTGCCGTGTCGAATCGGGTTGCCGCGCTCTCCGCCGGGCTCGATCTCGAGATGCCGTCGACGAACGGGGTCACCGACGCCCAGATCGTCGCCGCGGTCGAGTCCGGTGCCCTCGCGCAGTCCGCACTCGACACTGCGGCGGAAAGGGTGCTCGCGCTGGTCGAGAAGGTGCGGTCGAACTTCGATCCCTCCGCCGACTACGACCGCGACGCCCACCACGCCCTCGCCCGTGACGTCGCCGGCCGCAGTGTCGTGCTGCTGAAGAACGACGGAATCCTTCCGCTCGATCCCGCAGCGAACACGAGGATCGCGGTGATCGGCGAGTTCGCACGCACTCCGCGCTATCAGGGTGCGGGCAGTTCGCAGGTCGTCCCGACCCGCCTCGACAACGCTCTCGACGAGATTCGGACGATCGCCGTCGGCCCCGAGATCACGTTCGCGCCCGGATACTCACTCGATGAATCCGGCAGCGCGACAGGTCTACTGGTCGACGAGGCGGTGTCGCTGGCCGCCTCCGCCGATGTCGCCGTCGTGTTCCTCGGGCTCCCCGCGGAGGACGAGTCGGAGGGATTCGACCGGGAACACATCGAACTGCCCGCGGCGCAGACCGAACTGCTCGACGCGGTGCTCGCGGCCAACCCGCGCGTCGTCGTCGTGTTGTCCAACGGCAGCGTCGTGCGACTGTCGGGTCGGGCCGGGCGAGTCCCCGCGATCGTGGAGGGCTGGCTCCTCGGTCAGGCCGGTGGGGGAGCCGTCGCCGACGTGCTCTCCGGGGTGGTCAACCCGTCGGGCCGGCTGGCCGAGACGATTCCCGTTCGACTCGAGGACACCCCGGCGTACCTCGACTTCCCGGGCGAGGCGGGCCACGTGCGGTACGGGGAAGGCCTGTTCGTCGGCTACCGGTATTACGACAGTCGAGACGTGGCGGTGAGTTTCCCTTTCGGGCATGGCCTTTCGTACACGAGCTTCGACTATTCCGCCCCCACCGCGACACGGACCGCCGCCGGAGTCGAGGTTGCGCTGACGGTCACGAACACCGGGCCCCGGGACGGACGTGAGGTGGTCCAGGTGTACGTCGGTGTCCCCGGTTCGGCAGTGGCCAGGCCGGTTCGCGAGCTGAAAGGTTTCGCGAACGTCGACATCGCGGCCGGTGCGAGCGAATGCGTCCGGATCCCGATTCCGTTCGAGGACCTGGCGTACTTCGATGCGGCGCTGTCGCGGTGGGTCGTCGAAGGCGGCGACTATCGGGTGTGGGTCGGCGCCTCGTCGCGGGACCTGCGCGGGGAGGTGGTCGTGACGGTCGAGGGTGACGCACCCCTTCCGGTGCTCACGGCGGAGTCCACGATCGGTGAATGGCTGGCGCATCCGGTGGGGAGTGAGATTCTCGGGGCGGCGCTGGCGCAGACCGCCGGGTCGGGCGTGTTCGACGACCCGTCACTGCTGCGCATGGCCGCGTCGATGCCGCTGAACCGCGTCGCGGCATTCCCCGGCAGCCCGATCGGCACCGAGCAGTTGGATGCCTTGGTCCGGCGCGCCGAACGGCCGCCGCGGGTGATGACCGATCATGCCCGCGGCGGCCGTTCGTAGCGGCTGGTTACGAGGAGGACTCGTCGATGTCGAAGAGTTCGCCGATCAGGCCGCCGAGGAACCGTCGGTGTTGCGACGATATTTCGGCGGCCGCTGCTTCGTCCCGGGCCGCGCACAGGGTGATCAGGTTGTCGTGGTGTTCGATGGCGTCCTGCCAGCCGCGGAGACTGGAGAACTTGCGGTAGTAGATCCGGTGGATCTGCGGGTGCACCTGGTGCATGAGCCGTTTGAGCAGTGGGTTGCCTGCGGCGTCGACGATGACGCCGTGGAAGGTGTCGTCCGCGGCGAGTGCGGCACCGATGTTGTCGGTCTTGATCGCCTGCGCGAGGTCGTCGTTCGCGGTGCGCATCACGTCGATCATGTCGTCGGTGAGGTTGGGCACCCCCGTTTTGACGGCCAGTTGATCCAGGACCTCCATCACCGCCAGCGTTGCCTCGACATCGGCCCGGTTCAGCGGTGTGATCCGGGTGAAGGCGGCGGGTTTCGCCTCGACGAGTCCGGTGTCGATCAGCCGTGTCAGAGCCTCGCGCACCGGGGTGCGGCTCAGCCCCAGATGTTCGGCCAGCTCGCTGTCCTTGACCTTGGATCCGGGCGCGAGCTCACCGGTGACGATCGCGTCGCAGATCCGCTCGAACGCGACGTCGCTCATGCGGGGGCGCTCCACCGGATTATCACGCAACATACTGGATACTGTACTCTGCACGCCGCACGTTCCCAGGGGCCGCGTGGGTGAGTGCCTGGTGCCTTGTCGCGAGGATACCGAGAATGCCTTCGTCGACTGTCCATCGTCCGGGCCCCCCGCTACCCATCCGCGTTGTGTCGCCCGGCGAGGACCTTGTCGCCGAGGTCGTCGCCAGGCGTTTCGGCGGACCGACCGGCCTTGGCCTCGGCTTTCTCCTCGGACTTGTCGATCACCGACGCGGCGAGGGAGTTTCCGACGACGTTGACCGCGGTGCGGGCCATGTCGGCGATGAAGTCCACCCCCAGCAGGAGCGCGACGGCTTCGGCCGGCAGGCCGATGGTGTTACCTGCGGCGATGAGCACCACGATCGAGGCGGAGGCAACGCCGGCCATGCCCTTGGACAAGATGACCAGGACGCCGACCATCAGCAGCAGGGTGGGGATCGAGGTGTCGATGCCGTAGGCGTTGGCGAGAAAGACCAGGGCGACAGCCTGGTAGAGAACGGAGCCGTCGGTGTTGAACGAGTAGCCGAGCGGGACGACGAACGAGGTCGTCGAGCGGCTGACGCCGAGCCCCTCGAGCTTGAGCAGCAGTGGCGCGAGCACTGCCTCGGAGCTGCGGGTGACGAACGCGAGGCCGACCAGATTTCCGATGGCCTTGAGCATGGTGATGTACTCGACGCGGAAGATCGCGGCGATGATCGGAAAGATGACGCCGAGGATGATCGCCATACCGACGTAGACGACGGCGAGGAAGCCGAGCAGGCTCGACAGGTTCCCGAACCCGTAGTGCGCGACGTCGTAGCTGATGAAGCCCAGGACCCCGAGAGGCGCGAGGCGAATGACGTACCCGACCACCTTGAACATCGCGCTGGCGAGTGAGTCGAGCACGGCCGTCATCGGCTTCGACTGCTCACCGATCGCGGCGAGTGCGACGCCGACGAACCCGGCGAACACGATCACTGCCAGCAGGTTCCCCTCCGCGAAGGCGGCGAAGACGTTCTTGGGAACAGCGTGCAGGAGTAGTTCGTGGAAGTCGATGCCCTGCTCGAGGGTCTCGACGGACGCACCGTCGGCGCCGGCGACGGGGGCGCCGGAACCGATGTCGAGCAGCTTCGCCAGCGCGACGGCCATCAGCAGGATGATCGTGGTGACGACCTCGAAATACAGGATCGCCTTGGCGGCCATGCGCCCGACCTTCTTCGCCGAATCCATGCGCGCGATGCCGAGCACGATGAGCGGGAAGACCAAGGGGACGACGATCATCTGAACCAGGTTGAGGAACACGTCGCCGGCCAGTTTGAGTTGCTCGCCGACGGCGGGGGCGAACGTGCCGATGAGTGCGCCGACGCCGACGGCGATCAGTGACTGCACGCCGATCGGCAGCTTCCAGAACTTCCACCACCTGCGTGGTGTGCGAGACGCGTCGGCGTCCTCGGGTGCTGTCGCGGAGTCAGCGGGGATGGCTCGGGTTGTCGTCATTCAACAGCTCCAATATATTGGATGTGGTGTACTGTTCGACAACAGTGATCGACGTCATAGTCCCTGTCAAGTAGAACGGCGAATTGGGTGTTGGTGGATAAGTTGAGCGACAGCGATGTGCGGATCGAGCACGATTCGATCGGAGATCTGGCGGTACCGGCGGGGGCGTACTACGGCGTCCACACCGCCAGGGCGATGGACAATTTCGCGATCACCGGGTCTGCCATCGGTCAGTACCCGGCACTGGTCGCGGCGTTGGCGACCGTGAAACAGGCTGCCTGCCTGGCGAACCGGGACCTGGGTCTCCTCGACGACCGGCGGGCCGTAGCGATCGTGGCCGCGTGCACGGAAATTCGCGCCGGGGCACTGCTCGACCAGTTTCCGATCGATCCGATCCAGGGCGGAGCGGGCACTTCGTCGAACATGAACGTCAACGAGGTCATCGCGAACCGCGCACTCGAGATCCTCGGGTTCGGGCGCGGCGCCTACACCGAACTCGACCCTCTCGCTCACGTGAACCTGGGGCAGTCCACCAACGATGTGTACCCGACCGCGATCAAGCTCGCGCTGGTCGAGCACCTCCGAATGTTGATCGCGTCGCTCGGTCGGCTCGCGGAGTCGTTCGAGCGCAAGTCGATCGAATTCGACGACATCGTCAAGATGGGTCGCACCCAGCTGCAGGACGCGGTACCGATGACCCTCGGGCAGGAGTTCGCCGCCTACTCGATCATGCTGAACGAGGACTGCGCCCGGCTCTCCGAGGGAGCGCTTCTGCTGCTGGAATCGAACCTCGGCGGCACCGCCATCGGCACGGGGATCAACGGACATCCCGAGTACTCCGCGCTCGCCTGCGACTACTTGCGCGAGCTGACCGGTGAACCGGTCGTCCCGGCCGGCAATCTGATCGAGGCAACCCAGGACTGCGGAGCATTCGTGCAGGTCTCCGGAATCCTCAAACGTGTCGCCGTGAAACTGTCCAAGACGTGCAACGATCTGCGGCTCACCTCCTCCGGGCCGACCGCCGGGCTCGGTGAGATCAATCTGCCTCCGGCCCAAGCCGGTTCGTCGATCATGCCCGGCAAGGTCAACCCGGTCATCCCCGAAATGGTGAACCAGGTCGCGTTCGAGGTGATCGGCAACGATCTGACGGTCACGATGGCCGCCGAGGGTGGGCAACTCCAGCTCAACGCGTTCGAACCCGTGATCGTCTACAGCCTGCTGCGCTCGACGACGCACCTGGCCGCGGCATCGGACACCCTGGCGGTGAAGTGCGTCGACGGGATCACCGCCAACCGCGACCATCTCGAGCGGGGTGTTCGGCGCTCGATCGGCATCGTCACCGCGCTCTCGCCGTTCATCGGCTATGCGGCCAGCGCGGATATCGCCAAGAGGGCCCTGGCGACCGGCGCTTACGTCGGCGACCTCGCCGTCGACGACGGTCTGCTCACTCGCGCGCAGGTCGATGACATCCTGTCCCCCCGGCGACTCGCCGGTCTGCTCACCGCGCCCACCGTGGACAGCGAATTCTCCGCACTCGACCATCTCACCGGTGTCGCCGCGCACTGATCGACGCTTCACACCCAGCACCTCGAATACAGGACAGCGCAGTCCTTGCCCGAGTAGAAGTTCACATCGAGAGGAAACGAGAATCGGATGACCCTCACATCGCCGGCACACGCCGCCATAGTCCCCGCGACACATGCGCGCTCCTGGCTCCTGGTCGCGGGCTCACGTCCGGACGAGTTCGCCGCAGCCACGAACTCGGCGGCAGACGCGGTGATCTTCGACCTCGAGGACGGTGTCGTTCCGTCCTCGAAAACACAAGCCCGCGAAGCCGTTGCGCGTTTCCTCGCCGGTGGGGGCACCGGGTGGGTGCGCATCAACGACGTCACCACCGCGGACTGGACCGCTGATCTGGACGCGATCCGGGGGCTCCCGGGACTGAGCGGCGTGATGCTCGCCAAGGCCGAATCCGCGGACCACATCGATCGCACGGCTGCCGAGCTGCCCCACATCCCGATCCTCGCCCTGGTCGAATCGGCGCGTGGCGTCGAATTCGCCTTCGACATCGCCTCGGCCGACGCCACGACCCGAATTGCATTCGGCACCGGCGACTTCCGCCGGGACACCAATGCGGGCGCCGACCCCGACGCGCTGGCCTACGCGCGGGGACGGCTCGTCGTCGCCAGTCGGGCGGCAGGCCTCCCCGGTCCCATCGACGGCCCGTGCCTGACCGGCGAACCCGATCTGTCCGAGGCATTGGCCGTCACCAGGTCGATGGGCATGACCGGCAAACTCTGCATGCATGTCGGCCACACCGCGATCGTCAACCGCGAACTGTCCCCGCTACAGAGCGATGTGGCCTGGGCTGCCGAGGTCATCGCACACCTCGGCGCGCAGGGCGAGAACATCGCCGACGGCAGCGATCGCCCGAAGCTCGCGCGTGCCCTGCGAATCACCCACCTGGCCGACGTCTTCTCGGTGTCGGCCTGAGCGTCCCGCCGGGCAGCGGTTACCCGACCTCCCCGATCACCTCGCGCAGTACCCGGGTGACCGTCTGCACCGCAGGTGAGGGATTGGCGTCCTGCCAGGCCATGGCGATGGGGAGGGTGGGGGCGTCGCCGGCGATGGGCAGGTATTCGACACCGTCCATCGCGAGGTGTGCCGTCGAATCCACTACGACGGCGACTCCGACCCCGGCGCCGACCATTGCGAGCAGGCTGTACGGGGTGGGCGCCTCGTGTGCGACGACCGGGGCGAATCCTGCTGCCGCACAAAGGGCGAGCGTGGCGTCGCGGACCACGGAACCGTGTTCGGCGGGGTAGATCACGAACCGTTCGCTCGCCAGTTCCTGCGGCACGACGGCACCCGCGTCGACGAGGCGGTGCCCGGCCGGGACCGCCACCATCAGTGCCTCTACGCGCACGGTGTGGGTGGCGAAGCCCCGCGGGACCGGCAACCCCACGATGCCCATGTCCAGGGTTCCGCGGGTGAGGGCGTCGAGCACCTCACCGGAGTACATCTGCGGGCGTAGGTCCAGTTCGATGCCGGGGTAGGCGTCGGCGAGGGAGCGGGCGAGAACGGACAGCACCGTGTAGCCGCCCGCGCCGCCGAAGCCGACGGTGACGCGGCCGGTCTCCCCGGCGGCAGCCGCCTGCGCGATGCCCTTCACGATCCCGACCTGCGCCTCGATGGTCCGGGCCGGACCCACCAGCGCTTCGCCCGCGGCCGTGAGCCGCACGGAGCGGGTGGTGCGGACGAACAGATCGGTTCCCAGTTCCCGTTCGAGGGCCCGCACGGTCTGGCTGAGCGGGGACTGCGCCACGTGGAGACGCTCGGCGGCCCGCCCGAAATGCAGTTCTTCCGCGACCGCGAGAAACGCGTGCAGGTGACGGAGTTCCACGACCCCTCCCCGGGACTATGTGTCTGAATCACCTAAATAAGCTGAATTAAGTCTTGGACTCTACACGGAATCCCGACCATAGTGATGCACACCACCTCTGCGTCGGCGTGACGCCCCACGAAAGTCAGGGAGAACCGTGAATCCGAATCCCGGCCGCGACGCGGCACCACCCGAATACAGCACGCGGCAGGCCCGCAAGGCCGGTGTCACCGCGTTCGTCGGCACCACCATCGAGTGGTTCGACTTCTACATCTACGGCACCGCCTCCGCACTCGTGCTGGGCCGGTTGTTCTTCCCCGACGCCTCGCCCGCGGTGGGCACCCTCGCTGCATTCGCGACGTTCGCGATCGGTTTCGTGGCCCGCCCACTCGGCGGGATCGTGTTCGGCCACTTCGGCGACAAGTTCGGACGCAAGAACGCCGTCATCATCACGCTGATCCTGATGGGGATCGGAACGGTCGGCGTCGGCTGCCTCCCCACCTACTCGCAGATCGGGATCTGGGCACCCGTACTCCTCGTCGCGCTCCGCGTGGTCCAGGGCATCGCGATGGGCGGTGAGTGGGGTGGTGCCGTGCTCATCGCCACCGAATTCGCGCCACCGAACAAGAAGGTGCTGTACGGCGCATTCGCGCAGCAGGGTTCGCCCGTCGGCAATCTGCTCGCGACCCTCGCGTTCCTGGCGCTGACGCTGTTGTCGGACAGCGTGTTCGAGTCCTGGGGCTGGCGTCTTCCGTTCCTCGCGTCCGCCGCCCTCGTCGTCGTCGCGCTGTACATCCGGCTGCGGATCTCGGAGACGCCGGAGATGAAGAAGGCCGTCGTCGCCCAGGAGCGCACCCGGATGCCGCTCGTCGAGGTGCTGCGCTCGCACCCGGTCGAACTCGTTCTCGGCGTGGGGGCCGTGGTCGCGGGTGTCGCCATCACCTACGTGAAGACCACGTTCGCACTCGCGTGGGCCACCGCCGACCTCGGATTCGACCGCGGGGACTTCCTGCTCGTGATCACGATCGCGCTCGTCGCGCAGGTACTCGTGCAGCCGTTCGGCGCCGTGCTGGCCACGAAAATCGATCCGTCGCGTGCGGTCCGGTGGATGCTGCTGCCCGAACTCGTGTTGCTGCCGTTGATGTTCCTCCTCGTCCAGACCGGGTCGGTGCCCCTGGCCATGCTCGGCATGGTGCTGGCCACCGCGCCGCACGCGATGTACTACGCCGCCCTCGCCGGCATCCTCGCCCAGGTCTTCCCGACCAACGTCCGCTACACCGGAATTTCGCTGTCGTATCAGCTGTCGACGGCGATCTTCGCCGGAACCGCCCCGATGCTCTGCCAGTTCCTGCTCACCCACACCGACTCGATCTGGCCGGTGGTCGCCCTCGGGCTCGGCTACGTCGTGCTCTCGCTCGCCTGCATGACACTGCTGCTCCGCCGCGGCAAAGCCCGCTCGGACCGGACCGACGCCGAGCCCCGTCCCGAACACACCTCGACCCGGAAAGATGCTGCCCACTCATGAATTTCGCTCACACCGATCCCGCCCTGCGCGCCGTCGTCGACCGGTGGACCGCACCATCGGACCGCGACAAGCTGAACACCCTGCTCGACCGGCTGGGCGCCGACGCAGGCGACCGGCTCGACGCCCTCGCCGCCACCGCCGACAAGAATCCACCGGTGCTGCAGCAGTTCGACCGGGACGGCGAACGCATCGACCGGATCGCGTACCACCCCTCTTACCAGGAACTGTGCCGAGCCGCCTACAGCGAATACGGACTGTCGGCACTGTCGCATCGCGGCGGCCTGCACGGCTGGGACGACGTCCCACCGCACCTGGTGAAGTACCTCGCGTCATACGTGTTCGTGCAGGCCGAATTCGGGCTGGCGTGCCCGGTGTCGATGACCGATGCCGCCGCCCGCACGCTGCGCATGTTCGGCGACCCGGACGTGTTCGGACCGTGGATCGACGCACTGACGTCGACGGCCCCCGACGGCGCGATGACCGGTGCGATGTTCATGACCGAACCGCAGGCCGGCACCGACATCGCCCGCACGGAGACCCGGGCCGTGCGTGACGGCGACGCGTGGCGGCTGACCGGGAAGAAGTGGTTCGCGTCCAATCCCGACGCCGACGTCATCGTGACCCTCGCCCGGTTCCCCGGTGGCGACGACCAGTCCACCCGCGGTGTCGGAATGTTCATGGTGCCCAAGGTTCTGGCGAACGGCGAGCGCAACAGCTACACGATCGACAGGCTGAAGGACAAGCTCGGCACCCGCTCGATGCCCAGCGGCGAGGTGTCGCTGACCGGTGCGTACGCCCAACAGGTCGGCGAACTCGACCGCGGGTTCCGGCAGATGGCCGAGATGGTGAACACGTCGCGGCTGTCGAACGCGATGCGGTCGAGCGCGCTGATGCGACGAGCCGTGCGGGACGCCGTCGACCACACCCGGGAGCGGGTCGTGTTCGGCAAGGCCCTGTTCGACCAGCCCCTGATGCGGGCAACCCTGCTGCCGCTCGCCCTCGACGCCGAGGCGGCGCTCGCCCTGGTGGCATACAGTGCGCAGTGCCTGCAGGCGGCGGACGCCGGCGACGACTCCGCACATGCCCTGATCCGGGTCCTCACCCCGCTCGCGAAGCACTACATCTGCAAGCGGGCGCGCATCGTCACCGGCGAGGCCATGGAGGTGCGGGGCGGCAACGGCTACATCGAGGAATGGGCCCACGCCCGCCTGGTCCGCGACGCCCACCTGGGGTCGATCTGGGAAGGCTCGAGCAACGTCATCGCCCTGGACGTGCTGCGGTGCATGCGCAAACTCGGTGCGCATCGCCGGCTGGCGGAGACGATGCACGGCATCCTCGCCGGACTCGGACCCGACTGTGGCACCGGGGCCGATGTTCTCCGCCGGCGCTGGGACGACCTGGTCGAGGAAGGCGATCTGCTCGTCGCCGGAGACGACGACACCGCGCAGGCCGGATGCGCGCGCTACGCGAACGAGCTGGCCCGCGCGGCGATGGCCACCCTGCTCTACGACCTCGCCGACTTCGCGATCACCTCGGGCAGCGGCTACCGGTCGCTGCTCGTCGCGAACGCCTACCTGTCCGGCGACACCGGGAACCTCCCGGGGGCTGCCCTCGACCACCTCGCGGCCGTCGTCGACGGCACCGATGTCGCGGCGGATGCCGCCCAGGCCACCGCACCCCGATCCGACTCTGCGACAGGAGTTTTCCTGTGAACACCACCCACACCGGTCCGGCGCCCCTTGCGGGTGTGCGGGTGCTGGACCTCTCCAAGATCCTCGCCGGACCGTACGCCACCATGTCGCTCGCGGACCTCGGCGCCGACGTCACGAAGGTCGAACACCCCGACGGCGGCGACCCGACACGGTCGTGGGGTCCGCCGTTCGTCGGCCCCGACGCCACGTACTACCTCGCGATCAACCGGGGCAAGAAGTCGGTGACCGTCGACCTCAAATCGGAAGAGGGACAGGACGTCATCCATCGCATCCTGGAGGAGACCGACGTCGTAGTCGAGAACTTCAAGCCCGGCAGCGGATTGCAGCGGATCTTCGACTATCGGACGCTGTCCGAGCGGTACCCGCATCTGGTCGTGCTGCACATCTCCGCGTTCGGGGAGGACGGTCCGCTGCGCGACGAACCGGGTTACGACATGATCGCGCAGGCCGCAGGCGGGCTGATGTCGCTCACCGGTGAGCCGGGCGGGGCGCCGATGAAGGCAGGATTCGCGATGGGTGATCTGGGGGCGGCGCTCTTCGGTCTGATCGGCGTGCTCGCTGCCCTGGTGGAGCGGTCGCGGACCGGCCGAGGGCAGTACGTGACGACGTCGCTGTTCGAATGCCAGCTCGCCCTGCACGTGAACTGGGCGACCAACTACTTCGCGACCGGCGAGCGTCCCGGCGCGCTGGGCTCCGGTCATCCCAATCTCGCTCCGTATCAAGCATTTCCCGCGAGCGACGGATACTTCGTCGTCGCGGTGGGCAACGACAATCAGTGGGGGAGCCTGTGCTCCGCGATCGCACGCGAAGACCTGACGACCGACCCGCGATTCGAGCGCAACCGTGACCGCGTGGCGAATCGTGGCGATCTCGAGCGGGAACTGTCGTCGGCCTTCGCGTCGGGCACCGTGGAGCAATGGTGCGACACACTCGCCGCGCACGCCGTGCCCGTGTCACCGATCCGGCACCTCGACGAGATCTACGCGGACCCGCACACTGCCGCGCTCGGGATGATCGGCACGGTCGACCACCCGACGCTGGGCAGCCTGCAGCAGATCGCGTTCCCGGTCAGTTTCGCAGGCGAGCGCCCGCATCTGACGTCCGCGCCGCCGGTACTCGGCGCCGACACCGACGAGATCCTCGGTGCTCACCGGCCGCAGTCGGTGGTCGGCGGGTAGACCCGGTTATCCGCCCTCGCGCAGCAGCGCGACGTCGGACACCATCCGGATGTGATCGGCCATCGCACGGGAAGCGCCCGCGGAGTCCTGGTCTCGAATCGCCGTCGCAATGCGGCGGTGCCCCTCGAGCGAGGCCCGCGGGCGTTCTGCTTGGGACAGGGATTCGATCCGGGTCTCCCGGATCAGCCCGGAAATCTCGTGCATCAGCTTGGCCAGCAGTGACGAGTGCGCCGCGACGGTGATGGCCTCGTGGAACTGCTCGTCGCCGACGACGCCGCGATCGCCCGCGGCGATCTCGGCTTCCATCGTCGCGAGTGCGGAATCGATCGCCGCCATCTCTGCGTCGGTCCGGCGCTCGGCGGCGAGCCCGGCAAGTTTCACCTCGAGCGCCTCGCGGGCCTCGATCACCTCGGGGAGGCGATCGGCGTGCTCCCGCAGCGCCTTGACCGCTCGTTCCTCGATGGGGCGGCGGACGAGCACGGCACCGTCTCCGTGCCGGACCGACACCACACCCTGTACCTCGAGGGCGACGAGCGCCTGACTCAGCGAAGCGCGACTCACACCCAGCTGAGCGGCGAGTTCACGCTCGGCGGGGAGGCGGTCGCCCGGCGTCATCTCGTGGTCGGCGATATGGGCGCAGAGCTGTTCGACGATCACCTCGTACAGCCGCGGTCGTGCTACCGGACGCAGTTGCTCAGCCACTGGGCCACCCACTCTCCATTCCACTGAAACTACTCCACGGTATCTCGCACAGGAATGTAACCGCACCCACACTTCCTGTTGACAGTGATCCACGACACTGCTTGTATGAAGTGGCTAGGCCAATCTGCCACTGAGTCAATTTGCTCGCCGGCGGCGGTCGAGACCAGTTGCCACTGCCACAGAACCGGAGACTTTTCATGTCGACCGAGTTGATCCCCATACTTGCGCTCGCCGTCATGTTCCTGGCGGCGACCGTGCTGCCCGTGAACATGGGCGCACTCGGCTTCGTTGCCGCCTTCTTCGTCGGAACCCTGTCGCTGCACATGAGCAGCGACGACATCATCGCCGGATTCCCCAGCAGCCTGTTCCTGACGCTGGTCGGCATCACCTACCTCTTCGCGATCGCCCAGAACAACGGGACCGTCGACCTCATGGTCCGCGGGGCGGTCCGGCTGGTCCGCGGCCGTGTCGCGCTGATCCCCTGGGTGATGTTCGGGATCACGGCGGTACTCACCTCTATCGGCGCGCTCGGCCCCGCCGCCGTGGCGATCGTCGCGCCGATCGCTCTCGGCTTCGCCGCCCGCTACAAGATCAACGCTCTCCTGATGGGCATGATGGTCGTCCACGGAGCGCAGGCGGGCGGATTCTCGCCGATCAGCATCTACGGCGTCACGGTCAACGACATCGCGTCCAAGGCGGGATTGACCAACAGCCCGCTCACCTTGTTCCTCGGAAGCCTCCTGTTCAACGCCGCTATCGGGGTGCTCCTATTCGTCTTCCTGGGAGGTCGGGACCTGATCGGGCGCAGCGTGCACGACGACGGCGCCGAGGACACCGAAGGAACTGGTGCCGGTGGCTCGGGCGCAGGAGTGCCCGCGACCGGGGGTGACTCGGGGTCGGGAGGGGCCACCGCGACCAAGGTGCGCCCGACGTCAACCCTCGCGGACGCACCCGCACGCTCCGGTGTCACGTTCGATCAGGCTCTCACCCTGCTCGGCCTCACCGCGCTGGCCGTGTTCTCGCTGATCCTCGACCTGGACGTGGGATTCATCTCGATGACGGTGGCCGTCATCCTGGCGCTCGCTTCGCCGAAGGCGCAGAAGGGTGCGATCGCTCAGATCAGCTGGTCGACGGTTCTGCTCATCGGCGGTGTGCTCACCTTCGTGGGGGTCCTGCAGGAGGCGGGCACCGTCGAGTACGTCGGAAACGCGGTGGCCAGCCTGGGGATGCCTCTCCTCGTCGCCCTTCTGCTCTGCTACATCGGCGCCATCGTCTCCGCATTCGCGTCGTCCACGGCGATTCTGGGAGCGACCATTCCGCTCGCCGTCCCCTTCCTCCTCGCCGGCGAGGTGGGCGCGGTGGGCGTGATCGTCGCCCTCGCCATCTCCTCGACCATCGTGGACGTCAGCCCGTTCTCGACCAACGGAGCGCTGGTCCTCGCGAACGCGCAGAACGTCGATCGAGACCGTTTCTACAAGCAGATCCTGAAGTACAGCGCCCTCGTCGTGGCCATCGGGCCACTCGTGGCCTGGGCGATCTTCGTGGTGCCCGGCTGGCTCTGACGGCCGGCGGGTAGGCGACCGGCCGCGCCTCCCCGCGTCGTTGCATCGATTTTCACCTCTTGACATCGGTCGGATCAGGTGTTTCATTTAATTGGCTAGTCCACTAGGTCACTGTACCAACAGTCCAGCTCTCGCGGCTCTTGCCAGGAAGTAACGGGTGGTTTCACATGTCCACGAACACGATGGAGCGCACAGGTCCGCTGCAAGGAGTGGTCGTCGTCGATCTGACCCGCGCACTCGCGGGCCCCCACGCGGCGATGATGCTCGGCGACCTCGGCGCCGACGTCATCAAGATCGAGACCCCGCACGGCGGCGACGACACCCGCGGATGGGGGCCGCCCTTCGTGGAGCCGGCCGACGCCGAGCGGGAATCGACGTACTTCCTGTCCGCGAATCGGAACAAGAAGTCGATCACCCTCGACCTCAAGGCCGAAGACGGACGCACCACCCTCGAATCCCTCATCCGGCGCGCCGACGTCCTCATGGAGAACTTCCGCACCGGCGTCCTCGACCGCCTGGGATTCACCACCGAACGCCTCGCGGAGCTGAACCCGCGCCTGGTCGTCCTGTCCATCAGCGGATTCGGTCACGACGGACCCGAAGGCGGACGCGCGGGGTACGACCAGATCGCGCAGGGCGAGGCCGGACTGATGTCGCTGACCGGACCCAATCCCGACGACGTCCAGCGCGTCGGCGTCCCCATCGCGGACCTGCTCGCCGGCATGTACGGGGCGTTCGGCGTCGTCGCCGCCCTGCAGGAACGAGAGCGCACCGGACGGGGCCGCGTCGTGCGAACGTCGTTGCTGGCCAGCGTCGTCGGCGTGCACGCCTTCCAGGGAACGAAGTGGACCGTCGCCGGCGAGGTCGGCGAGGCGCAGGGCAACCACCATCCGTCGATCTCGCCCTACGGGCTGTTCCGCACCGCCGACGGAGCCGTCCAGATCTCGGTCGGCAGCGAAGGACTGTGGAAGAGGTTCTGCGCGGGCTTCCACCTCGATCCGGAAACCCCCGGAATGGCCACGAATCCCGAGCGCGTCGAGAACCACAAGCAGGTCCTGGAACTGGTCGAGGACGCGTTCGGCGCGTACACCAGCGACGAACTTCTCGTCGAACTCGACCGCATCGGAGTGCCTGCGGGACGCGTCCGGACGATCTCCGAAGTCTACGAATGGGAGCAGACCAAGTCGCAGGGACTGCTCATCGACGTCGACCACCGCACACTCGGCAACATCACCCTGCCCGGCCCGCCCCTGCGGTTCTTCGAACCGGACGGCACCGAGGTCACCGAGACCCGGCACACCGCACCACCGGTCCTCGGCGCGGACAACGACACCGTGCTGTCGTGGCTGAAAGAGTGCAGCTGATGGCTCGCCTGACCGCTCCCGATTTGCTCGACCTCGTGGTCGACGCCGGCACCTGGGAGTCGTGGGACACGCCCCCGATCCAGGTCGCGGCGGACCCCGAGTACGCCGACGAACTTCTTCGCGCACAGGAGAAGACCGGCCTCGACGAGGCGGTGCTGACCGGAGTGGCCACCATCCGTGGCCGCCGAACGGCAATCCTCGTCTGCGAATTCGGCTTTCTCGGCGGCTCCATCGGAGTGGCCGCAGGCGAGCGTCTGGTCGCCGCGATCCGGCGCGCTACGCGCGAGCGCCTTCCGCTGCTCGCCCTGCCCACGTCGGGCGGCACGCGAATGCAGGAGGGAACGACCGCGTTCCTGCAGATGGTCAAGATCACGGCGGCGGTGATCAAGCACAAGGAGGCGCACCTGCCGTATCTCGTCTACCTCCGGAGTCCCACGACCGGCGGGGTGTTCGCGTCCTGGGGATCGTTGGGGCACGTCACCATCGCGGAACCGGGAGCGCTCGTCGGCTTCCTCGGACCGCGCGTGTTCGAGGCGCTGTACGAGTCGCCGTTCCCGGCGGGCGTCCAGACCGCCGAGAACCTGCACGCGCACGGACTCATCGATGCCGTGCGGCCGCCGGATCAGCTCGCCGAGATCGTCGACCGTGCGCTGCGCATCATCACCTCCAGTCGTGCCTGCCGGCCGTCGCTCGCCGACGCCTCGGTGCCCGAGAGTCTCCCGGATGTCCCCGCGTGGGATTCGGTGGTCGCCTCGCGCCGCGAGGACCGGCCCGGGGTGCGGGAGTTGATGTTCCACTCGGCGTCGGATGTTCTTCCGCTCAACGGAACCGGTCAGGGAGAGGTCGATCCGGGCTTGATCCTCGCCCTGGTCCGGTTCGGTGACATGCCGTGCGTCCTGCTCGGCCAGGACCGTCGAGGGCAGACCACGCGGTCGCCACTCGGCCCGGGCGCCCTGCGGGAGGCGCGCCGCGGAATGCGGCTGGCGGCGGAACTGAACCTGCCGTTGGTGACGGTCATCGACACCGCCGGAGCGGCGTTGTCGAAGGAGGCGGAGGAAGGCGGTCTCGCCGGTGAGATCGCCCGCTGCATCGCCGACATGGTCTCGCTCGACGTCCCCACCATCTCCCTGCTGCTCGGGCAGGGCACCGGCGGCGGCGCGCTCGCGTTGATCCCGGCCGACCGGGTGCTCGCGGCCCAGCACGGCTGGCTCTCACCCCTGCCGCCCGAAGGTGCGAGCGCGATCCTGCACCACGACATCGCGCACGCTCCGGACATGGCCGCCCGGCAGGGAATCCGGTCGTCCGATCTCCTCGCGAGCGGCATCGTGGACGAGGTGATCCCCGAATTCCCGGATGCGGCAGACGAATCCACGGCGTTCTGCACCCGGGTGGGTGCGATACTCCACCGCGAACTGTCGCTCCTCGATTCGGCAGACACCACCCAGCGACTCTCCGACCGTGCGGAGCGATTCGACCGGATCGGTCTGTTGCAGCCCGCACACGCATGACCGCGGTGGTCCGCGCCTGACTTACGTCAGCATTCGACGAGGTTCACCGACACGTTCACGGCGAGACCACCGGTGGAGGTCTCCTTGTACTTCGAGCTCATGTCGGCGCCGGTGGCCCGCATCGTCTCGATGACCTGATCCAAACTGACCCGGTGGGTGCCGTCGCCGCGCAGAGCCATCCGGGCGGCGTTGATCGCCTTGCCCGCCGAGATGGCGTTGCGTTCGATGCACGGGATCTGCACCAGGCCCCCGATGGGATCACACGTCAGACCGAGACTGTGTTCCATCGCGATCTCCGCCGAATTCTCCACCTGCTCCGGGCTGCCACCGAGGATCTCGGCGAGGCCGGCGGCGGCCATGGACGCCGCGGAACCCACCTCGCCCTGGCAGCCCACCTCGGCCCCGGAGATCGAGGCCCGTTCCTTGTACAGGGATCCGATTGCGCCTGCCGTCAACAGGAATCGCACCGCCGTGCCGTCCGGGTCCGCCTTTCCGGCGGGGGTGTAGTGCAGCGCGTAGTGCAGGACCGCCGGGATGATGCCGGCCGCCCCGTTGGTGGGGGCGGTGACGATCCGTCCGCCGGACGCGTTCTCCTCGTTGACGGCGAGGGCCACCAGGTTCACCCAGTCCTCGGCGAACGCGGGATCACGATCGGGATCCTCGACGTTCAGCCGCTCGTACCAGCCGCGGGCGCGGCGGCGTACCCGCAGACTGCCGGGCAGGTACCCGTCCCGGCTGATTCCGCGTCGCTGACACTCGACCATCACGTCCCGGATGTGCAGGAGCCGCGCCCGGACCTCCGGCTCGGGCCGGAGGGCGCTTTCGTGCTCGAGCATGATCTCACTGATCGTGAGCCCGTAGTGCTCGCTGAGGTCGAGCAGTTCGCGCGCCGACCCGAACGACAGCGAATTCGTGCCTGCGTCGACGGGCAGTTCCGGTTCGGCGCCGGTGACGACGAATCCGCCGCCGATCGAGAAGTACGTCTGCGCGTGCAGTTGGCGACCGGTGACGCCGGTGGCGGTGAGGGTCATGCCGTTGGGGTGAAAATCCAGGACCGTCAACGGGTGCAGCACCATCTCGTCCTCGGCGAGCGGGATGTCGACCGTCCCGCCGAGGCGGATCCGCCGACTCGCCCGCACCTCGTCGAGTCGCCTCTCCATCTCCTCCGTGGCGATGGTGTCGGGCCGATACCCCTCGAGGCCGAGGAGGATCGCCGACATGGTGCCGTGGCCGGCGCCGGTGGCCGCGAGCGATCCGTACAGATCGACACGGACACCGGCGACGTCCCCGAGGAGGCCGAGTGCGTCGAGGTCGTCGACGAACGTGCCCGCCGCCCGCATCGGCCCGACGGTATGCGAACTCGAGGGTCCGATACCGACCGAGAACAGGTCGAACACACTGATCGTCACGCGAGGTCCTTCCGGAGCATCGCAACGAGTACCGCAGCGCAGCGAGGAACGGAGTGAGGAGCGGATGGAAGGATCGATGCGGGAAACATTGTCACCGACTTACAGCCCCGGATAGAGGGGGTACTTGTCCGCGAGCGCCCGGACCTGGGCGGCCAACCCGGACGTGTCCGCGTCGGCGGGCGCGACGAGGGCCTGGGCGATCAGGTCGGCGACGGTCGCGAAGTCGTCCCGGCCGAAGCCGCGGGCGGCGAGTGCCGGGGTGCCGATGCGCAGACCGGACGTCACCATCGGTGGCCGTGGATCGAACGGGACGGCGTTGCGGTTGACGGTGATTCCGATTGCGTCGAGGCGGTCCTCGGCCTGCTGCCCGTCGATGGCGGCATCCCGCAGGTCGACGAGGACGAGGTGCACGTCCGTGCCGCCGGTGAGGACGCTGATTCCGGCTTCCTTGACGTCGGGTCGGCTGAGCCGTTCGGCGAGGACCTTCGCGCCGTCCAGGCAGCGTTCCTGACGCTCCGCGAATTCGGGTTCGGCCGCCATCTTGAATGCCGTTGCCTTGCCCGCGATCACGTGTTCCAGTGGGCCGCCCTGCTGGCCGGGGAACACCGCGGAGTTGATCTTCTTCGCGATGGCGGCGTCGCCCGTCAGGATGATGCCGCCGCGGGGTCCGCCGAGGGTCTTGTGCGTCGTCGACGTGACGACGTGTGCGTGCGGGACGGGAGACGGGTGGAATCCGGTGGCGACCAGACCCGCGAAGTGGGCCATGTCGACCATCAGGTACGCGCCGACCTCGTCGGCGATTTCCCGGAAGCGGGCGAAGTCCAGGTGCCGGGGGTAGGCCGACCAGCCGGCGATGATCAGCTGCGGCCGGTGCTCGCGTGCTGCCTTCGCCACCTCGTCCATGTCGATGAGGTAGTCCTGTTCGGACACCCCGTAGGCGGCGACGTTGTAGAGCTTGCCGGAGAAGTTGAGGCGCATGCCGTGCGTGAGGTGGCCGCCGTCGGCGAGGGACATTCCGAGGATCGTGTCGCCCGGCTCGATCAGCGCGTGCATCACCGACGCGTTCGCGGTGGCGCCGGAATGCGGTTGCACGTTGGCGTATTCGGCGGCGAACAGCGCCTTGACGCGATCGATGGCGAGCTGCTCGATCGTGTCGACGTGCTCGCAGCCGCCGTAGTAGCGCCGCCCGGGGTAGCCCTCGGCGTATTTGTTGGTCAGCACGGAACCCTGCGCCTGCATCACCGAAAGCGGGGCGTGGTTCTCCGACGCGATCATCTCGAGGCCGGTGCGCTGGCGCTCCAGCTCCTTGCCGATCAGTGCGGCGACGTCCGGGTCGAAATCCGCGAGGTCGCGGTTCAGGACACTCATGCCTGCACCCCGTTCTTCTCGGCATACTCGGCCGCGGTGAGCAGCTCGCCGGCGGCGGACGGCTGGACGGCGAACAGCCAGCCCTCCCCGTAGGGGTCGGAGGTGACCAGTCCGGGGTCGTCGACGGCGGCGGTGTTGATCAGGGTGACCCGGCCGCTCACCGGCGGGTACAGCTCGGACACGGTCTTCGTGGACTCGACCTCGCCGCACGATTCGCCGGCGACGATGGTCGCGCCGACCTCCGGCAGGTCGACGAAGACCAGCTCGCCGAGCGAGTTGACGGCGACGGACGTGATGCCGACGCGGACCGGTTCGTCGGGGAGGGCGGCGCCCGGCTCGATCAGGACCCACTCGTGGTCGTCGGTGTAGCTGCGGTCGTCGGGGAAGGCGTGCGAAGACATGGTGTGACCCTTTCGGGGCTGAAGTGGGCGGGAACGGTTCAGGAGCGGCGGTAGAACGGCGATGGGGTGACCACGAACGGTTCCTTCTTGCCGCGGATGTCGACCGTCAGTTCGGTGCCCGGTTCGCGGAACGCGACGTCCACGAAGGCGAGCGCGATCGGATGCCCGAGTGTCGGAGACAACGCCCCGGACGTGATGGTGCCGACCGCCGACTCACCGGCCGCGTCCAACACGGTGTACTCGGCGCGGGCGGCCCGGCGCCCGCCTCCGGCGAGGCCGACGAGCACCCGCTGCGGGGCCTGATCCGACAACGTCTGCAGCGCATCGCGGCCGACGAAGTCCTTGTTCAGCCGGACCACCTTGCCGAGCCCGGCTTCGTACGGATTCGTGTCGAGGGTCAGTTCGTGGCCGTACAGGGCCATTCCGGCCTCGAGGCGGAGGGTGTCGCGGCACGCGAGGCCGGCGGGGACGCCGCCGCGGGCGGTGGTGGCGTCGAGCAGTGCGCGCCACAACTGCACGGACAGTTCGTTCGGCACGTACAGCTCGAACCCGTCCTCCCCGGTGTATCCGGTGCGGGCGAGGAGGACGTCGATGCCGGCGACCACCGCGCGCGTGACCGCGTAGTACTTCAACTCCGCCACCGTCTCGACCTGCTCGGCGGGAACGAGGGACTGCACGACGTCCTGCGCGGCCGGTCCCTGCACCGCGATCAGCGCGGTCTCCGAGGATTGGTCGTCGACCCTGGCGGAGAAGCCCTCGACGCGTGCCGCCAGTTCGCGGTGCACCGTCGGGGCGTTGGCCGCGTTGGCCACGACGAGGAAATGCTCGTTGGCGAGACGGTAGACGACCAGATCGTCGATGACTCCGCCGCCCGCATTGCACAAGAGGGAGTACTTGGCCCTGCCGACGCCGATCTTCGAGAGTTCGCCGGCCAGAGCGTAATCCAGGACCGCTCCGGATTCAGGGCCGGTGACCGCGATCTCGCCCATGTGTGAGAGGTCGAACAGTCCGGCGGTCTTGCGGACGGCGTGGTGCTCGGCGAGTTCGCTGTCGTACTTCAGCGGCATCTGCCAGCCCGCGAAGTCGGTGAAATGGGCCCCCAGTGCGCCGTGCTCGCCGAGCAGCGGGGACGCGGGCGTCGTGGTGAGGGTCATGCGAAGGCCTCCTCGGGGGTCTCGGCGATGGCCGAAGTGTCGATGTCGGTGGTGTTCTCGAAGGCCTCGGGTGCCGGGCACGAGCAGACGAGGTTGCGGTCGCCGTGGACGCCGTCGATGCGACGCACCGGGGGCCAGTATTTGGCGGCGCGAAGCGATGCGACGGGGTAGGCGGCGAGGTGGCGCGGGTAGGGCAGATCCCATTCGTCCGCGGTCACCTGTTCGGCGGTGTGCGGGGCCTGACGCAGCGGGCTGCGCTCGAGCGGCCACACGCCGTCGCCGACCAGGTCGATCTCGCGGCGGATGGACACCATCGCCTCGATGAAGCGGTCGAGTTCGGCCAGGTCCTCGGACTCGGTCGGTTCGACCATCAGGGTGCCGTTGACAGGGAACGACAGGGTGGGCGCGTGGAAGCCGTAGTCGATCAACCGCTTCGCGACATCCTCGGCGGTGACGCCGGTCGCCTTGGTGACGTGCCGGAGGTCGAGGATGCACTCGTGTGCCACCAGACCGGACGGGCCGGTGTAGAGGACCGGGAAATGCCGATCCAGTGACTGGGCGACGTAATTGGCTGCGAGCACCGCGGTTTCGGTGGCGCTCGTCAGCCCGTCCGGACCCATCAGCGCGATGTACGCCCACGTGATGGGCAGGATGCCGGCCGATCCGTAGTTGGCCGCCGACACCGGGGTGCCGAGGTCGTCGCCGCCCAACGGGTTACCGGGCAGGAACGGCGCCAGATGCTTGCGCACCGCGACAGGCCCGACACCGGGACCGCCGCCGCCGTGTGGGATGCAGAACGTCTTGTGCAGGTTCAGGTGTGAGACGTCGCCGCCGAACTTGCCTGGCTGTGCGAGGCCGACCAACGCATTGAGGTTCGCGCCGTCGACGTACACCTGCCCGCCGGCCTCGTGCACCAGATCGCAGACCGTCCGCACGTCGTTCTCGTACACGCCGTGAGTGGACGGGTAGGTCAACATGATCGCGGCGATCGCGCCCTCGTGCGCCGCGATCTTCGCGCGCAGGTCGCCCACGTCGATGTTGCCGTTCTCCGCGGTCGCGACGACGACGACCTTCATGCCCGCGAGAACCGCGGATGCGGCGTTGGTGCCGTGCGCGGACTGGGGGATGAGGCAGACGTTGCGTTCGAAGTCGCCGCGGGATTCGTGATAGCCGTGGATCGCGAGCAGGCCGGCCAGCTCGCCCTGGGATCCGGCATTGGGCTGCAACGACACCCGATCGTAGCCGGTGATCTCGCCGAGCCAGCGTTCCAGGTCGGCGACGAGTTCGAGGTAGCCCGCCGTCTGCGCGACCGGGGCGTACGGGTGGATGGACGCGAATCCGGGCCAGCTGATCGGTTCCATCTCGACGGCGGAGTTCAATTTCATCGTGCACGATCCGAGCGGGATCATGGTGCGGTCGAGCGCGAGGTCCTTGTCCGACAGCGTGCGCAGGAAGCGGAGCATCGCGGTTTCGGAGCGGTGATCGTGGAACACGGGGTGCTGCAAGTAGTTCGACGTCCTGGCGAGTGCCGACGGCAGTTCGGGCACCGCGACGGTCGTCGGCTGCGCACCGAACACGGCGACCACCCGCCGGACGATGTCGTCGGTGGTGCACTCGTCGCAGGCGATCGCGACGTGATCGGAGTCGACGAGACGGAGGTTGATGCCGTCCCGATCGGCCGACTCCACGATCGCCCCGGCACCCGCCGGGACCCGCACGAGAACCGTGTCGAAGAAGCTGTCGTGCACGATCGTGTGACCGGCGGCGCGCAGGCTTCCTGCGATGGTCGTCGCGTGGGTGTGCACCCGATTCGCGATGGCGCGCAACCCCTCCGGACCGTGGTAGGCGGCGTACATCGCGGCGACGTTCGCGAGCAGCGCCTGCGCCGTGCAGATGTTGCTGGTCGCCTTGTCGCGCCGGATGTGCTGTTCGCGGGTCTGCAGAGCCAGCCGGTAGGCGGTCTTCCCGTCGACGTCGACGGACACTCCGACGAGACGGCCGGGCAGCATGCGCTCGAGCCCGCTGCGCACGGCCATGTAGCCGGCGTGCGGTCCGCCGAAGAACAGGGGCACACCGAATCGCTGCGCCGACCCGACGGCGATGTCGGCGCCCTGCTCGCCGGGCGGTGTCAGAATCGTCAGCGACAGCAGGTCCGCCGCGACGGTGGTCAGGGCGCCGCGCGCCTTCGCCGCGGCGATCATCGGAGCCAGGTCGCGCACCGCGCCGCTCGCACCGGGCGCCTGGAAGACCACCCCGAACATGTCACCGTCGGGCAGTTCCCCGGACAGTTCCGCGACCACCACCTCGATGCCCACTGCTTTCGCCCGTCCCCGGACGACGGCCAGTGTCTGTGGCAGGCAGTCCGCGTCGAGGACGACGCGGTTGGTGGCGGACTTCGACTTGTTCGCGCGCCGCATCAGCAGTACCGCCTCCATCACGGCGGTCGCCTCGTCGAGCAGCGACGCGCCGGCCAGGGGAAGGGCGGTCAGATCCTCGATGACGGTCTGGAACGTCAGCAGCGCCTCCAGCCTGCCCTGGGAGATCTCCGGTTGGTACGGGGTGTAGGCCGTGTACCAGGCGGGGGACTCGAGCATGTTCCGTCGCAACACCGCGGGAGTGATGGTGTCGGAGTACCCGAGGCCGATCATCTGGACGCGGGTCTCGTTGCGCTCCGACAGCGCCCGCAGATCGGCGAGAACCTGCTGCTCGGACCTCGCCGCGGGCAGATTCAAGGGCTGTGAGCTGCGGATCTGGTCCGGCACCGCGCTGTCGATCAGGTTCGCGAGACTGTCGTAACCGAGGGCGTCGAGCATCCGCCGTGACGCGGCGGCATCAGGACCGATGTGGCGGGACGGAAAGTCGCTGGTGAGGGGCACGCCGCGGATGGCGGTGCGGGGTTCTGCTGGCACGAGGTGACTCCGGTTTCGTTGAGTCCGGACCGCACCGGACATCGACAAGGGGCACCTCCCCGCTCTGTCCTGAAACCTGAGAGTTTGGGCGCACCGCCACTGCGGTGTGCTCTTCACCTTCGGTAAGTTCCGGCCGTACGGCCGATACTTTCTCCAGAGTTGCCTCTGCGCTGCGGTACTGGGGCCTGAGAGATTCCCGGGGAGGAAGTTGCTCCTACGGCGCCTCCGAAACGGAGGTTCTCCCGCTGCGCGTCAACGGCGTCTTCAGTTGTGGTTGGCCAAACAGTACACAGACGCCGCGGGTTTGTCTCCTCGGACCGACGGTGTTGCCAAGAGTCCTCGTCGTTTGGCATCCTCGATGCATCTTCGCTCGGACGTGACCGCACACGCCGGGCGATCAGAGCCCAGATGCCCGCAGCCCCAACGGTTGTCGATGTGTGCTCGCTCTCCCCGATCACCCTTCCCTGGTGCCGCGCTGTCCACCGCGCGGGCCCGACGCCGCATACCGACCGGTTTCGACCGGTCCTAGGAGTTCCCCACATGACTGCACAGCCTGACGGCCGCCGACTGCTCCGCCTCGAAGTCCGCAACGCCAAGACTCCGGTCGAACGCAAACCGTCGTGGATGAAGGTGCAGATGCGGACAGGCCCCGAATACCGGGACCTCGCCGCTCTCGTCGAACGCGAGAACCTGCACACCGTGTGCCAGGAAGCGGGATGTCCCAACATCTTCGAATGCTGGGAGGACCGTGAGGCGACGTTCCTCATCGGCGGAAGCCAGTGCACCCGGCGGTGCGACTTCTGCCAGATCGACACCGGCCGGCCCGCCGCACTCGACCGGGGAGAGCCCAGACGGGTCGCGGAGTCGGTGCAGACCATGGGCCTTCGGTACGCCACCGTCACCGGGGTTGCCCGCGACGATCTGCCGGACGGCGGCGCCTGGCTGTACGCGGAGACGGTGCGGCAGATTCACGAACTGTGCCCGGGCACCGGCGTCGAACTGCTGATCCCCGATTTCAACGCCGACGCCGCGCAACTACGCGAGGTGTTCGACACCCGTCCGGAAGTGCTTGCGCACAACGTGGAGACTGTTCCCCGGATATTCCGTCGTATCCGCCCTGCCTTCACGTACGAGCGTTCCCTCGAGGTGATCACCCGGGCCCGGGAGGACGGCCTGATCACCAAGTCGAACCTCATCCTCGGGATGGGGGAGACCGCGGACGAGGTGATTCAGGCCCTCCGGGATCTGCATACCGCCGGTTGCCAGTTGATCACGATCACCCAGTATCTGCGGCCGTCCGCCCGGCACCATCCGGTGGCGCGGTGGGCGAAACCGGACGAGTTCGTCATGCTCGACGGGATCGCCCGCGAGATCGGCTTCCTCGGCGTCCTGTCCGGTCCGCTCGTGCGCTCCTCCTATCGGGCCGGCCGCCTCCACGCGGAGGCCGTCGCCGCGACCGCAGTTCACTGAACCCCATCCTCTTCCGTTCCAGCAAGGAGTTCCCATGTCCCACCGATCAGCAGATGTCGTCATCCTCGGCGGCGGTTCCGGCGGCTACGCGGCCGCCATCCGCTCGGCCGAACTGGGCCGTTCGGTCATCCTCGTCGAGGAGAACGAACTCGGCGGCACGTGCCTGCATCAGGGATGCATTCCGACGAAGGCGCTGCTGCACTCCGCCGAGGTCGCCGACAGTGCCCGCACCGCCTCGCAGTTCGGTATCGACGTCACGTTCGACGGTGTCGACCTCGAGAAGGTCCTGAGCTACCAGAACACCATCGTCACCCGACTGCACAAAGGATTGCAGGGCCTCGTCGACTCGTACGGCATCACCGTCGTCAACGGCCGCGGACGGTTGGTCGGACCCAACGGAGTGGAGGTCGACGACGAGCTGATCACGGGCGCCGCCGTCGTCCTGGCGACGGGGTCGTCGCCGAAGACGCTGCCCGGCATCAGCATCGGCGGCCGGATCGTCACCAGCGAACAGGCGCTCGTGTTGCCGTCCGTCCCGAAGAAAGCGATCATCCTGGGCGGCGGCGTCATCGGCGTCGAATTCGCCAGTGTCTGGGCGTCGTTCGGTGCGTCGGTGACGATCGTCGAGGCGATGCCGCGGCTGGTGCCGAACGAGGACGAAACGACCTCCAAGTACCTCGAGCGGGCATTCCGTCGTCGCAAGATCGCCGCGAAGACAGGTGTGCGGGTGACGGAGGTGACGCAAGACGAGGATGCGGTGTCCGTCACCCTCGACTCCGGCGACGTGCTCGACGCCGACGTCGTGCTGGTCGCAGTGGGGCGCGGACCCAACACCGCGTCGATGGGGTACGAGGAGACCGGAGTGATGCTCGACAAGGGCTTCGTGGTGACCAGTGATCGACTGCGCACCACGGTCCCGAACGTCTTCGCGGTCGGCGACATCGTCCCCGGGCTCCAGCTGGCCCACCGCGGTTTCCAGCAGGGGATCTTCGTGGCGGAGGAGATCGCCGGGCTCCGTCCGGACGTCGTCGACGAGACCGGGATCCCGCGGGTCACCTACTCCCACCCCGAGGTCGCGTCGGTCGGGTTGACCGAGACCGCCGCCCGGGAGAAGTTCGGCGAGAACGTCGAGACCGTCACCTACGACCTCGCCGGCAACGGCAGGAGCCAGATCCTCAAGACGTCGGGAGCGGTCAAACTCGTGGTGGCGCCGACCGGGGTCGTCGTCGGCGTGCACATGGTCGGCGACCGCGTCGGGGAGCTGATCGGTGAGGCGCAGCTGCTCTACAACTTCGAGGTCGATGCCGCGCAGGCGGCGAAGTTCGTGCACGCCCACCCCACCCAGGGCGAGGCGCTCGGTGAGGCACTGATGGCAGTGGCCGGCAAGCCTCTCCACGTCCACGGCTGACCCCCATGTGAGTGGCAAAGGGTGCTGGCGCACGCTTTGCCACTCACATGGGGTGTTCGGCATGCGAACGCGCACTGGCGATTTCCGCCCAGGAGTGTGAGTTAACACGCCGGAACGGCGAAGTCATGCCTTCGTAATACGTCTGCGGAACAGTACGTCCCGAGTCAGTTCGATTCGGAACCATCACGGTGGTTTCTCCCTATGAACCTGGCTGGAGAGTTCCGGGACCGAGTCCCGGACGCCGAAGGAGCAAGTACCCACAAACTCTCAGGCACCAGGACAGTCAGGGTCGGGAACTCTGGAGAGCAGCGTGTCGGCTGTAACGGCACGTTCACCGACGGGGCACGATGACCACTCCCACGAGTGTGTCTCCAAACTCTCAGGTTACGGAACAGAGCGGGTGTCAGCCGAGGCGATCCACCGGATCACCCTCACATCGCTCGAGCGATCGGTTCGCCGGTTACTCACGCTCCCTGGGAGATCCATGAATGTGACTGCTAGTGGGACATCCACGGACATCATGGCTGTCGCCAACTCGCCTGTTCTCTGGGTGGCCGTTGCCGGCATCTTCGTCGTCATCGTCGTGCAGTCGGCGATCTACATGACCGCGGTCCGCAAGGTGGCACCCGTCGCGGACATGTCGCCGGAAGACATGAAAGTGTCGTTCCGCTCCGGCGCCGTCTCGGCGATCGGACCGTCCCTGGCGGTCTGCCTCGTGGCGATCGCCCTGCTCGCCCTCTTCGGGACGCCCGCCGTCCTGGCCCGCATCGGCCTGATCGGTTCCGCCGCGTACGACGTGTCCGCGGCCAGCATCGCCGCCGACTCCATGGGCGCGAAACTCGGTGCCGACACCTACACCCAGAATGTGTTCGTGGTCGCCTTCTTCGCGATGAGTATCGGCGGTGTGATGTGGATGCTGTCCGCGCTCGTCCTCACTCCGCTGCTCAAGCGGGGCGACGCGAAGATCCGCACCGTGAATCCGGCGTTGATGGCCGTCGTCCCGTCTGCCGCCCTGATCGGCGCGTTCGCGTCGCTGGGCTTCCAGGAACTGACGAAGTCCAGCTATCACATCGTCGCGTTCGCCGCCTCCGCGGTTGCGATGGGGATCTGCCTCTTCGTGGCCCGGACGTTCGGCAAGGGCTGGCTCCGTGAATGGGGGCTGGGCATTTCGATCCTCGCCGCCCTCACCGTTACCTACCTGGTCACTTCCTGATTCACGACTCGCACGGAAAGGACTTTTCGATGACTACCGACGAAGCCGTAACGGTGTCCACCGGTGCGCGTGCACTCGCCGAGTTCGACAAGACGACGTCCCGCTGGGGTCGGATCACGATGATCGTGGGGCTGCTTCTGTCGATCGGTGCGCCCCTGTACCTGGTGTTCTCGGGTGAGGTGGACGTCACCGGAGGCCAGTTGTGGACCGCGTTCGCCGCGGTGGCCGGGACATTCTTCATCATCTGGCTGGTCGAACCGCTGACCTATTTCCCCATCCTCGGTCCGGCCGCGATGTACCAGGCGTTCATGATCGGCAACATCGCGAACAAGCTGTTGCCTGCCGCGCTCATCGCGCAGACGAACATCGGAGCCAAACCGGGAACCAAGCGGGCCGAACTGGCTGCGGTCCTGGCGATCTGCGGCGCCGCGATGGTGCACCTCGTGTCCCTGGCCGTGTTCGTGGGGCTGCTCGGCACCTGGCTGATCAGCGTGATTCCCACCGACATCGTGACCGTCACCCGTTCCTACATCCTTCCCTCGGTCCTGGGGGCGGTCCTCGTCCAGGCGATCGTGTCGATGAAGCAGCCCCGGGCCACGGTGGTCGCGCTGCTGGTGGCCGCGGTCATCACGTTCGTGGTGGTTCCGGCGATGCCGAGCCTCGCGCTGTCGTCCACCGCCATCCGGTGATCGTGACGGCGGTCCTCGCCTGGTTCCTGCGGAACAAGAACGACCAGAGCCCGGCCGAGCTCGCGACCATCGAGTAAGAATCGATGCGCGGAGACATCTCACCTTCACATGATTCGAAAGAAGACTCCATGACCGACCTCCCGATCGCGCTCACCGACGAGCTGCGGGCGAAGATGCACGACCTCTACTACCACCTGCATGCGAACCCGGAACTGTCCATGCAGGAACACAAGACCGCGGAGTTGATCCAGAGTTCCCTCGTCGCCCTCGGGATCGACACGTTCGTCTGCGGCGGCACCGGAGTGGTCGGTGTCCTGACCAACGGCGAGGGCCCCACGGTGGCCTTCCGCGCCGATTCCGATGGGCTGCCGATCGCGGAAGACACCGGCGTCGACTACGCCAGCGCCGCCACCGGACACCTCGACGACGGCACCGAGGTGCCCGTGATGCACGGCTGCGGCCACGACACACACGTCGCCACCCTGCTCACCGTCGCCGAACTGCTCGCAGGCGCGCGCGAGGCGTGGGCCGGAACGATCGTGTTCCTCTTCCAACCGGGCGAGGAAACGGCCGCCGGAGCGAAGGCCATGGTCGAGGATGGCCTGTGGGACCGGGCACCCAAGCCGGAGATCGTCTTCGGGCAGCACGTCGGGCCGATGCTGGCCGGCACCGTGCACGTCACGAGTGGCGACGCGATGGCCATGGCCGATTCACTGAAGGTCACCGTCTACGGCCAGGGCTCACACGGCTCCCAGCCCCAGGATTCGATCGACCCGATCATCCAGGGCGTCAACATGATCAACCGCATCCAGACCATCGTGTCCCGCGAAGTTCACCCCATGAAGCCGGCGGTCGTCACGGTCGCCACGTTCCATGCGGGGCTGAAGGAGAACATCATCGCGGACCGGGCCGAGTTCACGATCAACGTGCGCACCCTCGACCCCGAGGTGCGTGAGCAAGTCAATGCCGCGCTGCGCCGCATCATCTACGCCGAGGCCGACGCGTCCGGGGCGCCGAAGCCGCTGATCGAGGAGCTGTACACGTTCCCGCGCAACTACAACGATCCCGACGCCACCGCCGAACTCGTCGCCGAGCTGCAGAAGGTGCTGGGCGAGAACAACGTCAGGCCGTCGACTCCGATGATGGGCTCGGAGGACTTCGGCCTGCTCGCCGAGGTGATCGGCGTTCCGTCGGTGTTCTGGATGTTCGGTGGCCACACCGCGGAAACCCTCGAGAGTGGAAAGCCTGTGCCGGTGAACCACTCACCGTTCTTCGCCCCCGTCGCGGAGCCCACCCTGTCCACCGGCGTCCAGGCGGCGATGACGGCGATCCTGTCGAAGGTCGGGATCTAGGCCTTCCGGGCCCGTGAGTGGTTAACGAGTCTCTACACTCGTCAACCACGCACGGGTGGCGGAGCCGCCTCAGTGAGTGGTCAGCGGCGCGTCCGCGGTGGCGTCCCCGGCGTCCACGCCGGTCTTCTCGAACCGCAGTCGCGACACGGCGAGTCCGGCGAGCACGAAGGACGCGGCCACGAGGATGTACAGCTGGGTGGGCGACCAGTCGCGGTCGAGGAGGGCGCCCGCGACGATCGGGGACGCGATGGCGCCGACGCGGCCGATGCCGATGCCCCAGCCGACGCCGGTGGCCCGGACGGCGGGCGAGTAGACCGACGGCGTGATTGCGTACAGCCCGGCGATGCAGCCGTTGGCGAAGACGCCGATCAGGGCGCCGAGCCCGAACGCGATGACGATGGACGCGGTGGCGGGGACGAAGACGACGAGCAGCACGCCCGCGATCGCCATGTAGGCGATGAGCACGCGCTTGAGGGCGAAGCGTGCGGACAGCGCCCCGAGCAGGGTGGCGCCGAAGATGCCGCCGAGGTTGAGGAGCACTCCGCCGGTGACGCCCTGGTTCGCGGACATGCCCGCCTCGACCAGCAGTTTCGGGGTCCAGCTGGTGACGAAGTAGAAGCCGAACATCGCCATGAAGAACGCGAACCACACCAGGAGTGTGCTGCGGCGGCGCTGCGGAGACAGCAGGACGCGCATCGCGAATCCGGCGTCGGCCGTGGCGGCGGCGCGCGGTGCGGGCAGTCCGTCGAGTCGCGGCTGGCCGACCCGCTGGGCGAAGGCATTGATCCGGTCGAGGGCGTTGGCCGGTCGCCGGACGAGCAGGAAGTCGATGGATTCGGGGAGCCGGGCGTAGACGACGGGGATGATGGCCGCCGTGCACAGCCCGCCGAACAGGAACACCGAGCGCCAGCCGAGCGAGTTCTGCAGCACGACGGCGATGATTCCGCCGAGGGTGGCGCCGACGGCGTAACCGGTGGAGTTGAGACTCACCGCGAGCCCGCGCCAGCGGTTCGACGCGTACTCACTGGCGATGACGTTGCTGCTGGCGAGGATTCCGCCGATGCCGACGCCGGTGAGGGCGCGGAGCAGGCCGAGTTGCAACGCGCTCTGGCTGACCGCCGACAGCAGCATGCCCGTCGACGCGAGTGCCAGGCACAGCAGGATCATGGCGCGGCGGCCGATGGTGTCGGCCCACGGCGCCAGGAACAGCGAACCCGCGGCCATCCCGAACAGTCCGGCGCTGAGCAGGAGGCCGACGACCGAGCCGGACAGATCCCACTCCTGCGACACCGACTGGGCGGTGAACGCCATGACGAGGACGTCGAAGCCGTCGAGCACGTTGAGTAGACCGCAGATGGCGATGGCGCCCCATTGGTAGCGCGTCATCGGACTGCTGTCGATGCGTTCGCGTAGGTCGAATTGCATGCGCGGGACCTGCTCTTCCTCGGAGGTGGGCTGTGATGTGGCTCACGACTCACCTACCGTGGCGGACGGGTCACTCGAATCCAACTTCGCTTCCGAATGTCGGAAGACGAGAAGTGGCGGTTGCACGCGGTACTGGGCCATGATTTCCCTGTTGACAACGGACATGTCCGGGCGACCGGCAGTGGGCGGAAGGGTCCATGGATGTGACTGGCTCGGGTTTCGGTAATTCCTGGTCGGCGGATCGGTTGTTCGCCGGGCCGGGCGAGACACGGGAGCGGCTACGCCGCATCGATTGGGCGGCCACACCGCTGGGGCCGGTCGAGACCTGGTCTGTCGAGTTGCGGGCGGCAATACGCACCGTGCTGCCCTCCGAGGTCCCGATGTTGCTCTGGTGGGGTCCTGAGCTCGTGCAGATCTTCAACGACGCGTACACCCGGGTCCTCGGCGCCAAGTACCCCGCCGCGATCGGCGAACCCGGGGCCCAGTGTTGGGCGGAGATCTGGGACGAGGTGGGACCGCTCGCCGAGCAGGTGATGTCGGGCGGCGCGGCGACCTACACGGAGAATCAGCCGCTGTACCTGCTGCGGCACGGGTACCTCGAGGAGACGTACTGGACGTTCTCCTACAGTCCGGTACAGGACGAGGACGGGAAGGTCGCCGGTGTCTTCGTCGCGACGACCGACGTGACCGCGACCGTGCTCGGGGAGCGGCGATTGGAGACGCTGCGGCAACTGGGCACGGTATCCACCGCGGGCGGCGACGACCCGCTCGTCGATGCCTGCCGTGCGGTCGTGCGCGTGCTCGGCGCCAGCGGACAAGACGTTCCGCTGGCCGCGATATACCTCCGTCGGGAGGTCGCCGGTGGCTCGGGCGACGACGCCGCCGACGACCTGGTGCTCGTCGGTGCCGCCGGGGTGGACGACGACGGCGAGTTCAGGCCCGCCCGAATTCCGGCGACCGACGTCACCAGCCGCCGCGTCCAGGCGCCCGGCGAATCGTTCGAGCCCGCCGGGTCGAAGGCGGTGACGGAGGTGCGGCTGTGCCCGTTGATCGTGACGGGTCACGCGGAGCCGGTGGGTGTGCTCGTGCTCGGGATCAGTCCGTATCGCGCGTTCGACGACGCGTATCGGGGTTTCGCCGAGTTGGTCACGGCGAAGGTGTCGACGCTGATCTCGGACGCTCTGGCCTACGAGTTCGAACGGGACCGCGCCGCCGCGCTGGCGGAACTCGACGCGGCGAAGACGCGGTTCTTCCAGAACGTCAGTCACGAGTTCCGTACCCCGTTGACCTTGCTGCTGGGCCCCCTCGAGACTCTGCGTGAGCGGACCGGGGACGAGTTGCCCGCAGATCAGCGTGACGCGATCGCGGCCGCCTACCGGGCAGCGGTCCGGCTGCAGCAGCTCGTCGACGACCTCCTCGATCTGTCCAAGGCGGAAGCCGGCCAGCTGCTGCCCCGCCCGGAGCCGACCGATGTCGGCAGGCTGACCGCCGAATGCGTGAGCATGTTCGATTCCGCCGCCGTGCAGGCCGGACTCGCGCTCCGGGCCGATATCGACGAAGGCGCCGGTCCGGTCGAAGTGGACCGCGAGATGTGGGTGAAGATCGTGCTGAACCTCGTGTCGAACGCGGTCAAGTACACGCGGTCCGGATCCGTGTCCGTGGCGCTCCGCCAGGACGCCGGCCGGCTGGTGTTGAGCGTGACCGACACGGGGGTGGGCATTCCCGCCGAAGAACGGGAACGCGTATTCGACAGGTTCTATCGCGTCGAGGCCGGCGGGTCGGGCGGCGTCGGCATCGGGCTTTCCCTGGTGGCCGATTTCGCCGCTGCGCTCGGCGGTTCCGTCGAACTCGACAGCGCACCGGGCCGGGGCAGCACCTTCACCGTCCGCGTACCGCGGGTCCCGGCGCCGGACGGCGTGACCCCGCGCGCAGACGACCGACCCGTCGGCGCGGTGACGTCCTTCGGCGACATCGACCAGCGCGAACCGTCCGCCGAGGTCGCGCCGTCGACCGAACCCGGGGCGGACCGCCGCCGCATCCTGCTCGTCGAAGACCATCCGGACCTGCGGGCGTACCTGACACGATTGCTGCAGGAGCAGGGCTGGGACGTCGACGCCGTCGCCGACGCGGAGTCCGCACTGAAGCGCGTCGCCGTCCGCACGCCGCATCTCGTGCTCAGCGACGTCATGCTTCCCGGTCGCGACGGCATCGACTTCCTCCGCGAGCTGCGATCGGAGCAGTCGACGGCCCGGCTGCCGGTCGTTCTGCTCACCGCCCGAGCGGGAACGGAGTCGACCATCGACGGACTGAACCACGGCGCCGACGACTACAAACTCGCCTCCTATTCGCAGAACCGCAACGTCAAACTTCGGGAGATCGCGGCAGAGGTCGTCGCGAACTTCACCGCAGGCACCGACCGCGAATAAGGCCCCAGTTTCCCCGACCTGCGTTCCGGGTAGGCGTGACCGATGAACGACGATCAACACGCCGAACCGGAACCCGACGATCCGCGTAAGCCGGATTCGCCCGCGGACCTGACGAAACCGTCCTGGTGGTACGTCATCAGGAAGACGGCGCACGAGTTCACCCGCGACCAGTGCACCGACCTGGCCGCCGCGCTGACGTACTACGCGGTCCTCTCGCTGTTTCCTGCGCTGCTGGCGCTGGTCTCGTTGCTGGGAGTGTTCGGTCAGGGGCAGCGCACCACCGACGCGGTCCTGCAGATGGTCGACGACCTCGGGCCGTCCTCCGCCGTGGACACGTTGCGCGACCCCATCGCGCAACTGGTCGCAGCACCGACCGCGGGAATGGCCCTCGTCCTCGGCCTGCTGGGTGCGGTGTGGTCGGCGTCCGGCTACATCGGGGCGTTCGGACGCGCGATGAACCGCATGTACGAGGTCGAGGAGGGGCGTCCCGTGTGGAAACTCCGCCCCCAGATGCTGGCCGTCACCATCGTCGGCCTGGTTCTGGTCGCGGCCGCTGCGGCGATGCTCGCCCTGAGCGGCCCCGTCGCACGCTCGGTGGGTGACACGATCGGATTCGGCGACACCGCTCTGACCGTGTGGAACATCGCACGCTGGCCGTTCGTCCTCGGCATCGTCGTGGTAGCCGTGGCCATCCTCTACTACGTCACGCCCAACGTGAAGCAACCGAAGTTCCGCTGGATCAGCGCCGGCGCCTTCCTCGCCATCGTGACGTGGATCGTGGCGTCGGTCCTGTTCGGTCTGTACGTCGCCAACTTCGGCAGCTACAACAAGACGTACGGCTCCCTGGCCGGCGTGATCGTGTTCCTGCTCTGGCTCTGGATCACCAACCTGGCGTTGCTCTTCGGCGCCGAACTGGATGCCGAACTCGAACGCGGACGGGAATTGCAGGCCGGCATTCCGGCCGAGGACGAACTGCAATTGCCGCCCCGCGATACGCGCGTCTCCGACAAGAACGCCGAGAAGTACGAGCAGTACGTGCAGGAGGGCAAGGCGCTACGCGAGAGCGAGGCCGCGGGCCCGTGAGTACTTGTTAACCGCGGGCGGTTAATAAGTACTCACGGGCGGCTGAAGGTCATGGCGTCGTCCAGGATCTTGCCGTGCCGCAATGCAACCAGGTCGCGGAAGTAGTTCATCCGCAGCCGCCACGGCGCTTTCGAACCCTGCTTCGGGAACGATTCCACCGACCGCAGCACGTATCCGGCGGCGAAGTCGAGGAACGGCTCCTCCTCGACCGAACTGTCGCGCTCAGGGGCGCATTGCGTGAACCCGTTCGCGTCCATGTGCGCGAGCAGACGGCAGACGTACTCGCACACCAGGTCGGCCTTGAGCGTCCAGGACGCGTTGGTGTACCCGATGACGAACGCGAAGTTGGGGACCCCGCTGAGCATCATTCCCTTGTAGGCCATGGTTTCGGTGAGGTCGATGTCGTGGCCGTCGACGGCGAGCGTCATCCCGCCGAACGCGAGCAGGTTCAAACCGGTTGCGGTGACGACCACATCGGCGTGCAACTCTTCACCGGACTTCAGCGTGATCCCGGTTTCGGTGAAGGTGTCGATGTGATCGGTCACGATCGACACCTCGTCGTTCCGAATGGCGCGGAACAGATCCCCGTTGGGGACCAGGCACAGTCGCTGATCCCACGGGTTGTATCGGGGCGTGAAGTGGGTGTCGATGTCGTACCCCTTCGGCAGCCACTTCTCCTGGAGTTGCCGGATGCGGCCCTTCATGAATTCCGGGTACCGCTGACACAGTTGGTAGATCGCGGTGGCGACCGATGCGTTCTTCAGGCGGGTGAGGCCGTAGGCGAGCTTGGCGGGCAGGTGGCGTCGCAGCTTGTTGGCCAGCTTGTCCTTCGCCGGCATGGAGATGATGTACGTGGGCGACCGCTGCAGCATGGTCACGTGGGCGGCGTCGGCAGCCATGGACGGCGCCAGCGTCACCGCGGTGGCGCCGCTGCCGATGATGACGACCCGCTTGCCCTCATAGTCGAGGTCCTCGGGCCACTGCTGCGGGTGGACGACGCGACCACCGAACCGGTCGAGCCCGGGGAACTCGGGGGTGTAGCCCTCGTCGTAGCGGTAGTAGCCGCTGCAGGACATCAGGAAATCGGCTGTGAGCCGGACCGTCTCGCCGGTATCGGTGCGCTCGGCGTCGACCGTCCAGTGCGAATCCGCGGTAGACCACTCGGCACGAACGACCTTGTGCCGGAACCGGATGTTCCGGTCGATACCGTGCTCGGCCGCCGTGTCCTTGACGTACTCGAGGATCGACGGCCCGTCGGCGATGGACTTCTCACCCGACCACGGTTTGAACCGGTAGCCCAGGGTGTACATGTCGGAGTCGGAGCGAATGCCGGGGTAGCGGAACAGGTCCCACGTGCCGCCGATCGACTCGCGGCTCTCCAGGATCGCGTAGGTCCGTCGGGGAAAGTTGTCCTGCAGGTGGTATGCGGCACCGATCCCGGACAGTCCGGCTCCGATGATCAGCACGTCGACGTGTTCGACGGGCGTCTTCGCCCCGGTGGTCTCGGCGGCGGTCTCGGTGTGTGACATGAACGCTCTCTCGCTGGCGGGGAAGGGTGCTTACTTCGGGTCTACGGCGACGTCGCCGAGAGCGACATTACGTGCGCTGGTGCACCGGCCGAGCTTTGCGGCCTCCTCGTCCATCAGCGGAAGGATCCGGGGGACGGGCGGCAGCAGAGTGCGGTCCCCGATCCGCGACGTCACCACCGCCTTCAGCCAGGCGAAGATTCCGACCCACCGGGGCACGTAGACCCGGCGTTTCCGCTTGGCCAGGGCGTCAACGAACGCGTCGACGCACGAGCCCACCGACGTCGTCTTGCCGAGCGGTCCCGGCAGGGAGGCGAGAAATTGGTTGAACGCGGTGAGGTCGGCTTTCGCGTCCTGAACGAGCGGTGTGTCGATCCACGACATGTGGGCCGAGCCCACGGTGACGCCGTGGTGTGCGACTTCGAGACGCAGGGCGTTGGCGAAATGCTCGATGCCGGCCTTGCTGGCGTTGTAGGCAGTCAACCCGGCCACGGGCGCGAACGCGGCGAGTGACGAGACGACGAGGATGTAGCCCTTGCGTTCGATCACGGAGGGCAGTGCAGCGCGGACGGTGTGGAAGACGCCGAGAATGTTGATGTCGATGACCCGCTTGAACGTCGCCGGATCGACGTGCAGGACCGAGCCGAAGCTGGCGATGCCGGCGTTCGCGAGGACGAGGTCGATGCCGCCGAACTTTGCGATACCGGCGTCGACGGCCTTCTGCACGGCGGCCAGGTCGCACACGTCGGCGGTCGCGGCGATCGCGACGTCGTCGCCGAGTTCGGCGGCGAGCGCGTTCAGCGGTTCGGCGTCCAGATCGATCAGAACCAGTTTGACGCCTTTGCGGGCGAGGGCGCGTGACGTCTCCGCGCCGATACCACGCGCGGCCCCGGTGACGAGTGCGACTTTGTTCCTCAGCGTGGGCATGGGATCTCCTGGCGTGTGATCTGGCACCGTTCGGTGTCAGTTTGTAACTGGAACTGCGCGGTGTCAATATGGGGGCGTGAGTTCGCCCAACCTCGACGAAACGGGCCGCACGTACCGCGGTGCGGGTCCCCGTCAGCGTCAGGAAGAGCGTCGCGTGCGCCTCGTCGACGCGGCCGTCGAAGTGTTCGGGACCAGCGGATACCGCTCCGCGACGGTGGAAAAGATCTGCTCGACGGCCGGGCTCACCAAGCGCTACTTCTACGAGTCCTTCGACGACAGCGAGGCCCTGCTGTTGGCCGCGTACGCGAGCGTGACCGACCGCCTGCGCGACAGCGTCCTGCGCGGCGCGAGGGACGGCGGCGCCGATCTCGACGCGCGGGTGCGCGGTGCGCTGACCGCGTTCTTCCGATCCGTCGCCGACGACCCGCGGATCCCGCGGATCGCATTCCAGGAAGTCCTCGGTGTCGGGCCGGAGGTCGACAACGCCTACCGCCGCGTCACCCGGTCGTTCGTGGATGCAGTTCTCGTCGTCATCGGTCCGGCAGTCGACCGGACCGCATTCCCCGACTTCCACCTGCGCACCCTCGCGACCGGCCTGGTCGGAGCCGTGCTGATGATCGCCCAGCAATGGGTGCTGTCGGAGAACCCGCAGCCGATCGAGTCCGTCATCGGCAGCGCGCACACCATCCTCTCGGCCGTCCTGGGCCAGCTCGGTCCCCAGCCCATGTGAGTGGCACAGCGTCCGGGGGCACGCTTTGTCACTCACGTGCGCTGACCTGGGATGCATTGCGCCGACGGCAATTCGGGCAAACCCCTGACGGCATCACATATATGTTGTGAAATACCTGACATGCCCGGTGCTGTGCACTGCCAATCGCCGTGGGTCCGCACCACGACGATCCGCGCGGTGCTCGTCACGCTGCTCGGGGTGGTCGCGCTCGCGGCGCCGCCGCCGATCGTCGCGCACGCCACCGGTTACGAGCGGCTGCTCGACATCACGCCGGCGAACGCGGCGGCGGAGTCGATCGGCGGACTCGACCCCCGGCTGCCCATCGATTCCGCCGTTCTCGGCGCCGCGCTGTCGGCCGCCCGCTCCGACGGCATAGCTCCCACGCGGTATTCCGCTCTTCTGCAACAGTATTGGCTCGCTCGTGGATCCGAGGCGTCCGGCATCGACCTGGCCGCGTGGGATCCGAACGCCGGGCTGATCGCCAACGCCGCGGTGGTCGACCGGGTCTACGAGAACTACGGCCGGTACCAACTCCAGCGCACCGAGCTCTACTGGTCAGGCATGGCCGGGCTGGCGGGAGGATCGTTCGCCGCCGGCTTCTGGGACCTCGACCTCGGCCGCACCGTGCTCGGAGTCGACGCCGTCCACGCCCTCGGCAACGCCGTCGCGTCCACGGTCCGTGGGTTACCCGGCGAGGCGATGACGCTCCTGCCTGCGGACCCGAGAACGCTCGCCGGCGTCGGACCGGCGATGACCGCCGACGACATGGACTGGTACCAGAAGCGCCTGCTGATGATGCAGAAGCACATCTACTTCGACATGGTGCCCATGCACGAGGCGTACCTGAACGAGGGCCGGGCCGCTGTCGAGGAGATGGCCGATGCCGGACTGCTCGACGAGAACGCCGAGATTGCGTGGAACGGAATCTTCTCCGGCACTCCGGTGGGTTACGCGGACGCGTTGTTCCGGATGGCGTCGCGCGAGCAGAATCAGATCATCGCCGATCAGTGGGACGTCACCGCGGCAGCCCGCGACGGCGTCGGCCGCGCGCTCACCTACGCCACGACCCTCGCGGCGCAACCGTCGGTTCCCGGCTCGCGCGCACCGGGACAGGTTGCGCCGATGTCGGTCGACGGCGACGTGAACGGCTCGGCCTATCGCCTCCGCACGCCCCTGCCGGGTTTCAACTGGGCCGATCGCGAACCGCGCTGGCAGTACATCGTCAGTGACATCGCGTCGTCCTACCAGCGGCTCGCCGAGGGTCGTCCGGGAGAGTTGCGGGCCCTGCTGGCCATCCCGTTCCGCGACTTCGTCGAGAGCCAGCGGGTGCTGCGGCGGGTGCCCGACCTGGCCCGCGACATGAGCACCGGCTGGGAGTTGTCCCCGGCGCACCAGTAGCAGTTGTCGAACGAACGGGACGCTCGTTCGTCCCGTTCGTCCGGGGCGTGAGGCCGGCTTTCCAATGGATGGATGTGACGTTGCGCACGCGTGGGCCTGTTGGCACGTTGTGTCACACAACGCCAGGCCCGATCGCAGGAGAGTCGATGAACGTATCCGCCGTCACGCACGACAGCCCGACGACCGCGACACCCACCGAGGTCGCGAAGACGCCGAAGAAGGCGGCACTCGCGTCGTTCCTCGGCAGTGCACTCGAGTACTACGACTTCTTCATCTACGGATCCGCCGCCGCCCTGGTCTTCGGGCACACGTTCTTCCCGGCGGGCAACGACGCGATCGGGACGGTCGCCGCGCTCGCGACGTTCGGGGTGGGCTACGTGGCCCGGCCCGTCGGCGGAATCGTGCTGGGACATTTCGGAGACAAGCTGGGCCGCAAGAAGATTCTGCTGCTGACGCTGCTCATCATGGGTCTGTCCAGTCTCGCGATCGGGTTCCTGCCCACGTACGAGCAGATCGGCATCGCCGCCCCGATACTCCTCGTGCTGTGCCGCCTCGCACAGGGATTCTCCGCGGGCGGTGAGGCCGCCGGCGCCAGCACCCTCACGCTCGAGCACTCACCCGAGGGGCGACGGGCGTTCTTCACCAGTTTCACGATGACCGGATATGCCGCCGGGATGGTCCTCGCGACCCTCGTCTTCATCCCCGTGGCCGCGCTGCCGAAGGATCAACTCGACAGCTGGGGTTGGCGAATTCCGTTCTGGTGCAGCGCGGTGATGCTCGTGGTGGCCTACTTCGTGCGCACCAAGCTCGACGAGACCCCGGTGTTCGAGGAGTCACGCGAGCACGCGGAAGTGCAGAAGCTGCCCGTCGTCACCGTCGTGACCACCCAGTGGCGGGACGTCCTGCGGATCGCGCTGTGCTCGCTGTTCGCGGTCGGGCAGACGGTGTTCACGGTCTTCGGGCTCGCCTACGCCACCGGACCCGACGTCGGCATCGACCGCACCACGATGCTGTGGGCGTCGTCGGTGTCGATCGCAGGGTCCATCGTCGCGATCCCGCTGCTCGCCAAGCTGTCGGACCGCGTCGGACGTCGCCCCGTCTGGATCACCGGTGCCCTCGGGTGCGCCGTGACGATCTTCGGGTACTTCTGGGCCATCTCCGTCGGCTCCATTCCACTGATCTTCCTCGCCGCTCTGCTCACGATGACCCTGTTCTACTCGATGGTGAACGGCCTGTGGCCCAGCTTCTTCACCGAAATGTTCGCGGCGCCGGTGCGCTACTCCGGTTTCGCGGTCGGCACGCAGATCGGCTTCCTCATCGCCGGATTCGCCCCGGCGATCGGCTGGGCGCTGCTCGGTACCGGGGTGAACGCGTGGGTCCCCGTCGCGGTGTTCACTGCCCTCTGCATGCTGGTCTCGTCCGTCGCCGCCTTCACCGCCCGCGAGACGTACCGGGTGCCGCTGGCCGACCTCGGGCGTCCGTCGCCCCCGCGGGAGTAGCCGGAGGACAATAGGGCGATGTCACGGACACCGACAGGAGAATCGGTCACTGCCCGCGTCGTGAGGGTTCTGTCCTCCTTCGACGCGGACACACCGTCCCTGTCGGTGTCCGACATCGCGCGTCGATCCGACCTCCCCGTCGCGACGGCGCACCGCATCGTCGGGGAACTCGTGAAGTACCGCCTCCTCGAACGCAACGACACCCGCATCAGCATCGGCGTGCGGATGTGGGAACTGGGCTCCCGCGGCTCGCACACCCTGAGCCTGCGTGAAGCCGCGATGCCGTTCATGGAGGACGTGAACGCCGCGATCAAGCAGCACACCCAGCTGGGCATCCTCGACGGCAACGAGGTGCTGTTCGTCGAACGGCTCTCCACCCGCGGGTCCGTCGTCAACGTCACCAAGATCGCCGGACGTCTTCCGGTGCACGCCTGCTCGTCCGGTCTGGTCCTGATGGCCAACGCGTCCCGCGACGTGCAGGACGAACTGCTGTCGCAGCCGCTCGAGCGCTACACCGACGCCACCGTCACCGATCCCGACCAGATGCGACGTCTCCTCGCCGAGGTGCGGCACCAGCATTTCGCGGTGGCCGCCGGTCTCATCACCCCGGGTGCCACGGGAGTCGCCGTGCCCGTGCGGGACACCGACGGCGGCCGGGTGATCGCCGCCTTGTCCGTCGTCATTCCGCACGATCAGGCCAACCCGCAGTCGGTGGTCGCGGCGCTGACGACGGCGTCGCGCGGCATTACCCGGGCGATGACGCGCGGATCGCGGCACTGACAGAAACTCTTTCCATCCATTGGAGTCGCGCTGTGACTCGGGTCTCGGGTCGGTCAGAGTGGTTGTCGCGAACACACCGCCACCGATCGCGCATCGCGAGCCGAAAGGCACTGCACACCAGCCCTTTCGCCGACGCCTGATCGAGTGCCGACTCTCCAGGGAAGGTCCACGTATGAGCTCGAAAACCGTCAAATGCGACCTGTTGGTCATCGGATCCGGGGCCGCAGGCATGGCCGCCGCACTCAAGGCGGCGAGCGAAGGGCACAGCGTCATCGTCGCCGAGAAGTCGCAGTGGCTCGGCGGCACCACCGCGATCTCGGGCGGCTGGGCGTGGGTGCCCGGCAACAAGCAGGGCGTCGCGCAGGGTGACACCCGTCAGGAGATCGAAACCTACATCCGCGCCCTCGCCAAGGACTGCTACAAGGCCGAGATGGTCGACACGTTCCTCGACGAGGTGCCCGAGGCCATCGACTGGCTCGAACGCGACACCGACGTCGAATTCGTCTATCCGGAAATGGCTCCGGACTACCAGATGGACGCGCCGGGCGCGAAACCGTCGGGACGCGCGATCTCGGGCAAGGTGGTCGACGCGCGCACGCTCGGCGAGAACCGGTTGCGGTTGCGCCCCTACCTCGACACCTACACCGTGTTCGGTTACATGCCGGAGGTCGGACCCGACATCGCCCAGTTCCTCCACGCCAACCAGTCGTGGAAATCGTTTGCCTACGTGTCGAAGAAGCTCCTCAAGACGTGGGCCGAGACGGTGCTCTGCCGCCGATCGTTCGACCGGACCAACGGCAATTCGCTGATGGTGCGGATGGTGTCGTCCGCCGCGAAGCTCGGCATCCGGATGTGGACCGAGACGCCGGTGACGAAGATTCTGCAGTCGGAGAACGGGGTCGTCACCGGGGCGGTGCTCGGGGGAGTGCACGCGGGAACGGTCGAGGCGCGGCTCGGCGTTGTCATCGCAGCCGGCGGCTACTCGTCGGATCCGGCGCTGCGAGCCGAGTACTGGGGTCATGATCCGCACGGGGACAACCACTTCACTCCCACGGTCGGGCACGACGGCGACAATGTGCGTCTGGCCGCGCCGCTCGGCGGGCACGTCGACACCGACGTCCACGAGCCGGCCGCGTGGGCCCCGGTGACGGTGTTCACCGGTCTGCGCGGGCAGCAGCGGATCTTCCCGCACCTGCGGGCATTCGGGCTCCCCGGTCTGATCGCCGTGAACCGCAAGGGCGAACGTTTCGCCAACGAGTCGAGTTCCTACCACGACTTCGGCATGGCGATGATTCAGGACAACGTCGGCCAGAACGAGACGTTCGGCTACATCATCGCCGACTCGAAAGCCATGAACAAGTACGGGATCGGTTACGCCAAGCCGTGGCCGATCCCACAGGGCTATTTCAAGAAGACCGGATTCCTCCACAAGGCCGGCACGGTCGAGGAACTCGCCCTCGAGATCGGTGTCGACGTCGCCGGGTTGAAGAAGACCCTCGCCGAGTTCAACGCGGGCGCCGCCAAGGGGGAGGACCCGAAGTTCAATCGCGGATCCAACTGGTTCCACCACTTCAAGGGCGACATGGAGCACCAGCCCAACCCGAACCTCGAGCCGCTCGACAAGGGGCCGTACTACGCCGCGAGATCGAGATGGGCGACCTCGGCGCCTACTCGGGTCTGGCCGTCGACCGGCACAGCCAGGTCCTCGACGACGACAACCAGCCGATCCCCGGACTCTTCGCCGCCGGTTCCGCGGCCGTCAGCATCTTCGGCGGCGGCTACCCGGGCTACGGCGCCAACATCGGGCCCGCCCTCGTCTTCGGATACACCATCGGCCGGGACGCCGAGATCCTCGCGTCGCTGCGGAGCGAATCCGTCGCGCCGACCGTTCTGGAAGAGGTCTGACATGCCGTTCTTCCTCGTCCGCTACACCTACACCGGCGACACGGCCGGCCGGGACGAGCACCGTCCCGAACACAAAAGCCACCTGCAGGCCGCCGCCGACCGCGGGCTGATCCTCGGGTCCGGACCGTTCGCGGCCGGAGAAGAACCCGGCGCGGCGATGATCTACGAGGCCGCAGGCAAGCAGGACGTCGTCGACGTCGTCGACGCCGACCCGTTCCGGACGCACGGGTTCGTCGCGTCGTACGACATCACCGAATGGATTCCGATGATCGGCCCGTGGGCCGTCGCAGCAGTGGGAGGTAGGTCATGACGGGTCGAGTCGCAGGGAAGGTCGCCGTCGTCACCGGGGCGAACGGCGACCTGGGCGGCGCGACCGCGCGGATGCTCGCACGAGAGGGCGCCCTGGTCGCGGCCCTCGACCTCAAAGTGCCGGATGCGCCGTGGGATTCGACGGCGATCACGTCGTTCGCCGTCGACGTTACCGACGAGGCCGGCGTCGCCGAGACCGTCGCAGCGGTGGTGGAGACGGTGGGTGTTCCCGACATCCTGGTCAACTGCGCCGGCATCATCGGGCGGCCCGCGCCGTCGCACGAGGCGTCGGTCGCCGAGTTCGACCAGATCTTCGACGTCAACGTCAAAGGTGTCTGGTTGACCACCAAGCACGTGGTGCCCCACATGATTGGCCGGAAGAAGGGCAGCATTGTGAACTTCTCGTCGATCCACGGGTTGACCGGAGGCTCCAACGTCCCGCTGTACCACGCGTCGAAAGGTGCCGTGCGGCTGCTCAGCAAGGCCGACGCCGTCACGTACGGGCCGCACGGCATTCGCGTCAACTCGATCCACCCCGGGTCGATGCGGACGGCGATGAGCCGGCGGTCGGCCGAGGGCAGCGCGATCGGATCGGAGGAGTACTACCGTCAACTCGTCTCGGGCAACCCCCTCCCGCGGCAGGGGGAGCCCGACGAGATCGCGTACGGGGTGCTCTACCTCGCCTCGGACGAGTCCGGCTTCACCACCGGCACCGAACTCGTCGTCGACGGTGGGTACACGGCGCACTGACTCGTTTGCCGCGCCCAATGTCACACTGGTTCAGTCCGACTGCACCGGTGTGACATTGGGCGAGCCCGTCAGTCGAAATGCCGCACCAGACGGCGATGCCGGTGGGCGAAGAACGCGCCCAGGACGCGGGCGAGCACCGGCGTCAGCGGCATCAGCGGCAGCCTCGGCTCGAACGTGATCCGGTCGTGGACGCCGGTGCTCCCGTCATCGAAAGGCCGCAGCGTCCGTTCGTGCTCCCACCGGCGCATGCTCAGCATCGTCGACTTCTCGTGGAACCGCCGGTACGGTTCGAGCTCGGCGATGGTCAGATCGTCGTAGTCGAACGGGACCAGCCCGAACAGCCGCAGCCACGCCCGACCGAGCGGTTCGCCGACCGGGACCGAGTCGATGGTGATCGACTCCCGGCCCCGCGGGATGCTCATCGTCATCCACGGACGCATTTCGTCGTTGATCCCCTCCGGGTCGACGACCCTCGCCCACACCTGTCCAATCGGTGCGCCGACGACGGAACTGCGTTCGATGATCACAGTCCCATCTTCGTTCGATCACCTGAGGGTGTGCAACGGCTTCGATTCCGTCCATCGACATCCGGTGCCGGGAGGTTCGGTCGCGGGTCGTCGTTCTCCCGCAACACGGCGTGCAGCAGGAACCACAGAGCGCTGGTGCCACGTTCGAGTGTCGCCTCCAGCAGATCCGCCTACCTCGGGAAGTAGCTGTACAGATTGGGGCAGTATGCCGCTGCTGCCGCCCCGATGTCGTCCAAACCCGGTGCTTCATAGCCATTTCTGCAGGTGGCCGGCCTCCCACCACCACAGGACCCCCATTCTTGCCGGCGATATCGCCCAGCAGCGGTGAGGTCGTAGACACAAGGGCACCGCTGGCGCGGCGAGCGGCAGGGTCTGCGCGGCTGGGTAATCGTGTGAACCCGTTCTGTCCGGTTCGTACTCAGTTCAGCCACTTCTGCGGCTGCATCGCCGAGGCCGTGTTCGCTCCCTCGTCGATGGCGACCGGCGCACCGATGCGTCGACATGGCGCTTGTCGGCGTCCGTGAGGTGGAGCCCGAAGAGGCGTCGTGATGGGCATCTTTTCTTCACCGTATTCTGCGGCGCTCTGTGGACCTCAATCATCATACAAAGATCGACACCAGCACCTGTTGAGATGGCAAGGTTCTGCCACCGGCTGCTCTTCACCTGCGCTTTGTTCCGAAATCGACCATTGATTTCTGACGTGAGCTTGACCACAGTGCAGACTTTGTCGTACATTTCTCTCATGTCGGAAACCACTCGCTCGAAGCAACGCCTCTCTGATGTCGTCGCTCAGACACTTCAGGACGAAATCCTGGGTCTTGCTGTCGGCGAGCGGCTTCCGACGGAGGCCGAACTGGCCGAGCGGTTCGAGGTCAGCCGGACGGTAGTCCGGGAGGCGACGCGACTGCTCGTTCAGCGTGGTCTGGTCACGGTGAGCCCGGGGCGGGGAATGGCCGTGGCTGCGGTGGACGGCAGCGTGATCGCCGAACAGTACGGCCTTCTGCTCCGGCTCAGTGAGGGCTCCTTCGAACAGCTGATGGAGCTCAGGCTCGTTCTGGAACTCGAGATGGCCGCTCTTGCTGCCGCTCGGCGCACCGACGACCACCTGGCCGAGCTGACGCGACTGAATGAGCGGTTGGAGGCGGCGGACCCGTCGACATCCGAGTTCCTGGACGCGGACCTGGCCTTTCACGAGCAGATCGCGCAGGCAAGCGGAAACCCCTTCTTCCTCCTGGTCATGAGGCCGGTCAACGACTACCTCAGTGACTCGTACAGCGCCGGCGCCGGGTACCCGTCCGAAGCCGGCCACACCGTCCAGGAACATCTCGAGATCGCCCAGGCGATCGCAGCAGGCGATCCAGCTCGGGCCCGGTTCGCCGCGGAGAACCACCTCCGCCGAATCGTGCGCCACCGGGCCACGCTGACGTCCTCGCGCCAGAGGGAATGACCGACACCACGCGCTGACGGGGCGGATCGCCCCCTCCCGCCTTACCTACACGTACTCGATCACTCTGCGAAGTGATCGTGGCGGCCAAACATGCCCCGAATCACCTTCCGGGGCGCTGCAGTGACCGCATATGCCTGCAGCACAACTCAACTCGTCCATTCTCGGTGACGCCGACGGGTGGTATACGCAGAAGGAACGACATGGCAATCGCACGGACCGCTTCGCAAAGGCGCGGAGTCGTAGTCGCCATCATTGGCGTGATTCTCCTGCTGACGGGCTGCTCGACAGCACCTTCGGATCGATCGGCAGTCGACCCGGCCGCACGGGAGGCGGCGGTGGAGAAAGCACGCGGTGGCGCGGCCGAACTCCTCGACGCAGGAATGCAGGACAACCAGTGGACGGGACCGGAAACCAGCCCGCCGCCCCGGCCAGGCCTCAGGATCACCCTCATCCCGGAGCAAATGGCCTCGACCGGGTCGAGTCGACCGGCGAAGGCCATCGAATCGGAGGTCAAGAAGCTCGGCTGGGTGCCGAAGATCTCCGACGGCCAGGGCAAGCCTGAGGTCCAGCTCAACGCGTTGAACACGGCTGTGGACGAGAAGGTCGATGCCGTCATCCTCATCTTCGTGGACACCACCCGCGTCCAGTCCGCGCTCCAGCGTGCCCTTGCGGCGGGCGTCAAGGTGGTCACCCTCGGATCACTGAAGAACACCCCCGACACGGTCCCGGATGTGTCCTTCGACTGGGTGCGTGCCGGAGAGTCCGTCGCGCAGTACGCGGTGTGGAAGAGCGACGGCGATCTCGGCATGCTGCAGATGCGCAACGCCGACCTGTACATCGTGGTCAACGGCCAGTACAAAGGCTCGCAGGACTACCTCGACACCCCGGAGAACTGCCCGGGATGCGACGTCGTCACCCAGGACTGGAGTCTGGCGACCTTCGAAGATCCGACGATCGGTCCCGCCGCGCAAGCGGTGGCCACCAGACTGGCGAACCCCCAGCTCAACTGGGTCTCCTGCTTCGACTCGTGCCTCTTCCGCGTCAGCAACGGCCTCAACCGCGCAGGGTTCACCGACTCCGTTTCCGGCGCCGGCTTCGATTGCAACCCGGAGAACCTGGACATCATTCGCGCCGGCGGCGTGCAGAAGGTGTGCTTCGCCGACCCGCGAGAATGGTTGGCCTACGCGGCAATCGACAACGTCAACCGCATGACCAACGGCCTACCCGCGTTCGACTTCACCGAATCCATCCCGGTCGCCTTGTTCGACAAGGACTCGCTGTCCCAGCTCCCGCCGGACCGGTCGGCCGAACTCGAAACCAAGGGATGGCAGGGCAACTTCGACTTCCGCGCGAAGTTCGAGCAGCTGTGGGGGATCGGATAACACATGGTCACCGACCGAGAAACGAGAACCGCAATGACATCGAACGACTCGTCACCGGGTGTCGAAATCATCGGACTGTCAAAGGAATTCGGAGTAAATCGGGTTCTGGACGATGTGAATCTGGAATTTCGGCCGGGCTCGATCCACGCCCTGCTCGGCGCGAACGGATCCGGGAAGTCGACCCTGATCAAGCTGCTCGCCGGATACCACACCCCGACAACCGGAAGTATCCGTGTGCACGGGGAGGAACTGGCACTGCCCGCCGACCCCACGGTGCTGCACGACGCCGGGGTGCGCTTCGTCCACCAGGACCTCGGTCTGATCGAAT